>NZ_JAFATE010000282.1 GCF_019244115.1 Bradyrhizobium sp.
ATATCAGCATCGTTATTTTCCGCCGCGCCTTGAAACCGGAGCTCGGGGTTCTTTGTTCTGGTCCGAATACCTCGTCGTGATCGACCTGGAGAAGGACCATGTACCACCTGTCGGATCAGGCCCGGATGAATTTCCACGGGCGCTCGCCTCCGACGAGAAGCGGGACAATTTTGATGGTATTGGCCTATGGCGCGCTCGCGATCATCGCGGGTGTGGTGTTCGGGACGTTGTCAGTCCATCCATTCTAACGCGCGATGTCGTCTGGCTAGCCATCGCGTGCTTCAGCCAGATTGTGGTTTGAGCAATGGTCCCTCGGGTCAACGCCGAGGGACTTTTTTTTAAGAACCGTTTCGCAAAAGTCTGGATCCTGCGTCAGGAAGGGCGCGGCAGCGGACGCACCGTTGCCGGCGGCCACGTGCTGGCTTCTCTCCCTGAGGAATGCGTGCGCGGGAAACAGCGCGAGGCAGGCGAAGCCGAAGATCAGATGCAGCCATTTGGCCGGCGCATGCATCTCCTCACTGCCATAGTAGAGCACCAGTGCGGTGGCGCCGAGAATGGCGATGGCGCCGGTTACCGTCAGGCCAGTGACGAGGTTGCGCCGGCGCTGCCATCCAGTGCGGACGTGGACCGGTAGCAGCGAGCCGACGGTAACCAGCAGGGCATAGGACGAGGCGCCATGCAGAACCAGCAGCATGTGCGCGATGTCGGCCATCTCGTCTTGCTCGGCAGACATGACATCGTGCAGAACGAACCAGAGCAGGCCGGACAAGCCTACGGCCGCGGCCGTCGAGAAGATTGCAAATTTTTGCCAGAAGCCAAGGCGCATCGGTCAGGCCACCCTGACTTCGGCGATGTCGGCTGACGTCACGAATGCGATCGCACCAAACCGTGCAAAATAGCCGGCGTGCGCGTCTTGGGTCTGGACCAAAACTTTGGTCAAGGCATCCGCGAGCAGGCAGGTTGGCGCCACCACGGAATAGGCGTGGTGCGACCCCGGCGCGGGCAGCCGGGCACGCTGTTTCATGACGGTCGCAGCCGCCTCGGAGGTCGCGATCGCCGCATTCCGCAACAGGCCGGCCTGTACGGCGCGACCATCCAGACCGGGGCATCGGATATGAATGGTTCGCGCCGTTTTGCCCATGGCCCGCATGTCGCCACCGGCGTTGACCAGGGCCTCGCGCACGCCATGCGCACGCAGGGTGACAATCGCGCGGTCAACGGCAAAGCCCTTGGCAATGCCACCGAGGTCGATCGCGATGGGAGCCGAAAACCTGACCCGATTGTCGGACAGGAGCTCGACGGCTGCAAAGCTGCCGCTTTCAACATGGCCGAGGCCCTGTGAAGGCAAGCGCCCGCTGCGCATCAGCTCATGGCCGACGGCGCAGTCGAACAGGCCGCCACTTGCATCGAACAAGATCCGCGCCTTTTCGAGCACCTTCGCGGTCCAGCCATCGACGATGACCGGCTCGGAGGCGGCGTAACGATTGAGGCGCGACACGTCGCTCTCGCCATCGTGGAAACTCATCAGCCGGTGTACCCGCGCGATGGCGCCGAAGGCGGCATCGATCGCGCGCGCCAGCGCCGGCTCGGCAAGGCCGGCCACTTCAATTTCCACATAGGTCCCGAGCAGGGGGCGCGCCCGTTTCATCGCTTGCCCTTCAAACTGGTCTCATAGACCTGCAGGATGCGCTTGACGCCATCGGTGACATGCCGCGAGGAGAGCGTCGCGCCGCTGATGTTGGTGATGTCGCCGTTGAGCTGCAGCGGCGAGCTCGCGCTCTTGCCGACGAATTGCGCGCGCCACGGCGCTTCACGCACCTCGTAGCCATAGGATTCCTTGTAATCCATGATCTCGATCTGCTTCACCGTGCCGTTCGAATGGATGCCGACCGCAAGCGTGATGTATTCGTGCTTGCCGACCACCCGGTCCACGATGACATAGCCGCCGTTCGATGCCCGCCAGGCGTTGGGCAGGCTGGTCGCCGAAAAGCTCGCGCCGGGAAAGATCGCGCGCTGCACCTGCTCGACCGAAAAGTAGGTCGTGGCGTGGGCCGCGGTGGAGATCACCGCGGCGGGAAGCCAGATCCATTGACTTGCTTTCATGCGCCTTGCCCTCAGAACGTGTAGCCGGCCTTGAGCCGGAAACGAAATTTTTCGAAATCATTGTCGAGCACGAAACCGTTGACGAGGGTCCCCGGCACGGTATCGCTGTGCACCGTTGCCCAGGGCATCTGCCACAGCGCGGTCGCCGTGAAGAAGAAACGCTCGCCGCCGAAATGAAGGGTCGGACCGAGGTGGTAGGCGCTGTTCGACAGATGAGTGAAATTGAAGCTGTTGTATTCCCGCTCGTTCAGAAATTCGAATCCGGCGGACCAGTTTTCGATGAAGCGGTAGGAGGCGGCCAGCGCGAAATTAGCGTCGGTCTCCTCCTGCCAGTTGAACACAGAGGGATCGTCATCGCCGGGCAGATTGCGAAACTCGGGCGCATAAGTGAAGTTGAACGCGATGGTCAAAAGATCGTCAAAAAAATTCTTCTGCAGGATGATCTTGTTTTCCAGCTCGAAGAAATTCTTGCCGATCGTCGGCTCCGTGTAGAGGGCAAGCCCGATCGGATCGGTGTAGGGGCTCAAAATCCTGTAGATCGCCTCGCCGGAGATGCCGGTGAAGCGCGAGGCGCGAAAGATGTCATCCGGCCCGACCACGTAATCGGCGAACTGTTCCGGCGGCGTCGTCGCGCCGAACGGGCCGTTGTGGAAGGCTTGCGTCCAGTTGTAGTTGGCATAGAGCGCGACCTGCAGCCGGTCGGTGAGGCCGTATTCGAACTCGGTTCGGCCCTCGAGCTGATCGTAGAAGCCGCCGTTCTTCTGGTGCCGCCATGTGACCCATTGTTCGACCTCCGATTTGCCCTGGGGCAGCAGATCGGTGGTGTAGACGAAGGCGAACATCGATTCTTCGGCGCCGGCCGCCGATGCGAACATTGCTAGCAGCAGTGCGAGCGCCACGCTCCGGCATCGCCTCATTGACATCGTGATGTACGGCCGCGCCGCCCCGAATTTCTTGTCCATCGCCAACCCCTTGCTGATCTGGATCCATGTTCTCGGACCCGCAATTTGCTGGCTTCCCGTGCCCTTGGGGACAGAGGTGGCTGGCTGAAAGCCTTCAAAGATTCGTCGCGCGGGAGTGAAGGCCGGATGCTGCCGGCGACGTGGTTGCGGCAGCCTATTTCGTCAACAGAAGCTTGCCCGCGGCGGTCAACTGCAATCGATAGTTCTTGTCCCGATGGCGAATGATGACGAACTTGCCGTCGCCCAGGATTTCGCCGCTCAAGATTGTGCGCGGGAGTCCCGCGGGAGGCCGGGCCGCAATCGGCCGGTCGCTATCGTTCAATGTGTCCGTCATCGCATGCCCGTGAAATGGTCGTATGATTGCCCTCTTTCTGACACGCGCGGGCGATCGTCAACGAATGCGATTGCCAATTACATGGATTCTAAGGGCAGGGGTATGAAGTGGCCTGCGCAACCGGCGCGACGCAATTTGGGATACTCCCAATTTTGTCAGAACCGTCAGCTCGCGCGCTTGAAGGGTGCCACCTCGATGCCGCTGTCCTTGAGCGCCCGGCGCACACCGCGCGCGATCTCGACCGCGCCCGGCGTGTCGCCGTGAATGCAGACGGTATCGGTGCGCATCCTGATCACCTTGCCCGTCACCGAGACCACGGCGCCGTCCTGAACCATTCGCGCCACGCGTTCGGCAATGGTCTTTGCGTCATGCAGGACTGCGCCCGGCTTGCGCCGCGACACCAGCTTGCCGTCATCCTCATAGGCGCGGTCGGCAAACACCTCGTGCACCATCGGCAGGTTGGCCGCCTCGCCGGCCTGCACCAGTTTTGAATTGGCCAGCACCACGAAGACGAGACTTGGATCCACGGCCTTGATCGCATCGGCGATGGCGCGCGCGGTCATGTCGTCCTCGCAGGCGACGTTGGAGAGCGCGCCATGCGCCTTGACGTGTGTAACTTTGTAGCCGGCCGCGGTCGCGATCGCCTGCAGCGCGCCGATCTGGTAGGCGACGAGATTTTCGATCTCTGAGGACGTCATGTCCGGAACGGGCCGCCGGCCAAAACCGTGCAGATCGCGATAGCCGGGATGGGCGCCGACCGAGACGCCGCGCGCTTTGGCAAGCTCCACCGTCTTGCGCATGATGTCGGCATCGCCGGCGTGAAAGCCGCAGGCGACGTTGACGGAGGTCGCGAGCTCGATCATCGCGGCATCGTTGCCCATTTCCCAGGGTCCAAAGCTTTCGCCGAGATCGCAGTTGAGATCGACTGTTTTCATGTCGCCGCTTCTCCCAATGTGATTCTCATTCGCCCGTCAGCGCGTGCCATGTGCCGGCGTCGATGGCGCTGACGGCGCTGCCGGCTACATTAGCATGCTGCAGGGCATCGATGTTGAGATCGAAGACCTCGAGCGCGCTGACACGATCGGGCAGGCTCTGCAGCAGTTTTGCGTGAGCTTTGGCCTCCGCCTGCGCCTCGGCCATGCCGACCGCCTTGAATTGAAAGCCGGTCCCGGCCGGGATCTGGGCAAAGCGGCCGAAATCCGCCGAGATCACGGTGGCGATTTTCGGGTAGCCGCCGCTGGTGCCGCGGTCGCGCATCAGCACGATCGGTGCGCCGTTGCCGGGCACCTGGATGCTGCCATCCACCGTGCCGTCGGAGACGATGTTATGGCTGCCGAGATGCCGGATCACGGGCCCGTCCAGGCGGTAGCCCATGCGATCGCTGGTCGCCGAGATGCTCCATGTGCTGTCGAGAAACAAGGCCTTCATGTCCGCGGCGAACTCGTCGTCCTGGGGACCAAGCACGACACGGATCGGCCCTTGGGGAGGCTTTGGGAGTTCGATCCGCCGCTCCGGCCCACCGCTTGCAGCACCGACTTGCAGCGCGTCGCCAGCCTGCAGCGGCCGTGGATAGGGGCTGCCGAGCCCGGCACGCGCATTGACGGCGAGGCTGCCGAAAATCGGCTCGCCGGCGATGCCGCCTTCGATCGCCAAATAGCTGAACGCGCCGCCGCGCGCGAAACCGACGGTGAGCGTCTCTCCGTCTGCGATCGTCACGGAGCTGTCGAAGGTGACATTGCGGCCGGCAATCTCGGCGCTGCGCGAGGCGCCCGAGAGCGCGACGCGGACGGCACCATCGCGTGCGGTGAAAGCGGCGGCGAACGGGCCGATCTCGATGCCTGCGGCCAGCAGGGCATTGCCGACGAGCGCGTTCGCCGCCGCCAGCGCGATCAGGTCCATCGCGCCGCTCGGCGTCAGCCCGTAGCGCTGGGCGCCGTGGCGGCCGCCGTCCTGCACCGAACTCGCAGGCCCGATAGTGGTGACGACAAGACTGGTCATGTGGCGACCAGCTCGGCGATGATCTCGCCGGCCTCCGCGGCGCGATCCTGCTCGGCGAAGCTCTTTGCATCGATCGCGTAAAAATTGATGC
>NZ_JAFATE010000460.1 GCF_019244115.1 Bradyrhizobium sp.
GATAGAGCTGCGCGAGGCCGAACATGTCGGCGCGATGCACGATCAGCGTGTTGGCATTGGGAATGTCGAGGCCGGACTCCACGATCGTGGTCGACAAGAGGATGTCGTATTTGCCGTCGTAGAACGCGGACATGATGTCCTCGATCATGGTCGGAGTCATCTGGCCGTGGGCGACGGCGACCTTCATCTCCGGCACGTTCTTGTCGAGGAAGTCTTTTACCGACCCAAGGTCCTCGATCCGCGGCACGACATAGAAGGCCTGGCCGCCGCGATAGCGTTCGCGGAGGAGCGCCTCGCGGATCATCAGGGGATCATGCGGGGCGACGAAGGTGCGCACCGCGAGGCGGTCGACCGGCGCGGAGGCGATGATCGAGAGTTCGCGCACCCCGGTCAGCGCGAGCTGCAGCGTGCGCGGGATCGGGGTTGCGCTCAGCGTCAGCACGTGCACCGCGGCGCGCAGCTGCTTCAGCCGCTCCTTGTGGCTGACGCCAAAATGCTGCTCCTCATCGACGATCAGCAGGCCGAGATCGTGGAATTTTATGGACTTGCCGAGCAGCGCATGGGTGCCGACCACGATGTCGATGCCACCGTCGGCGAGCCCCTTCTTGACCTCCTTGAGCTGCTTCGGCGCGATCAGCCGCGAGGCCTGCGCGACATTGACGGGAAAGCCCCGAAAGCGCTCGGTGAAGGTTTTTGCGTGCTGGCGGGCCAGCAGCGTTGTGGGCACCACCACGGCGACCTGCTTGCCGTCGAGCGCAACCGCGAACGCCGCGCGCAGCGCCACCTCGGTCTTGCCAAAACCGACGTCGCCGCAGATCAGCCGGTCCATCGGGCGGCCGATCTCCAGATCCTTCAACGTCGCCTGGATCGCGGTGAGCTGGTCTTCGGTCTCCTCATAGGGGAAGGGGGCGCAGAACTCGTCATAGAGGCCCGCCTGCACCGGCAGTTTTGGCGCCTCGTGCAGATGGCGCTCGGCCGCGATCTTGATCAGCTCGCCGGCGATCTCGCGGATCCGGTTCTTCAGCTTGGCCTTGCGGGTCTGCCAGCCGGTGCCGCCGAGCCTGTCGAGCTCGACATCGGTCTGATCGGAGCCGTAGCGCGACAACAGCTCGATGTTCTCGACCGGCAGGAACAGTTTTGTCTCGGCGGCATAATGCAGTTCGAGACAGTCATGCGGCGCACCCGCGACGTCGAGCGTCTGCAGGCCGACGAAACGGCCGATGCCGTGCTCGACATGGACGACGATGTCGCCGGCGGCGAGGCTCGTCACCTCGGAGATGAAATTGTCGAGCTTACGGGTTGCCCTGCGCGGCCGCACCAGGCGGTCGCCCAGGATGTCCTGCTCGCTGATGACTGCGACATCGCCGGTCTCAAAGCCCGCTTCCATGCCGAGCACGGCGAGCATCGTCTCGTTGCGCGGGGTGGCCTGCACCATGCGCCAAGAGTTGACGCTCGTGACATGGGAGAGCTTGTGATCTCCCAGCATGCTCGCCATGCGGTCGCGCGAGCCCTCACTCCACAGCGCGATCACGACCTTCTTGCGCTCGGCCTGCAGCGCGCGCACATGCGCGACGACGGCCTCGAACACGTTGACGGCGGCATCGTTGCGCTCCGGTGCAAAATTGCGCCCCTGCCTCGCGCCGGCATCGACGACGGCAGCACCGGCCGGCACGGAAAACGCGGTCAGCCGCGCCAGCGGCGCATCCGCGAGGCGCTGCGTCCATTGCTGTTCGCTGAGATAGAGCCGGTCGGGCGGCAGGGGTTTGTAGATCGCGCCGCTGCCGGGATGCTCCAGCGCCTCGCGCCGCGCCTCGTAGTAGTCCTTGATCTGCTTGAGGCGTTCGCGCGCCGCATCCTCAGCTTGTGGCTCGATCACGACGGGCGCCTCGCCGAGATAATCGAACAGCGTGTCCATCCGCTCCAGAAACAGCGGCAGCCAATGCTCCATGCCGGGATGGCGGCGGCCTTCGCTGACGGCCTCATAGAGCGCATCGTCCAGCCCGGGGGTGCCGAACTCTGCGACATAGCCCATCCGGAAGCGGCGAATGCTCTCGGTAACGAGCTGGAACTCCGAGACCGGCACGAGGTCGAGCGAGCGCATGTCGAGCATGGTGCGCTGGGTCTCGGCATCGAAGGAGCGGATCGATTCCAGGCTGTCGCCAAAAAAGTCGAAGCGGACCGGCAGGTCGAGGCCAGCGGGAAACAGGTCGAGAATGCCGCCTCGGACAGCGTATTCGCCCGCTTCCCGCACGGTGGAGGAGCGCAGATAGCCGTGGTGTTCGAGCCAGGCGACGACGGAATCCATCGGCACCACATGGCCGGGCGCGACCGAGAGTGCCTGTGCGGCGACGATGTCGCGCGCCGGCACGCGCTGAACCGCGGCGTTGACGGTCGTCAGCACGATCATCGGCTTGTCGCTGCCGGCCAGCCGCGCGAGCCGCGCCAGCGTGGTCATGCGCTGCGCCAGAATGCCGCCATGTGGCGAGACGCGGTCATAGGGCTGGCAATCCCAGGCCGGAAACTCCAGCACCGGCAAATCGGGGGCGAAGAAGGAAAGCGCGCGCGCCAGCTGCTGCATGCGCGGCCCGTCACGGCAGATCACGGCAAGGCTGATCGCCGGCCGCTTCGGCCGTACCGCGATTGCACGCGCCAGATCGGAAATGATGAGGCCCTCGGCCCCCTCGGCGACGTTCGAGAAGGTCACGGGCCGGCCCGCCGCCAGGAGCTCGGCGGGTGATCGCACGGTCGGTTTCATACGCCCTCACCTGCCCCGCGGAACGACCTGATGCGTTCGAACAGGGCCCCATTCCACGGCGCCATCGCCGGCCGATCACCGGTCAGTGCGGCATAGAGATCCGGGTCGGGCACCTCGATCAGGCGTTCGAGCTCATCCAGCTCGTCATCGGCAAGCGTCGCAATCTCGGCGTCCGCGAATCGGCCGAGAATGAGATCCATTTCCCGCGTGCCGCGATGCCAGCAGCGAAACAACAGCCGCTTGCGCCGGGCATCGAGGCCGTCGCTCGATCGTGTCGTCCCCGTCATATCCCAAAAATTCCAGTCCAACGCCGAAAGCCCGGACGTGCCGGGCGGCGTTCATATAGCGGTCGGGACCAAAGATGTCAGCCCTTTCCTTGGCCCCATGATCCACAATGCGCTGCCGCCACGGGGCTTGACCGGACCGACCAGCGCCCTTTGATGGATGAATGCGCAAGCCGCGCCCTGGTTCATTCCCGACTTTCACTCGAACTGTCGCGGCGAGCGAAGAGATTTTGGATGCGCCCCGCTCTGCTCAATCCGCTGTTTGCGCAGGTCACGAGCCTCTCCGGCATCGGGCCCAAGCAGGAGAAGCTGCTGCGCTATCTGCTCGGGCGGGATGACACGCCGCGTCTCGTCGACCTGTTGTTGCATCTGCCGACCAGCGTGATCGACCGCCGCGCCCAGCCAAAGATCCGCGATGCCGTGCCGGGAACCGTTGTGACGCTGAAGGTCACTATCGATCGCCACCGGCCGGCCCCGCCGCGCAACAGGCGCGCGCCCTTCCTGGTCTATGCCAGCGACGAGACCGGCGACCTCGTCCTGACCTATTTTCGCAACCCGCCCGGCATGGTCGAGAAACTGCTGCCGGTGGGCGCCACGCGCTACGTCTCGGGCACCCTGCAGATGTATGACGGCACGCCGCAGATCGTTCATCCCGACCGTGTCGTCGACGAGGCGGGCTTTGCCAAACTGTCCGGCATCGATCCGGTCTACCCCCTGACCGAGGGGCTCGCGCTCGGTGCGCTGAAGCGGGCGATCGCCCTCGCGCTGCAGAAGTTGCCCGATTTGCCGGAATGGATCAGCGCGGAGGTGATGCGCCGCTGCGGCTTTCCGACGATGGCGGAGGCGCTCCATCGCGTTCATCAGCCGCTCGAGCTGACCGATGTTCTTCCCGATGGGCCATTCTGGTCGCGACTCGCCTTTGATGAATTGCTGGCCGGGCAATTGGCGCTGGCGCTGATCCGCGCCCAGCTCCGCCGCCCGGCCGGCAACCGCCATGACGGCGACGGCCATTTGCGCAAACGCGTCATCGATGCGCTGCCCTATGCGCTGACCATGTCGCAGCGGCAAGCGCTTGCCGCCATTGCCGAGGATCTGCGCCAGCCGGTGCGAATGTTGCGGCTGCTGCAGGGCGATGTCGGCTCGGGCAAGACGGTCGTGGCGCTGCTTGCGGCGGCAGCCGTTATAGAAGCCGGCAAGCAGGCGGCATTGATGGCGCCGACCGAAATCCTCGCCCGGCAGCACGTCAAGACCATCGCGCCGCTCGCCGAGGCTGCCGGCCTGCGGGTCGCGATTCTCACCGGCCGCGAGAAGGGCCGGGAAAGGCGCGACATCCTGGCGCAACTCGAACAAGGCGAGATCGACCTGCTGGTCGGCACCCACGCGCTGATCCAGGACGACGTCGCCTTCAAGGCGCTCGCGCTCGCGATCGTCGACGAGCAGCACCGCTTTGGCGTGCGCGAGCGGCTGGCCCTGACCGGCAAGGGCGAAGCCGTCGACGTCCTGGTCCTGAGCGCCACGCCGATCCCGCGCACGTTGGTGCTGACCTATTTTGGCGACATGGACGTCTCGGAACTGCGGGAAAAGCCGGCCGGGCGGCAGCCCATCGATACCCGTGCGGTACCGGCCAGCCGACTGAGCGAGGTGATGGACGCGGTCGGGCGGGCGCTCTCCGCCGGCGCGCTGGTCTACTGGATCTGTCCCCTGGTCGATGAATCCGAAGCCGAAGGCACCGGCCACCTGACCAACGCCACCGAGCGCTTCGAGAGCCTGCAAAAACGGTTTGGCGATCGCGTCGGCCTGGTGCACGGCCAGATGAAGGGGGCGGAGAAGGACCGCGTGATGGCGCAATTCGCCGCCCATGAGATCGGCCTCCTGGTGGCGACCACGGTCGTCGAGGTCGGCGTCGACGTCCCCGCGGCCACCATCATGGTGATCGAGAATGCCGAGCGGTTCGGCCTCGCCCAGTTACACCAGCTTCGTGGGCGCATCGGCCGTGGGTCGGAGGCCTCGACCTGCCTCCTGCTCTATCATGAACCGCTCGGCGAGATGTCAAAGGCACGGCTTAAGGTGATCCGGGAGACCACCGATGGCTTCCGCATCGCGGAGGAGGACCTGAAGCTGCGCGGCGAAGGCGATGTTTTGGGCGTTCGGCAGAGCGGGCTTCCCGGCTATCGCATCGCGCGCTCCGACGTCCATGCCCAGCTGATTGCGCAGGCGCGCGACGAGGCGCTGCACATCATGAAGGAGAACCCGAAGCTCGGGGGACCGCGCGGAGCGGCGCTGCGCTGCCTGCTGTACCTCTACGAGCGCGACGAGGCGATCCCGTTCCTCAGCGCGGGATGAGCGGCATCCGGCCTACCCTTGCAAAGACTGCTGACAGAATCTGGCACGAGCAGGCCGTATCGTCCGCAAACGATACCGATTCCGCCGCCGAAAGGACCGCCGATGCCGAAAGCTCAAGCTCTTGCCCCCACTTCTCTCGTCCCGAAATGCTGGGTTGCGGTAGCCTCGGCCGAGCATGTGCGCATCGGCCGGACGCACGGTTTCATGCAGGTGTGCCACGGCAAGGGCACGCCGCTACGTCGGATATCGCCAGGCGACTGGATCGTCTACTATTCACCGACTGAGACTTTCGGCAGCAATGACCGCCTGCAGGCTTTTACCGCGATCGGCGTGGTCAAATCAGGAGATCCCTACCGGGCCGATATGGACGGCTTTCGGCCATTCCGCCGCGATGTCCGCTGGATCAACGCTGCGGAAGCGCCGATCCGCCCGTTGCTCGACGCCCTCTCGTTTTCCGCTGACAACAGGAACTGGGGCTACCAGTTGCGCCTTGGCCTGTTCGAGATCGAACGGCGAGACATGCGCCGGATCGCCCGCGCGATGAACGCGAGCGTACTGCCCGTGGAGGAACTGCTGGTAGCGCGGGTCGCGTAATACGGATCGAATTTCCCGCGTGTGGTTTTTCAGGTACCAATTTTGCAGCGCGAAACGGAGCAACGGAGCGGCGACTTGCAGAAGACGTCGCGGCGCTGCGTTTCACTCCACCTTCGCGGGCGCCGGCTGCAGCGGCGGCGTGCCAGTGGCGCCGCGAGCTGCGTTCGCCATTCCGGCGAGCGCCGCGATCTTCTTCTGCGAATCGGACCCGGGCTGCACCACACCGGCGGACATGATCAGGGTCGCCGCATCCTCGGCGCTCATCTCGACCTCGATGATCTTGCTCTTCGGCACGTAGAAGAAGAAACCGGTGGTCGGGTTAGGGGCGCAGGGCAGGAACACGGAAATATGCTCCTCCTCGCCGGGCAGGCGGCGTGCCACCTCCGGGCTCGGCTGCTGCGAGATCAGCACGATCGACCACATCCCTGGGGACGGGAACTCGACCAGGCCGACCCGGCGGAAGCTCGATCCATTGCCCGAGAACAGCGTCTCGAACACCTGCTTCAGCCCGCGATAGATCGCGCGGACGGCGGGAATCCGTCCCAAAATTTTTTCGCCGAGATCGACCAGTGTCCGCCCGATCAGGTTGGCGGTGAGAAAACCGAGCAGCGTTAGCGCGATCACGGCAACGATCAGGCCCGATCCGGGCAGGCCGAATGGCAGATAGGTTTCCGGCCGATAGGCGATGGGAACGAAGGGCCGCACCAGCCCATCCACCCAGGTCACAAACCACCAGGTCAGGTAAAAGGTGATCGCGATCGGGCCCGCGACCACGAGTCCGGTCAAAAAATAGTTCCGGATGCGGGCCATGATCCCGCCGTGGTGCGGTTCCGGTGGCGTTTCGGCCGGGGGAATGGTCGGCGGCGGCAGATTGTCGTCGCGGGCGCTCATGCGGGTTCCAGGTCGAGGGCAGCACTATCAGCTAGGATGTTCTAGCAGATTTTTGAAGGGGGCGAGGTGACCAAGCGTCGCCCTACTGCCCAATCGTCGACCCGCCTACTCGACAGTCACCGATTTCGCGAGGTTGCGCGGCTGATCGACGTCAGTTCCCATGATGACGGCGGCATGATAGGCCAGAAGCTGCACCGGGACGGCATAGACCATGGGCGTAAAGGTCGCGGCCATGTCGGGCATCACGATCGTCACCAGCGAGTTGACGGTTGCCTCGGCCGCCCCTTTGGCGTCGGTCATCAGGATGATGTTGCCGCCGCGTGCCGCCACTTCCTGCATATTTGAGACGGTTTTTTCGAAAACCCGGTCGAACGGCGCGATCACCACGACCGGCATGGTCTCATCGATCAGCGCGATCGGCCCGTGCTTGAGCTCGCCGGCGGCATAACCCTCGGCATGGATGTAAGAGATCTCCTTCAGCTTCAGCGCGCCTTCGAGCGCGAGCGGATAGCTGGTGCCGCGGCCGAGATAAAGCACGTCCTTCGACTTGGCGATGTCACGCGCGAGCTTCTCGATCTGCGGTTCGGTCGCCAGCGCCGCGGTCATCAGGCGCGGAATCTCGATCAGCCCGCGCACGAGCCTGCTCTCGTCCTCGGCCGAAATCTCGCCGCGCGCCTTGCCGGCGGCAACCGCGAGCGCCGCCAGCACCATCAGCTGGCAGCTGAAGGCCTTGGTCGAAGCCACGCCGATCTCGGGACCGGCGAGCGTCGGCAGCACGGTTTCGCTCTCGCGCGCAATCGTCGAGGTCGGCACGTTGACGACCGACAGCGTGTGGCAGCCTTCCGCCTTGGCATAGCGCAGTGCGGCCAGTGTGTCCGCGGTCTCCCCGGATTGCGAGATGAAGATCGCAAGATCGCCCTTCCGCAGCGGTGCCTCGCGGTAGCGGAACTCGGAGGCCACATCGAGTTCGACCGGCACGCGGGCAAGCCGCTCGAACCAATACTTGGCGACATAGCCGGCGTAACTCGCCGTACCGCAGGCGGTGATCGAGATGCGCTGAATGTCTTTGAAATCGAACGGCAGGCTGATCGGCAGCGCCACGCGCTCGGTCGCCATGTCGACATAGCGCGCGAGCGTGTGGCCCACGACTTCCGGCTGCTCGTGGATTTCCTTGGCCATGAAGTGGCGGTAGTTGGCCTTGTCGACCAGCGAAGCCGATGCGGCATGCCGGATCGCGTCGCGATGCACCACCGCGTTGGTCTTGTCGTAGATGGTGGCGCCATCATGGGTCAGCACGACCCAGTCGCCATCCTCCAGATAACTCACCGTATCGGTGAACGGTCCGAGCGCGATGGAGTCCGAGCCGAGATACATCTCACCCTCGCCGTAGCCGATCGCAAGCGGCGGACCGTTGCGCGCGCCGATCATCAGATCATCATCGCCGGCGAAGATGAAGCCCAGCGCGAACGCGCCGCGCAATTGCGATAGCGCTGTCCGTACCGCATCCACAGGCCTAAAACCCTGCGACAAAAGCCTGTCGACCAGATGCAGCACCGTCTCGGTGTCGGTCTCGGTCTTGAAGACCGCGCCCTGCTCCTCGAGTTGCTCGCGCAGTTCGCGAAAATTCTCGATGATGCCATTGTGGACGAGGGCGACGCGCTCGGTCGCATGCGGATGCGCATTGCCTTCGGTCGGCTTGCCGTGCGTAGCCCAGCGCGTGTGCCCGATGCCGGTATGGCCCGACAGCGGTTCGCCGCGCAGCCGCGCTTCCAGGTTCTTCAATTTGCCTTCGGCGCGACGTCGCGCCAGATGACCGCCTTCGAGCGTCGCCACGCCGGCGGAATCATAGCCGCGATATTCAAGGCGCTTCAGCGAATCGACGAGTTGCTCTGCGACCGGGCTGCGCCCGAGAATGCCGACAATGCCGCACATGCGGATCGCTATCTCCCGAAATCGTCGAAAAGAACCTTAAAATGATCGTTGTTTCTTAAGCGAGAAATAGCGGGAAATGCTGGTGCCCAGATACTCAATAATTATTGCCGATTGCGACAGGGTTAAGCCCGTCGCCAGATACCCTTCGGTGGTAATCCTACATTGCCTTTTGCCGGATGGGTTCTTAACGCGTGGTCAATGCTTTTCCGCTCTGATGGACGGTCAAGGAGAACGCCGTGAAGAATTCGCGTTCACGTGACAGCAGAGGTTTCTCGTCGCTGTATGTCCGCGCAAGCGAGACCGCGGGTACGCATCTCGCGCATTGGCCGCCACCGCGCTACGAACGGGAGGCTACGCCGATGCGCATCAAGCATGACGCAGGCGAACCCGCGAAGCGCGCGAAGCCGCGCGGCTGGCGCCTGACGCGCGCCTTCTTCTCCGAGTTCGCCGACGAGGAGAGCTAGAGGCACGAGTTCCGCATCACCTGCGGTACTGCTCGTCACTGACCTTGTCCATCCAATCGACGCTCTTGCCATCGAGCGCCTCCTGGATCGCGATGTGCGTCAGCGCCGTGGTTGGTGTTGCGCCGTGCCAGTGCTTGAGGCCCGGCGGAAACCACACCACGTCGCCCGGCCGTACCTCTTCGATCGGCCCGCCATCGCGCTGCACCCAGCCGAAACCCGATGTGATGAGCAAGGTCTGGCCGAGCGGATGCGTGTGCCAGGCGGTTCGCGCGCCGGGTTCGAAGGTCACGCAAGCCGCACCGGCACGCGCCGGCGCGGGCGCCTGAAACAGCGGGTCGATCCGCACTGAGCCGGTGAACCATTCCTGCGGTCCCGGACGTGATGGCTGCGAGCCGTTTTGTTTGATCTCCATGTTCACCTCCTTTGGTCCTGCTGGGTTTTGGGCGAACGTCCAATCTGCACCCGCTAGCGCGGGTAAGACTCCAGCAATAAGCGGGTTCCTGCGCGTGATCACCTTGCGTAGTCTCGGGCGCATCAGAGCGGATCGTAGCCCGGCTTCTTGTAGATCGTTTGCATCTTGCCGAGGATGTCCGGTCTGTACACCTGTTCGGCCCAATCCCGCGGTTCGACGTCTTCGATTGCCACGGACACGGACTCTTCTCCCGACTTGAGTGTGCTCGTCACGGCCTTGGTGACGGCTTCCGCGAGTGCGTTCTTCTGCTGCTCGGATCTTCCCGAATGGAGTTTTACGATAACGTGCGGCATGATTTTTCCTTCCTTCAAAGCGGTCACTCCCCGATGCGACCAGAGCAAGAGCAACCATCGCCCTTGCGATGAGTTTCATTGCGCCTTCAATGCTTTGATGAGCCAGACCGCGACGCCGGCGGCGCCGAGCACGACGGTCGCGCTCGCGAGCAACACCGACCCCGGGCCGGCGCCGGAGCCGATCAGACCGAGCAAGGGGCTTGCCACGCCGAGCACGAGATCGAGGCGGGCGGTGTAGGCGGCGACCGCGAGCCCGCAATTGTCCAGCGGAGCGCGGCGGACCGCTTCGACGCCGAAGCCGGGATACACCAGCGCGTAAGCGAGGCCGAGCCGCCGTCAGCCCTCGCCGGCATTCTCCCTGCTCGTCGATGCGCTGCGCTACCGGCGCAAATGACTGCCGGAGACGGGACGCGCGACCCTTCTGCCAGCCTAGTGGGACAGTTGTTCTGCAAGGAAATCTCGCATTGCCCGGACCGAACGCGTGGCGGCGTCTTCGT
>NZ_JAFATE010000295.1 GCF_019244115.1 Bradyrhizobium sp.
GCGGCGGCAGCGCTTCTGATAAGTCGGTTTGAAGACGGTTCGATGAAATCGCGGAGCAGTTGCACGGGCGTACCGATCGCATCCCGGGCGCGCAAAATTCGCGCCGCATTTTCGGTCGAGCGGGAGGTCCGCTATCCTCCCTTGGAAGATTGACCTTGTCCTCCGCGGAGGATGGGAGACGCCGATGCCCGACCACCATGCCGCGATTACCCGCGGCTGCGACGCGCCAATGGCCATCTTCAGACCATCATCGAGATGATCGAACAGGGTCGGTCCTGCGCCCAGATCGCGCAGCAGTTGCAGGCGGTCGAGGAAGCCATCGAGAATGCGAAGAAGGCGCTCCTTCACGACTGTCTCAGCCAGAGCCTGGAGCGATCGCTCGGTGGCAGCGGGGTGAAGGCGCAGTCGGCGCTGAAGGATTTCCGCCTGATCGCGAAATATCTGTAAGCGCTCGACAGCCGATGACCCGCCCGGGGACGTCCGGGCGGGTCGAGTGCGCTGTTTGCGCACTCGTACGGCACGGTGGGTGGATGGCGCGTGCCGGACCCCGCGAATGGAAGATGTCAGTTCTGGAGCGACCGATCAGTAGCAGCTGCGAACGCGGCCGAGATAGTTGCCGTAGACGTCGAACCGCGGCTCCCAGTGGCAGCGGCGATAGCCGTCGTAATAGTAGCCGTCATTCGCGGCGATCGCGCTGCCGACGATCGCGGCACCAACGAGACCTGCGCCAGCGCCCCAACCCCAGCCATGATGGAAGCCATGGGCTTCGGCCGGCGTGGCAGTTGCGGCGATGCTGCCGGTCGCCGCAACTGCAACGAGGGCGAGGGCGGCAATTCTAGTCTTGAGCGACATCACAAAACTCCTTCCAGTTTGAGCCGGGCCGTTGTGGCCCGCTTGCTCGATTGGACGGAGGCTTTTCGATTTCGGTTCGACGTCCGGCACTCAGGCGCCGGGCTTGTGTGATTCTTCTCACACTCATGATGGCTGTGGGGCGATCAGGGGCGTTCGTCGGGCCCGGCCGCAAGCTGCGTCACATCGAATTTATCGATCTCACCGAGCAGCTCGCAAAATACCTCTGCGCCAAGTTTGATCAGCTGCTCGCCTTTCTCGGCGGTTGCCAGGGTGGCGTTGCCGGCCGCGCCGCTTCCATGAAGGTCCTGCGCCTGCCAGGCGAAGGGGGCCGGGCGGTGTACGGAAAGCCAGCGGTATTTCCTTTCCATCGCAACACTCGCGGGACGGAAATCCGCGATCCGATCCTTGCGGACATGCGCCGCAAGGCGCGCCAGCATGATCGAGGTCTCGACTGCCCCGCCATGAATGCCGTGCCGGACCTCCTCCGGCGGAAACAGGGTTTCGGGCGCGCTGAGGCGCGACCACGCGGTGGTGACGACGAAAAGCCCGCGTTGCGCGCGCAGATCCTGTGCCACCAGCGTCATGGCGGCGCTGTTGCCGCCGTGGCTCGTCACGATGACGAGCTTTTTGACGCCGGCGCGCGCGACACTTTCGCCGAGCGCCATCCAGTTCTGCAGCGCGACCTCGGTCGGCAGCGACAGCGTCCCCGGAAAATCGAGATGCTCGGTGGAGATTCCAGTCTCCTGCAGCGGCAGGAAAGTCACCGGCAGCGTCGCAGGCAGCGTTTCGCGCACCCGCTCCAGATAGGCCTGCGCGATCATGACATCGGTGCCGAGCGGCAGATGCGGTCCGTGCTGCTCGACCGCGGCCAGCGGCAGGACCGCGATCCAGCGCGCGGGATCGGCCGGGCCGATCTCGGGCCAGCTGATCTCGGTCCAGTCGCGGGGCGGGACGGTCGCGGTCATTGCCTCAGATGTTTCTTTCAGCCGGTTTGCGGGGTAGTTATGGCCCTCGCACTATTCCTACCATGGGCCAGAACAAACCACGGAGTCCAATCATGAGGGCGGCTCTCTTGCTGCGAGCGTTAACGGCAGGCCTGTTGGCCGCCAGCCTGGCCGGGGCGCCTGCGGCCGCTGAGGAGAAGCTCGACAAGGTCTCGTTCGGCACCAACTGGGTGGCCGAGGCCGAGCACGGCGGCTTCTTCCAGGCACTGGCCGACGGCACCTACAAGAAATATGGGCTGGACGTCACCATCGTGCCGGGCGGCCCGAACGACAACAACCGCATGCTGCTGATCGCCGGCAAGCTCGATTTCTTCATGGCCGCGAACACGCTGATGTCGTTCGACGCGGTCGCCAACAACGTCCCGGTGGTCTCGGTCGCCGCGATGTTCCAGAAGGACCCGCAGGTCTTCTTGACCCATCCGGAATCGAAGGTCGCAAAACTCGAGGATCTGAAACCGCTGACGCTGTTCGTCTCGAAGGAGGGCATCACGAGCTACTACCAGTGGCTCAAATCCGAATACGGTTTTAGCGAAAAGAACGTCCGGCCCTACACCTTCAACCCGCAGCCTTTCATCGCCACGCCGCAGAGCGCGATGCAGGGCTACGTGACCTCCGAGCCCTATGCGGTCGAGAAGACGGCGGGCTTCAAGCCCGGCGTCATCCTGCTCGCAGACAACGGCTTCAATACCTATTCGACGCTGATCGAAACTCGCCTCGACGTCATCGACAAGAAGCCGGATGTGGTGCAGCGCTTCGTCGATGCGTCTGTTATCGGCTGGTACACCTACATCTATGGCGATAATTCTGCCGGGAATGCCATGATCAAGAAGCTCAACCCGGAGATGACCGACGATGTGCTGGCCTATTCCGTCGCCAAGATGAAGGAATTTGGCATCGTCGATTCCGGCGACACGCTGAAGAACGGCATTGGCGCGATGACCGACGCGCGGGTGACCAGCTTCTTCGAGAAGATGGTGAAGGCCGGCGTGGTGAAGGCGGATATCGATTATCGCAAGTCCTACACGCTTCGCTTTGTCAACAAAGGGGTGGGCGTCGATCTGCGGCCAAAACAGTAGGGGGCGAGCGCCGCCTTGTCCGGGGCGATGTCTGAGATGGGCAGCCTTGCCGTCGATCTGGCCGGCGTCACAAAGGTGTTCGACAACGGCGTCATGGCGCTGGGGCCACTTGACCTCGCCATCCGTCACGGCGAGTTCGTCTCGCTGGTGGGGCCGTCCGGCTGCGGCAAGTCGACAGCGCTGCGGCTGATCGCGGGTCTTGCCGCGCCGACGTCGGGACGGATCGATGTGTCGCACCGCCCCGGCGCGGAACGGCCGGGGCATGCGATCGGCTTCGTGTTTCAGGAGCCGACCTTGATGCCGTGGACCTCTGTGCGCGAGAATGTGCGGCTGCCGCTGAAGCTCGCGCATGTTGCTGAGAGCGAAGCCGACCGGCGCATCGACGAGGCGCTCCGCAGTGTCGGTCTTGCCGAATTTGCGGGTGCCTATCCGCGCCAATTGTCGGGCGGCATGAAGATGCGGGTGTCGCTGGCGCGCGCGCTGGTGACCGATCCGGATATTCTCCTGATGGATGAGCCGTTCGCTGCGCTCGACGAGATCACGCGCTTCCGCCTCAATAACGATCTGCTCGCGCTCTGGCGCAGCTTGCGCAAGACCGTCGTCTTCGTCACCCATTCGGTGTTCGAATCCGTCTACCTGTCGCAGCGTGTGCTGGTCATGACCGCGCGGCCGGGCCGGATCGGGGCCGAGATCCGCATCGACGTGGCGGAGCCGCGAGGCGAGGATTTCCGGACCTCGACGGCCTATGCCAGCTATTGCCGCGAGGTGTCGGCGGCGCTCGCGCCGTCCTATTCCGGAGTCTCCGTCCTGTGAGCGCCGCTGACAATCAGCAGGCCGCGAAGGGGCAAGACACAGCGGCAAGACTGCTGCGTTTCCTGTTGCCGCTCCTTGTCGCGCTGGTGGGAACGGCAATCTGGGAGGCCGTGGTGCGGCTCGGCCAGATCCCGCCTTATGTGCTGCCCGGCCCGGTCGCGGTGATCGGAACGCTGATTTCCGACTGGTCCGTGTTGTCGCAATCGCTCGGTGTGACGCTGCTCACGACGCTCGAGGGATTTCTGGCCGCCGCGATCGGCGGTATCGCACTGGCGCTGCTATTCAATCAATCAAAGCTGCTGGAATATTCGCTGTTTCCCTACGCTGTCATCCTGCAGGTCACACCTGTCATCGCGATCGCACCGCTGCTTTTGATCTATCTTCCGCAAGAGATGGCGGTGGTCGTCTGCGCCTGGATCGTCGGCTTCTTTCCGGTGCTGTCCAACACCACGCTCGGGCTCAACTCGGTGGACCGCAATCTCGCCGGCCTGTTTCAGCTCTATGGTGCCTCGCGCCTGCAGACGCTGCGTTATCTGAAACTGCCATCGGCGCTGCCCTATGTGCTCGGCGGCCTGCGCATTGCCGGCGGACTGTCGCTGATCGGTGCCGTCGTGGCGGAGATCGCGGCCGGTAGCGCCGGCGCGGGCTCCGGGCTCGCCTACCGAATTGCGGAATCCAGCTATCGTCTCAACATACCCCGTATGTTCGCAGCGCTTTTGTTGCTGTCACTTGCCGGGATTGTCATCTACGCCCTGCTGGCGCTAACCTCGTATTTGCTGCTAAGGCGTTGGCACGAAAGCGCGCTTGGCAAGGAACACTGAGGGTGGTGGGAATATGTCGTCCGAGAAGATCGACCTGGTGATTCATGGGCCGAGCAAGCCTATCGTCAACACCGGGTTTTCCGACCAGTTCGTGCTGCATCATTTCGAGAAGACGCACGACCTGGAGCGGCTGACCCCCGACGTTGCGGCCAAAGTGCGCGGCATGGCCATCACCTACAACACGGTGCGCGGCGACGCCAAGACGCTGGCACGGTTTCCAAGGCTCGAAATCGTCGCCTCGTTCGGCGTCGGCTATGACCATGTCGACGCGGCCTATGCGCGCGATCACAGGATCATGGTCACCAACACGCCCGACGTGCTGACCGAGGAGGTCGCCGACATCGCGATGGGCCTGTTGATCTCGACCCTGCGCGAGTTCATCAAGGCGGACAAATATCTGCGCGCCGGCCAGTGGCACACGGCGCAATATCCGCTGAGCCCGGGATCGTTGCGCGACCGCACCGTGGGCATGGTCGGCATGGGCCGGATCGGCCAGGCGATTGCGCGCCGGCTGGAAGCCTCGCGCGTTCCCGTGGTCTATCATACGCGCAGCCCCGCCGCAGGCGTGTCCTACAGGCATTATCCGGACCTGATGGAGATGGCGAAGGCGGTGGACACGCTCATCGTCATCGTGCCCGGCGGTCCTTCGACGACGAAGATGATCAACGCGGACGTCCTGAAGGCGCTCGGCCCGCGCGGGGTCGTCATCAATGTCGCGCGCGGCACCGTGGTCGACGAGCAAGCGCTGATTGCGGCATTGAAATCGGGAACGATCCTGGCCGCCGGCCTCGACGTGTTCGAAAAGGAACCGGATGTACCCGACGAGCTCAAGAGCCTGCAAAATGTGGTGCTACTGCCACATATTGGCTCGGCTTCCGTGGTAACGCGAAACGCGATGGATCAGCTGGTGGTCGACAATTTGAAGGCCTGGTTTGCCGGTAAGCCGCCGCTGACGCCGGTTGCAGAAACTCCTGTAAAGGCACAGTGATTAAAGGCATCGAGATGTCTTGTCGTGTCGCTCCGGTGTTCGCAGCATGGCTGGCGCTCGCTTTAGGCGGTGTTGTGCAGGCGCAGGACACCACGAGCCTGAAAAAGGAGATGATCGGCCACCAGTGGGAGCTTGCCACCACCGACCGCAGCAAGACCTGCGTGGTGACGCTGAAGCCGGACGCCGCGCCGGGAGGGTTCAAGATCGAGCTCGAATCCGGCTGCGCCGCGGCCCTGCCTTTCGCCAAGGATATCGCGGCCTGGAGCCTCAAAGGGTTGGATATCGTGCGGCTGCAGGACGCCAAGGGCGAGGCGGTGATCGATTTCACCGAGGTCGAGACCGGCATTTTCGAAGGCCTGCGCACCAACGAGGGCGTCTACATCCTGCAGGATCTTGCCGCGGCCCGGTCGCTGGCGAAATCGATGGACCAGATGATCGGCGACTGGGCCATGGTGCGCAGCAATGGCGCGACCATCTGCGGCCTGACGCTGACCAACAATGACGCCGGCAAGGACAATTTCCAGGTCTTTCTGAAACCGAAATGCGATGCCGCGGTGGCGGCCTTCGCGCCGACGCAGTGGCGTCTCGAACACGGGCAGATCCTGTTGATGTCCGACCGCGGCGAGACTTGGCGGTTCGAGGCCGACGACAATGCGCAGTGGCGCCTCGTTCCCGACAGCGCCGATCCGCTGATCATGCTGCGGCAATAGCAGGCAGACGTTCCATCTATCAGGTGAGCGGCTGGCTGCTCTCCTGAGCTAGTCGATGCGGCGGTCGATCCGGACCCGCTGGCAAGCGAGGCGATCGGCCTGTACGGGCGAGAGCACGGCGCTCAGCCTCTCGATCTGGTCCAAAAGCCTGTCGATCAGTCTGGCCGAGTCCAGCATCGCCAAACCCGCGCCCCGCAGGCGCTCTGCTATCTGATTGATCACCGAGTCCCCTCCGTTTCGATGACCAGCCTTTTTGACACGAATGCCTGAAAACGCGAAGCGGAGAGTCAATGATTGGTAAACCGCAGCGCGGACGATCTTGAGTTCGGCGCCATCACGGCTCGTTCGAATAGAGCCCGCGGGTTTGCCTGGGCCGACGGGACTCGTCCGTGAATCTCTCTCGCGCCGTCATGTTCTCGAGATAGTGTGGCGGTGTCACGCGGATTACGGCGGCGCCGTCCCGGCGGGCGCGCGGGCGCAAGAGCCTGACGGAGCCAATGATCAGGGCATAGAGCGTTGTGATGGTCGCGAGCACCGACAGGAATACGATCAGAAAAAGAGCGGCGCGGCCGCGGACCGGGATGAGTGGCCCAATGCCCTCCAGCATGTTGCCGGGCGCGAACTTCGCGGAATCCGTATCGATCGCGACCAGGGCTGCGCTCGGTCCGACCGAGCCTCGGTCAGCCGTCCGGGCGAAACGCTGATCGAAAAGTGGAAGCTCGCCCCGGTCGACCTCACTCGGCTTGCTGATGGCGTCCGCGGCAGTGGCGGGTGATTGGCCGAGATTGACCGCTTGGGATTTGGAAGGATTTGTAACACTGCCGGTCAGAACTTCAGACGGCTGCCCCTGGCGGTGGGCATCAACCCCTGTCGGCGTGGCGATCGGGCCGGCGGTCGCGGTGGTGAGGCGCGGGGACGGGGCAGCTGATTTCGGCACATGGGATGACTTGGCGCGCGAGGCGATGCGCGCGTGCGGTTTGATCACGCCGACCAGCCGCCAGCACCTGGAACCGGTCGCGCGATCGATTCCGAGTTCCCATGCCCCGCGGCGAAATGGCCGGCCGGGGGCGACGACGCAATGTGGCGCGTTCGGCCGCTGCTCCTCCAGCGCCTCACTGACTTGGGCCTGGGTTGCGGCCTCGCCGACCTCGGCAGGCGCTGGGGTCTGGCCGATGTCGGGATGAGCTGCAGTCGCGCCCAGCTCGGCATGGGCTTCCTCGGGCGCAGCCTGATTGCGGACCAGCTTTGTCCTGCGGGCTCGGACGGCGCATCTATCTGCGGTGGCGGCTCCGGTCCGGCGCCAATGGCTATGCGTCGCCGCAGCCCGCGAGTGGAGCTGACAGGTGGTCTCGGCCTGGACCGGCCCCGCCACCATGATGCTTTGCAAGCCCGCCAGCACGGCCGCCGATAGGATTGTCGCAATGACCTTCGAATATTGAAAAGAATACAAATTGACTCCTGATCCCGTGCGAAGTCGTTTTCCGAAGCTTCGCGTTCAACGCTACAGCTTCGCATGGAGATTGGAGGCGGTAATTGCTCGGGACAGTTGCGCTTAACGTTAAAGGGGCGGCCGGCCGTACGGGCCTTTAATTTTCGCGACGCCGAGCCTCACCGCGGCTTTGCTCGTGTAATCGGGCGATGAACACGCGCAGGTGCGCTGACCATGCTGAAGCGTAAGAGTGGGCCGGGCGCCCACCGGTTTTCTTCGGGGTGCTGAATTAACCCCCCATTAACCATGCTGAAGACTTAATCGGCTAGATTGATGTTGAAATTTGCAGACTTGGGGCTCAGAAAATGGCGACTGATCAAAGGATGCCCAGGATTCAACCAAGATTGGTCAGAGTAGAAGACCGCACCAGCCAGCCCGATCCCGCCGCGCCGCCGTCCTCCGCCGCCCGGCTCATCCAGATCGTCCAGACCGACCGATCGAGCGCGGCGCGCAGCACATCGGAGGCCACCGAGCGGGTCGCATCAATACAGGTTTCCGGAGACGACGAGGCTGCGGAGCAGTCGCGCAATTACCTTCAGACGCTCGATAT
>NZ_JAFATE010000490.1 GCF_019244115.1 Bradyrhizobium sp.
CGCGTTTCACGCAATTCCGAATTTGATCGACGAGAGAATGGAGAGGGCATGACGCCGCCTTCTCGCGGCACGAACTGCCCGAGTGCAGCATCATCATCGTCCCTCCGAATCGAAGAGGGCGCAGGGAATGCCGGGTGCTGGCCGCCCCCATGGCCCGCCTGCAAGCAAAAACGCAGGCGGCAGGTACCACAGGTTCAGCCAAATCATCCCGGCATTCCCTGCGCGATGGTTTTAACGGTGTCCTTCGCGCTCTCCCCGGGAACCGGGCTTTCTTGCTCCCGTCGTCGGCGAAACGTCTTCGCCGACTTGACACCAGCGTCGGGGTGTCAGGACCACACGACTTTGCCGTACGCCTCCGCACCGTTCGTCCGCGCGAACAGATCGCGCGCGTCGCCGAAGCGTCCATCGCATCCCGCCTCACGTCCTCGTGACGATCGCGCGTCCGTCCCTCTTCCATCGAGGCGGGATGACCGGAGGCAACCACATTTTTCTGGAAAACGGAATCAAAATATTTTTCACGGGAGGACTGGACAGTGGAATCAGCATTGAATTGCTTCACGAAATTCGATTTTGCGCGCAGCCGATCGTGTCGTTCCGAGCGGCCGCAGCAACACGAAATGATCATCGATTTGCCCGACGGGCGACGAATCGGCGCTTGGCTTCTGCACGAATGGATGCAGACGGTCGTGTCCCCGGAGCAGCACGGATTGCCGGCGGACGTCCCTCATGTTGAGGTGCTCGTTGTGGTTGCAGGACGGTCCAATCACCGCGCGGCAGTTCAGAACCGTTCGTTTGTCTCGAGATAATGGATTCCCTCACGTCCTCCGAAAAAGACGCCGTGCCGCAGACCGCACCGATTGGGCGGAGCGAACCATGCTGCAGGCGCTGCGGCGCGCCGCTTCGTCGTACACAAGATCTGCTCGACCCCAGAACGGGTCATACGGTTCGGCTCCTCGTCTGTGCGTGCGGCGAGGCGCTCTGGCCCGACGATCCCGAGAGCTGACGGGCCGGTTCGGCGCCCGATCGATAATCGGCTCGCGCTGAAAGAGACAGGTCGCGCACGGCAATCTCCGGGAGTGTGACAATGACGGATAAAGGTCATATTCTGCCCTGACCTAAGAGTGTCACGATCCCCGCCGCAAGCAAGACAGGCCGGCCCGCAGTCCCCATGTTCGACGACAGCGCCTCAACGCAGCGCCGCAGGATGATCGTCATCTCGGCACTGCTGATCGCCGCCAATGCCGGCGCCTGGATCTGGGCGATCATCGCCTTCGGGGGGCAGCCGTCCCTGATCGGCACTGCGTTCCTCGCCTACACGCTTGGGCTGCGTCACGCCGTCGACGCGGACCATATCGCGGCCATCGACAACGTCGTGCGCAAGCTGATGCAGGAGGGCCAGCGCCCGCTCTCCGTCGGCCTGTTCTTCGCGCTGGGTCATTCCACGGTGGTCGTTCTGGCGACGATCGCGATCGCCGCGACCGCCGCCGCACTCCAGGTCAGGTTCGGCGGCTTCCAGAAGGTCGGCGGCATGATCGGCACCGCCGTGTCCGCGGCGTTCCTGCTGGTGATCGGCGCGGTCAACCTGGTCATCCTGGCCGGCATCTGGCGCAGTTTCCTCCATGTCCGCCGCGGCGGGCGCATCGCGCCCGAGGACCTTCAATCGCTGACGGCTGGGGGCGGCATGCTGTCGCGGTTGTTCAAAACCCTGTTCCGCGTGGTGTCGCAGAGCTGGCACATGTACCCGCTGGGTTTTCTGTTCGGGCTCGGCTTCGACACCGCGAGCGAGATCGCCCTGCTTGGCATCTCCGCCATGCAGGTTGCCCAGGGCATGCCGATCTGGTCCATGCTGGTGTTTCCCGCGCTGTTCACCAGCGGCATGGCGCTGGTCGACACCACAGATGGCGTGCTGATGGTCAGCGCCTATGGCTGGGCCTTTGCGAATCCGGTGCGAAAGCTCTGGTACAACCTGACCATCACGGCGGTGTCGGTCGTGGTGGCGGTGCTGATCGGCGGCATCGAGGCGCTCGGGCTCGTATCCGACCGGCTGGACCTCGAGGGCCCGTTCTGGACCGGGATCAGGGACCTCAACGGCTCGCTCAGCGGTGCGGGTTTGGTCGTGGTCGCGGCGTTTGTGCTGTGCTGGATCATCTCGGCGCTGATCTATCGCTGGAAGCGTCTTGAGGATCTGGCGCCGCGGTCGTCGTGAGCAGCTCGGGATCCGGCGAGCATCAGGCCTGCAGGCGATGACGTCGGCAACATCCGCGACAGGTGGTCGCGGACCGGCCGCCTTGATCTGAAGCCGCGCAGAATCCATCTGGAGATGACAAGAATATCCGGGCCCCTCTGGCGAGGACGCCGTTCATGTCGGCCAACCTCGTGATGTCGGATCACCTTTCCCAGCGCCAGGCGCATTGGATCGGCCGACAGGGCCTTATGCTTCAGTCTCCCCTGATCGGCCATTCTGCGCTCGCGGTGCCCTGTGCAATCGTGCGGAGCAACAGATGTCGGATGCCGAGCGTCATCCACCCATTCATGGCGATGTCAGACATGGCCCGCGATCCGCGGCCGCCCTGGCCGGCGCTCGCACAATGGTAACGACCTCAGGACGGCACACGGCCGGCGCTGACGACTGGCGTATCGAGGCTCTGATCGATCGGCTCCCGCAGCGGCTGCGCCCGACATTGCGCTCGCTGCGGCAGCCGTCCCGCCGCTGGCTTCGCATTCCCGCAGGCTTGCTGCTGATCGTCGGAGGTTTGCTTTCTGTGCTGCCGGTCCTCGGCCTCTGGATGCTCCCGCTTGGCCTCGTGCTTCTGGCCGAGGACGTGCCTGTCCTGCGCTCCCTCCGTTGCCGTCTTCTGGACTGGATCGAGCGTCGTCATCCCGCCTGGCTGCGGCCGGACGAGCACCGGCATGACCGGTCATGATTGTCGCGGCGGCCGCTACTGACGGCGTCGCTCAGGTCGTGCTGATCGAGCTTGTGCCTTCCGGCAGATGATTTTCGCAGGCCACACCGGTTTGCGCCTGTCCGGGCGCAAGCCCGCCTTGAACACTCACACACCCACCCCCAGGAACCAGCAATGAACATCATGACCGAACCCCAGCGCGCGTCGTCACGCCCCGACCAGGCTCGCCGGCTCAGCCTGCTCGCACGGCTGATTTTTGGCTCGCGCTGGCTGCAATTGCCGCTCTATGTCGGCCTGATCGGCGCGCAGGCCATCTACGTGCTGTTGTTCCTGAAGGAGCTGTGGCACCTCGGGGCCAGCTGGGACGACGTCACCGAGCAGCAAATCATGCTCGCCGTTCTCGGACTGATCGACGTCGTCATGATCTCCAACCTGCTGGTGATGGTCATCGTCGGTGGTTACGAGACGTTCGTCTCCCGTCTCAATTTGCGCGGACATCCCGACGAGCCGGAGTGGCTGAGCCATGTCAATGCCTCGGCGCTCAAGATCAAGCTCGCGATGGCCATCATCGGGATTTCCTCGATCTCCCTGCTGCGCACCTTTATCGAGGCAGGAAGCCTCGGGACCGGTCGCACCAACTACACGGAAATTGGCGTGATGTGGCAGGTGCTGATTCACATCACCTTCATCGCATCCGCGATCGGCATCGCCTGGGTCGACCGCCTGAGCGAGACGCCGGCGCGCAAGGATGCCAACCAGCACTGACGACAGGGGCCTCCGGCCGGCGCGCAGGCGGACCGTTCTGCCGCTTCAACGACGTCTAAAGCATGCTATGAGATTCGATCTAAGCCGCGTCGCAGGTGCGCCCCCTCTCCCCGCGTGCGGGGAGAGGGTTGGGGTGAGGGGGAGTCTCAAGGAACGCAACTTGCGGAGACTCCCCCTCACCCGGATCGCATCCGAGGATGCGATCCGACCTCTCCCCGCAAGCGGGGAGAGGTGAACAGCCAGTGCTGGTTGACCGATCGAAGCAAACTTATGCGTTGGTACTCAATGTCGCAGACTCGGAGGAGCCTGAAGCCGAACGCACCGCTACCGCTTCGATTTGCGTTTGGTCTTCCGGCCGGTCTTGCGGGTCTTCGATGCCGATTTCTTCGACGACGCGCGTCGTGAGGTCTTCTTTTTCTTCGGTACCTTGGCGCCTTCGCGTCGTGCCTCCGACAGCCCGATCGCGATCGCCTGCTTGCGGCTCTTCACCTTGCGGCCGGAGCGGCCGCTGCGAAGCGTGCCAGACTTCCGCTTCTTCATCGCGCGTCCAACCTTGGCGGACGCCTTCCTCGAATATTTGCGTGCCATGGAGTTCCTCCCGGTTGCGCGGAGGTAATCCTCGCAGCCGGCGGAAGTTCCGCGATCGGATCATGATGCAGCCGCGAGTTTTGTCCTTCGGGCGCATCGCGTCGTTGCTTTTGCTCGCTCTGAGGATGCCGATGCTCTGCCAGTATTCGCAGTCCTACTGCACGATCTGCAACCGGTGCGATGACCGCGATGGCCAGCCGCTCACATCGAGCCTCGGGACGGGATCGCATCGATCGCGCGTCCATTGCACTCAGCACCTCGCCCGTCTAGTTTCATCGACGAACGAAGGCAGGACGACGCTATGAGCACGATCTGGCCCGAAATTCCTTTTCCCGCATGGCGCGAGACCTGCGCCGCGCTGCATCTGTATTCCCAGATCGTCGGCAAGTACCGGCTGGCGCGGACGCCGTGGGTCAACCATTCCTGGCACGCCACCCTCTATGTCACCGCGCGCGGGCTCTCGACGTCGCTCGTTCCCGACGGCGCCGGCATCGAGATCAGCTTCGATCTGGTCAACCACGTCGTGATTGGCGAGGCCGCGGACGGGCGGCGCGCCAACATCCCGCTCGGGCCGATGTCGGTCGCCGATTTTCACGCCCGCTTCCGGGATCTCGTGGCACGGCTCGGCGGAACGCCTGACTTCGACGGCCGGCCGAACGAGATCCCCGATGCGATTCCATTCCACGGCGACCGGCAGGAGAGGCCGTACGATGCCGCCGCCGTGACGCGCTTCTTTCACGCGCTCGTTGCGGTGA
>NZ_JAFATE010000498.1 GCF_019244115.1 Bradyrhizobium sp.
AACGCCTTGACGGTGCCGCGCTCGCGCGCGCCCCGGTTCTCGTTGTTGAACGGGCCGATCATGATCACGGTGTCGCCGGCCTTCAGCCCGCCGAGCTTGACCGCCTGAGCGCCGAGTGCCCTGCCCTGCGGTTCCTGCTGCGCGCCGACATAGCCGCCGCCATAGGCCGCCACGACCTTGGGTACCGGCACGTTCTGATACATCATGCGGATCCCGGCCTTGGCGGCCTGCTCGGCGAGCGGCATGATCGAGTCGTCGCCGGGATGCCCCATCATGGCGATGCCGTCGGGCTTCGAGGCCACGGCCTCGCGGAGCTGCTGCACCATTTTCTCGACGTTCCAGCCGGAGAACACGAATTCGACCTGCGCGCCGGTGTCATTCTGCGCCTGCCTGGCGCCGTTGTAGACGATGGTGCCGAACGCGTCGCCCTCGGCGCCGCCGACGAAGAACCGGATGTGGACGTCCTTGCACCACTTGTCGCGCAGGGCCGTCGCGTCAGCGAATGCGCCGCCCAAATACGCGATCGCAACGATCGTGGCCGTCAATAGCATTTTCCTGGTCATCTCTCACTCCTCCCTCGCACGCAAAGCGCTTACCGTTCAGTCCCCGGCTTGCCACCGGTGTGTCCTTGTCTGGCCCTGAAAGGATGATGGCCGGAAGCTTAGCTCGGGTTGTCGACGAAAATCGCTCCTCCTCGGCAGTCCCGCAGGAAGTTGAGCGCGCGGACCTGGCCGGTCATTTCCAGCTCCTCACGGTAGACCGGGTCGTGCCAGCCCTCGATGTCGATCGAGCCGCGGAAGCCCGCCAGCCTGAGCTCGCTGATGATACCCGACCAGTCGCTGTCGCCGAAGCCAGGCGTTCGCATCTGCACGAACGGTATTTTCCCGAAGATGCCGTGCTCGCGGATCACGTCCCAGCGCACGGTCGCATCCTTGCCGTGGACGTGAAAGATCCTGGAGGCCCATTTGCGGATCTGAGGCAGCGGGTCGATCAAATAGACGAGCTGGTGGCACGGCTCCCATTCGAGCCCGAGATTGTCGGCGGGCACCTCGTTGAACATCAACTCCCAGGCGTCGGGATTGTGGGCGATGTTCCAGTCACCGCGTGCCCAGTTGCCGTCCATGGCGCAGTTCTCGAACGCGATCCGCACGCCCCGGTCGGCGGCGCGCTCGGCAAGCCGGCTCCAGACCTCCTTGAATCGCGGCAGGCTCTCGGTGAGCGGCTTGCCGCGGATCCGACCCGTGAAGCCCGCGACGATGTCGGTTCCGAACAGATGGGCGTTGTCGATCAGCGTTTCCCAGCCCGCGAGTGTCTGGCGGTCGAGATCGCCATCCTCCAGCGGGTTACCGAACATTCCGAGCGCCCCGACCACGACGCCGGAATCGCCGATGATCTCCTTCAACTCGGCGGCCAGCCGCTTGACGTCGATCGCGCCGATGGTCTGCCAGAAGTACGGCTGAATACTTTCAAAGCCGTGCGGCAGGATCTGACGAACATAGCTTGCGGTGTCGACGCTGTTGCACCGGACCATGGTGCCGATCCGGATATCGTGCAGCGATCTCGGCATTCCATGTCTCCCTTCAGATCTCGATCGCGACCCGGCGCCCTGTGCCGGCGCTCTCGATCGCACCGAACACCATCGCCAGGCTCTTGATATTGTCGGAGCCCCGCGTCTCGGGCTCGCGGCCGGTCCGGATGGCATCGACGAAGTCCTCGATGATGCCGAGATGGCCTCCGATCCGGTCGTTCGGGTCCAACGCCGGCACCTCGACCATCTCGGTGAGGTCGAACAGCCCGTCCCGCTCGCCGGTGGTCTGCTCGGCCATGAGCCCGTCAAAACCATCCCAGGTCAGCGCGCCGCGCTCGCAAACGATGCGCCAGCTTGACTCCCAACTGGTCTTCAGTCCCGCGGCGCACCAGCTGCCGCGATAATTGAAAATGGTACCGCCTTCCATCTCGAAGATCGCAATTGCCGAGGAGCCGCTCTTGTACCACGAGTTCACCGGCTCCCATTCGGTGCAGAATACGGTCTTCGGCGTGCCGTCGATGACGAAGCGGGCAACGTCGAAGGTGTGGATCGCCATGTCGATGAGCAGCACATGGTCGATCGCCTCGCGAAATCCGCCGAAATGCGGCGCAAGGAAGAAGTCGCAATGGATGCTGGTCGGCCGTCCCAGGGCTCCCGAGTCGAGGAACCGCCTGATGCGGCGCACGGCAGCCAGGTAGCGGCGGTTCTGCACCACCGCGTGCACCCTGCCAGAGCGGCTGGCCGCCAAAAGGATCGCTTGTGCGTCGTCGCGGTCGATGGCCATCGGCTTCTCGGTCAGCACGTGGCAGCCATGGGCGAAGGCGGTCTCGACCACTTGGCGGCGTGCCTGCGGAACGGCGACGTCGAACACGATGTCGGGCTTCGTCGCGGCGAGAATGGCGGCCAGATCGGCGCCGACCGCCGCATTGGTCATGCCATACTCCTGGGCGCGTTTTTCGGCCTGGGCGACATCGATATCGACGAGGCCGACGAGCCGCAGACCCTCGAGCTTGCGGATGGCCTCGAGCCAGGCCTGGCTCATCCGTCCGCATCCGACCAAGACGGCGGTCAGCATCGGCCTTCCTCCCGGGGACCCCGCAAGATGCGCTGCACGTCTTCTGCGTACATACCGCGCGCGGGCAAGCAGTCCCGTAAACGTTTACGAAGAAGCGTCGTTGATCTTGGCCTGCTTGTCAATCGCGTTAAGATGAAGCGGGTGGAACCGTTCGGAACGGAATCGACTCCTTGAACATTCACGACATTGCGCGGCGCCTGAACATCTCCATCGGCACCATCTCGCGCGCCCTCAATGACCGCGCCGGCGTGAGCGCGAAGACGCGCCAGCGCGTGCTCGATGCCGCGAAGCGGTATGGCTATTCGCCGAACCAGTCGGGCCGCAGCCTTCGTCGCGGTGCAACAGGCATGATCGGATTCATGGTGATCCCGAACCGGGATCGCACCACCAAGGGCGAAGCCTTCTTCATGACGATCTTCGACGGATTGCAGTCGGTTCTCGCCGCCCACGGGCTCGATCTCGTCATCCACTATTGCGGGGCGGACCAGGATCCGGAGACGCATGTGCAGCGCATCGTCGAGCGGCGCATGGTCGACGGCCTGATCATCTCGCAGACCAATCGCTCCGACCCGCGCATCGACTACCTGATCGAGAAGAAGCTACCATTCATCGCGTTCGGGCGGAGCGACACGCGCCGCGCCCACACCTGGACCGACCTCGATTTCGAGGGCGTCGCCGAGCAGAGCATCGACCTCCTCTACCGGCTCGGGCACCGCCGCATCGCGATCGCGACCGCGGCGAACGAGCTCAATTTCGGGTATCTCTACCTCGAGGCCTGCCGGGCGTCGCTGGCGCGGCACGGCATCGTGCTCACCGACGACCTGATCTTCCGCGAACCGCTGACGGAAGCCGGCGGCTACAGCCTCGGCGGTCGGCTGCTGGCACTCCGGGATCGGCCGACGGCGGTGTCGCTGGTTCAGAACACGTTGACGCTCGGGCTGTACCAGCGGCTGTCCGATGCCGGCGTCGTTCCGGGCCACGACCTTTCCATCATCGGCTTCGACCAGAGCCCGAACGGCGACTTCCTGCGGCCATCGCTGACGCAATTCCGCCTGTCCCTTACCGAACTCGGCGAATGGCTGGGCTGCCAGATCATCGCGCTGATTGAGGCGCGGCGCGCCGGTCGGCAGATCAGGCATGCGCACAAGATCTGGCCGCTCCAGATCGAGCCGGGCGAGAGCGCGCAGCCGCCGGCCCGGTGACGTCATGCACCGGCGAAGATGGCTTGCGAAAGGAGGCTTATGGCCCCGAGGCCTCGGCCGGGCGCACCTGCCGCGCTCCACCGGTGGGCTTTGGCTTGTGTTGAGCGTTGCCCTCCGAAGGCAGGTGTCAACCTAATTCGTGCTGAGAGGGAGATTGAAACAGAGTAGAAAAACAAGGACTTGCGAAGTCGGTGCCATTCACGCCAGTTTCGCGAGGACGTCGCGTAAGCAACACAGAGATGCGCCCGTAGCTCAGCTGGATAGAGCGCCACCCTCCGAAGGTGGAGGCCACACGTTCGAATCGTGTCGGGCGCGCCACTTCGGTACAAAACTGGGCACTCCAAAACCTGCCGTTTTTGCGCTGGACGCGGCGACCAGCGCAGGAGCACGCTTTTCGACCCCATGATGCGCACTTCTTTCGCGTCCACCTCGACGCGCTGGGCCAGGGCGCGGAGATGGTCGCGCCGGTAGCCGCCCGACTCGGTCCGCATCCGCCTGCGGGCCTGGCTGGCGAAGGTTTTGAGCGCTTGGGATGCTCGGCCCAGCCCGATCCAGCGCGCCCTCGGCCCGCTCTGCGTCGGCGCGGGCCTGGTCGCGGATGGACTTCAGCTCGGTCACGCGCTCCTTTAGTAGCGGATCGGAGACGTCAGCGATCCCGTTTTCGATGGCATCGTACAGCCGCTTGAGTTTGGCTTCTGCTTCGGCCGCACGCTTGCGCAATTCGGCAATATGCGTGGTTCCGCGCTCCGCGCGCTCCTTCCGGCGATGCAGGACGGCCGATAAGACTTCCTCGAGACGTTTCGGCTGCAAAAGACGGAGCTCGATGTGCTCGGCCACCACGCTGTCGAGCTTTTCCATGGGAACGGTGCGGCCCTTGCAACCGGTCTCGCCCTGCCGGGACTTGGTCGAGCAAGTGTAATACTTGTATCTCCCGCTCTTTCCGGTCCTCAGCGTCATCGCCCCGCCGCAGGCAGCGCAAAAGCAGATGCCGGTAAGGAGGGTTGGCCCGCTGACGATGCGCGGCGCGGTCAGTGCCGGGCAGCGTGTCTTGAGCAGCGTCTGCACCGCCTCGAACTCCGCGGCCTCGATGATCGACGGCACCGCCATCTCGACGATCTCGGCCTCCGGTTTGCGCTCGCGCGTTTTCCAATATTTGGTGTTGAAGCGATGACGGCCGACATACGTCGTTCGCGTCAGCACCTTGTGCACGGCATCGACGCCCCAGCGCCCGCCGTCACGGGTGCGGATGCCGGATTCGTTCAGATGCTTGACAATCGATTTGACGCCCATCGATCCCGACGAGCCGTTTCCTTCGCGCGCCAGGCGATAGATCAGCCGCACGGTCTCGGCCTGGATGGGATCGATCTCCAGTGTCTTCTTGGTGCGGTGGCCGTGCTGCTCGCTGGCTTCCACGATGCGATAGCCAATGGGTGGCAGCGCGCCGTTCAAGAAGCCTTGCCGTGCGTTCTCCTTCATCGCCCGCAGCGTATGCTTGGCATTCTCCTTGGATTGGTATTCGTCGAACAGCGCCGTGATTTGGCGGATCATGTTGCTCATTGGATCGCCGCCGAGCTCCTGGGTGATCGACACCAGCCGCACGCCGTTCTTGGCAAGCCGGCGGACATAGAACTCGAGCTGAAATTGGTCGCGGAAGAAGCGGCTGAAGCTGTGGACCAGGATCACGTCGAACGCCGGCGGTTTGACCGTCGCCGCGTCAACCATGCGCTGGAACTCCGGCCGCCGATCGTCGGTTGCGGACGCGCCTGGCTCGACATAGTCGGCGACAATCTCCCACCCGCGCGACGCGCAGTAACCCTTCGCCAGGCGGCGCTGATCCGGGATGGAGAGATCGCTCTCGGCCTGCCGTCCCGTCGAGACTCGCAGGTACAGCGCCGCCCGAGCCGTTGCAGCCATGGTGATGTCCTCTCAGCTTTTGCCAAACAACTCGTCGAACAGATCACCGAACCAGGCTTCGAAGACATCGATCTCGGTTTCGGTCACGGGCACGTCCTTCGGCCAATCGTCCGTCACGGCCCATGTTATCGAAACGCGCTTCGCTCGTCGTCGGCCACGACGCGCGGGCGCACGCGCGTAGTCATAGAGATCGTCAAGTGGCGCGCGGGTCGGCGGACTCCGTAGCCGCGATTTGTGAGCGGGGGCCATGGCGCTACTGTGGCAAGCCAGGCCAATCCACAGAACGGCCGATGTCTACGCCACGTTACGCTGGGATGCTGCGAAAGAGGCCCGCCGCTCAAGGCAGGATAAAGCACGCAAGGTGCGTGCGGTCGGTTGGTGTCGGAGGCACGAGCAAATTCCAATGACGCGGCAAACATTGCGAGATACCGGCACAACCCTGCCGTTCTCACCGATGCGCCGACGTTACAAAGCTTTAGAACACCTTGCGGTACCCAAGATGACTCAGCGGCAAATTTCCACACTGATCCTGGTCGCTCCCTTCGACACCAGCACAGATGCGCTCGCGCTAAGCGAGTAGCCATGATCGCTTGGCGGCAAAGCCGCCGGCTCAGCACCAGCCCGTCAAGGCTCGCGTTTCTCGCGACCGGCTCGCCGGCTTGCGGCCTTGACCGGCTGCCGACGAACCGGCCGAGCTCGCCCCGAGCACGCAGCTCTCGGTCGGTAGTGTCGGGTATCGTCGATAGCGGACCAGTGAGCGGACGCGGCAATCTCGACGCGAATGACCCAATCCGGACATCTCTTGCGCCCTGATCACTTACTCAAAAACAGATTGATCTCTTCGAAAAACCGAGCAGCGGCGGGTTCCTGCTTCAGAAAGAGGTGATTTCGCCCGGGAAGCGCTATGAAATGAGCACCGGGGATACCGGCCGCCATTTTACGACCCGCATCGATCGGGGCTATAAGATCGTCACGCACATGCATGACGAGCGTTGGCACCTGCACTCGCGGGAGCAACTCGCGCACATCGAAATTTCCCACGACATCAAGGTAGCGAGCCGCGATTTCAGGTGATGTAGTCTTCCGTTGAAGGTCGTTGAACCAATCAGCCTGTTCCTTAGTAGCCTCGGGAATGAACTGCGAAGTGAACATTTGCCGGAATGCCGGATCATCCATCCCCCAACCGAGCCGCATCAAAGTTCCCATCGCCTTTCGCTTCTCTTGCTCCGCTGGTGATCGCTTGTGGCCCCCCAGCGCAAAGCCACCATACAGGATCAGGTGAGAAAGGCGCTCCGGATGCCGCGCGGCATAAGCAACGGAAATGGCGCAACCTTGGGAGACGCCAAGAAGCGGAAAGCGCTCCATCCCAATGGTATCGACCACGGTTTCTAAATCACTGACCCATGCTTCGAGGGAAAGCTCATCGACATCCCAATCTGAAAGCCCGTTGCCTCGTGCGTCGTATCGAACCAGGGTGTGATTTCTCGCCAATCCCTCGAGCAAATGATGCCAGATCGGGCTCTCCCAGTCGTATTCAAGGTGGTTCAGCCAGTTCGCCGTCTTGACTAGAGGTGAACCCTGCCCCACGGTTGCATAGGCAAGGCGCACCCCATCGCGCGCTCGGCAGTATTTAATCTCCTGCGTCATGCTAACGGAACCGAAGTTGACCGAATAGACTTCGACGGGCTTCGCGATGTTCTTGAGGTTCCGAAGCCCCAGCTTCTCGCAGGTAAACGATAGTTTTTCGAGCAAGTGATCGCGCGCTTGGCGCGAAATGAAAATTCCGCCCGGTTCGGCGATACCCTCAAGCCGTGCGGCGATGTTCACGCCATCGCCGTAAATATCGTCATCGTCAATGATGATGTCGCCGAGGTTTATGCCAACCCGAAATTCGATCCGCCTATCGACACTTAACCTAGCGTTCCGCTCGCTCATGCCGCGTTGCACTTCCACGGCACATCGTACCGCGTCAACTACGGACGCGAACTCGACCAACATGCCGTCCCCGGTCGTCTTGACGATACGGCCTCGATGTTCTTCGATTTTGGGATCGACCAGCGCTTGCCGATGCCCCTTCAATTGAGCGAGCGTGCCTTCCTCATCAATGCCCATGAGACGGCTGTAGCCGGCCACATCCGCAGCCACAATCGCTGCAAGCCTGCGCTCCATGATGCATCCTCCAACAGGCGTCCCCCGGGGAACGCAAAGCATTCTCAGGATGACCAGGATTTGCACCGCCGTGATAAGTAGAGCACCAAACATTGGTAAGGGGGCAACTCGCCCGCTTCTGGTGCCCGAGCAATCGCGCGGACGATTGAAGTAGCATAGCGCTTTCAGGAACGGCCAGCGAGCGCAAAGTGAGCGGTTCGTGTCTCCCTTCTGGCCCGTCGCATCCTTTCGTTGCCACGCAGTAAGCAGGTCGCTTTCGGGGAAAGGCAGACATCAAACGACAGGCGAAGCCCGCAGAGTCGGTCGAAAATGACCCCTTCCAGACATGGGCCTCGCGGGCCTGAGCCCTCAGCCGATGACCCCGCAATTTACCGATCCCCGCACTTGCACTAGGCTCTAATGCATAGGGCCATGCGCGCGATGTTACGTCTCGGCCAAAAGGGGAAAAGTCATGCCCGAACCGAACACCCAGTATGCCTGGAGTGATGCCGACGCCTATCAGGCATTCATGGGTCGCTGGAGTGAGCTCCTCGCTCCGATATTCATCGACTTCACCGGTATAGCCCCGGGCGCGCGTGTGCTCGACGTCGCTTGCGGGACCGGCGTGTTGTCGAAAGCCCTGGCGGAAGCAGGTGCGAGTGTTATCGGCGTTGATGCCTCAGCAGGATACCTGGCCGGCGCGCGTAGTCATAGGACTCACGCCAATATCACTTACCAGGATGGCGACATTCGCCGGATGCAGTTCACCGACAACTCCTTCGATGCAGCCGTTTCGACGCTCGCACTGGATGTGCTCCCAGAGATCGAGCAAGTGGTTTCCGAGATGAACCGCGTCACGCGCACCGGCGGCATTGTAGCCTCGGCCGTGCATCAGTTCCTCGGTGGCATGACCGCGTTCGACCTCGTGATCAACACAGCGGCCGTTCTCGATGCCAGCATCCGCGAAGTGCGAGACGCTCGGGCGGGCCGTCAGCAATTCTGGCCGGATGGGCAGGCGGCGCTGTGGCGGAAGATGGGCCTAGTAGATGTTGCGGAGATTCCTGTCGTCGTAGATTGCGAGTATCCGTCATTCGCCGATTATTGGGCAACGTTTACGAGCGGTCAGGGCATCGTCTCTAGGTATCTGATGGCTCTCTCGGACGACGTGCAGAGAACAGTGCAGGAGCATGTTCGTGGCGGATATCTGCTTGGCCGGCCGGACGGGCCACGGTCCTTCCCCATGATGTTCCGCGCGGTGCGAGGGATGGTGCCGAACTGACGGCGAGACCGATCGGGTAGTACGCGCTCAAAAGAGCGCGGTCGCCAGACTTGCGGTACAGACGCCCGCGACATTCGAACTTGTCATCGATCTCAAAGCCGCAAGCGCTCAGTGCCACCATCCACAGGCAATCCCTACCTGCCGCAACCGCCATTGCCCGAAGTGCCAGGGTGCGGCATCACGCCAATGGCTGGCCGACCGCGAAGCGGAGCTGTTGCCGGTGCCATACTTCCACGTTGTGTACACGCTGCCGAGCGAGCTGCGCGACATCGCCTACCAGAACAAGCGCGTGGTCTATGACCTGCTGATGAAGGCGGCGGCCGAGACGACGCTCACCATCGCCGCTGATCCCAAGCGCCTCGGCGCACGGATCGGTGTCACGGCCGTGTTGCACACCTGGGGCTCGGCGCTCACCCATCATCCGCACGTGCACATGATCGTGCCGGGTGGCGGGCTCTCGCTCGACAGCGCACGATGGGTCGCCGCACGCGCCGACTTCCTCGTCCACGTCAACGTGCTGGCGCGTCTGTTCCGCGGCAAGATGCTGGCGATGCTCATGGAGGCGCACGACACCAACCAGCTGACGTTCTTCAACACCCATGCCAGGCTTGCCGACAAGAGAACGTTCAAGCGCTTCATCGCCCCGCTGCGGCGCATCAAGTGGGTGGTCTATTGCAAGGCGCCGTTCGCAGGCCCCGAGCAGGTGCTGCGCTATCTCTCTCGTTACACCCATCGGGTTGAAGAAGAACCGCAGCACCGTCACGGTCGTATTGATGGTTGGCGGCTGAACGCCGGTCTCGGTCAGATGCAGCTGGAACGCACGCAACTCTTCGGCCGTCGCAGTATCGGGGGACCGGCCCAGGAAGGCCGTCAGCTTCTTGACAGCTCGGATGTAGTCGCGTTGCGTATCGGGCGTGAACCGACGCAAGCTCATGTCGTCGAGCATGCGTTGGCGCAGCGGGCTGATGGGCTTCTCGCTCATTGGGGCTCCTGTCTTGAGGTTGGAGTGCTGGAACCCCTCGATCCTCAAGACGGAGCACCCGCTTCGTCATCCGTGCTCAATCAACGTGGTTACCACCCTCAAAGCACGCCGCCAGTCTCGTGCCGCCTTCTCCCGCGCGAGCGGGTTCGTTCTTTGGCCCCAAGCGGCGGTTGGGGAACGCCTGGTATTCCGCCGCTGTTAAGGGATAACCAGACATCTGGCGAACCGGTCGCGACCGGCGCTCTTGATTCCGAAGCCGACCTTCGCGATCAAGCCACCAGCGTCCGAACCGCCGGCCGCTAGCCTCGACCAGAAAGACAAACGCGCCCGACACGCCACCTGTCGGGGGTCTGACGGCAGCGTCGGCGGCTTTTCCCAGCACGGCCGTCTCCGCCGCGTGCGCGGCATGCTGTTGTGGTCAGACGACGTTTCTGCGTCTACACTGAGCGTAGGAGCAAAAGACCGTGCCTGCTTTGCAGTGATGCTCTTCCCCTGTACGATCGCGCCAAGGAGACTGGCACTTAGCGGTCGCTACACCAAGGGAGGATTTTCATGCGTCGCAACATTATCGCCGCGCTCGCACTCATGGTGTGGGGAGCGGGGCTGCCCGCCGCCGCGGTCGCTCAGCAAGCGGTGAGGCTCGGTGTTCTCAACGACCAGACGGGACTGTACGCGGATCTGACTGGCATGGGCTCGGTCCACGCCGCACGCATGGCGGTCGAGGATTACGGCGGCAACGTACTGGACCGACCGATCGAAATCATTTTCGCCGACCACCAGAACAAGCCCGACATCGGCGCCAACATCGCGCGGCAATGGATCGAGACCGAGGGCGTCAACGTCATCCTCGACATTCCCAACTCGGCTGTCGGGCTCGCCGTGCGCGAGGTGACGCGCACGCACAACGCCATCGACATCAACACCGGCGCCGCCACCTCGGATCTCACGGGAAAGTCTTGTTCGCCGCACGGCGTGCACTGGAGCTTCGACACCTACGGCCTTGCGGCGACGATCGGCCAGGCGTTGGTGAAGCAGGGTGGTGATACCTGGTTTTTCATCACCGCCGACTACGCATTCGGGCATGCCCTCGAGCGCGATACTTCGGCGTTCGTCGTGGCCGCCGGCGGCAAGGTGGTGGGGTCCGTGCGGCATCCGCTTAATACCGCTGACTTCTCGTCCTATCTGCTGCAGGCGCAAGCTTCGAAGGCGAAGATCGTCGCTCTCTCGAACGCCGGCGGTGACACCATTAACGCGATCAAACAGGCCGCGGAATTCGGCCTGAGCCGCAGCGGCGACCAACGCGTCGCTGCGCTGCTGCTGCAGTTTCCTGACACCCACGCGCTTGGCCTCGAAGCGGCGCAGGGCCTGACTGCGGCCGAGACATTCTTCTGGGACCTCGACGATGCGACCCGCACCTGGACCAAACGCTTCCTCGTCCGCAACAACGGGAAGCCGCCTAGCATGATCCATGCCGGGACCTACGGCGCGACATTGCACTACCTCAAGGCGGTGGCGGCAGCCGGCACGACCGACGCCGACAAGGTTGTTGCGAAGATGAAGGAACTTCCGATCGATGACTTCTACACCAGGGGCACGGTACGCGAGGACGGGCGTGTGATGCGGCCGTATTATCTGCTGCAGGTGAAGAAGCCCTCGGAATCCAAATATCACTTCGATTATCTCAAGCTGCTCGCAACGGTACCAGCCGAGGACGCGGCGCGCCCGCTGAGCAAGAGCGAGTGCCCGATGGTGAAGCACGGCTGAGTGGGCGGCGGCGATGCGTCGAGGGCCCGCACGCCGGTCGGACGTTCGCTCTCACCAATTACGTCAATAGGGCGAGCCGACGAAGCTTCAGTGTCGTTGCGCCGTCGTCCTGGGGTGGCCGCGCGTGCGGGCCTCGAAGGCGGCGCCCAGTCGAGGGAATGGATTCCGGGTTTGCCTTGCGCTTCGCTCCGGTGCCCTGGAAGGACCGGCTCGACCCAGCGGCTCGGGGATGACCGCTTCTGTGCAGGTTTTTGGATGCCGGCACGACGAGACCCACCGCTTGCTGAGCTGACCGGCGTCCAAAAAGCGCCAAGATGGCGGCGCGGGAGGCCGAACTGCTGCCGCTCGCCTATTTCCATGTCGTCTTCACGCTGCCGTCGGCGATCGGCGACATCGCCTACCACAACAAGGCGGTGATCTACGACCTGCTGTTCAAGGCTGCGGCGGAGACGATGCTCACCATCGCCGCAGATCGCAAGCATCTCGGTGCGCGCATCGGCATCACCGCGGTGCTGCACACCTGGGGCTCGGCAATGACGCATCAGCCGCACATCCATATGATCGTGCGCTCGCGCACAAGGTCAGCGACGAAGTGGTCGCGGCCTATCGGCGCCCGATCTTCTTCGACCTGCGCAAGCGGATGATGGAGGACTGGGCTGACTGTTGCGCCCGAACTTCCAGCAGCGTGGACACACTCGTGGCGTTCCGGGCGCAGTCATGAAGCTGGAGAAGCAATGCCGAGTTCTCGATGAAGAGCGACTGGCGATCCTTGAGGCTGTGCGTTCTCCGTTGCCAGACGCCATTGATCTCGCCGCTGCGATTAACGAGCTGGAAGACTAAGCGAGCGTCCATCACTGCCTCGGCAGACCTACCGGCAGCGGTTCAAGGGAATAGCTCCCGTTTCACAGAAGGCCTTTAAGCGATCGGCCCCTTCACACCCGCGACCGACATCGCATCTTTCCGATTGTCAGTCTCGGTGAAAACCGGGGTAGGTTTTGACCGAAACCCACGAGTTGCTGACGGAGTAGATTTAAAGCCTGTCGTCGCAACCACTCTCTTATAACTCGATCGCCGTCTTCGGCTCAACCGCCGGGGCGAGTGTTGGGGAATCAACGAATCGAGGGGGCAATGGAGCTGCTCCAGCGGCGTACAGCCCTCCAATGCATCCAGAGAAGGAGCGGGCCGTCCATTTGCAACGAAGAAGTTAAATTAACGCGGCACGCCAAAACCGTTTCGGTTCGCGCATATCGTTTCTCAAGCGCAAGGGAACGCTAAGTGGTCGGGCCTTTCTTGCCAGGAAACCGGTTGGTCAATCATCCGCTTCCAAGCGGCCCGACGTTCGCCAGTCCGCAACACGAAAGCTGGTCTAGAACGACGCCCAGCGTCCGTAGTCGTACGGGAGTCCGATCGTTGAAGGTCTCGCGCAATTGTAAGGCCTGAAGATATCAGCTCGGTCGACGGAGTGCTCCGAATCCTGCATACAGAATCGTCATGGATGGGTCCTGATGGGCCTTGAGGTAGCCTAATGTGGGTCAGGATTGGCAGAAGTGAGCAGGCAGCCGAGGCTGGACGAGGTTTGAACAGGGGGCGAAGCGTTGACACGACACAACCGTTGCCAGGATCGGGGTAAGGTGCAGGCACCCACGACAGCCGCACCGCCCCCAGCCGAGACCGGTGATTTTGGTTCGTGCATGCGCGTCGAGCTTGAGCGGCGCTTGGCGGCGACGCCGGCGATGATGCATTCCATTGACACGCAAGGCCGGTTGATTTCGGTAAGCGATGCGTGGCTTACCAAACTCGGCTACACGCGCGAAGAGGTGTTGGGACGTCCCTCTGCCGAGTTCCTCACCGCAGAATCGCGGGAACATGCTTTGCGTGTCGTGCTCCCCGAGTTCTTCCGCACCGGCTGCTGCGAGAACGTGCAGTATCAAATGGTGCGCAAGGACGGTACCGTCGTTGACGTTTTACTTTCTGGCGTGCTCGACGATTTGCCCACGGGCCCCGTATCGCTCGCCGTAATGACCGACGTGACGGCACTTAAACAGGCTCGACAAGAGCTTGCCGAAAGGGAGGCGCGCTATCGCTTCCTTGTCGACAATTCAATCGACATGATTTTCGAACTCGACCTCAGCCTCACCCGACGATACGTGTCCCCCGCCTCCAGGGAAATTATCGGCTTCGCGCCGGAGGAGCTGCTTGGCCGGCAGCCAATCATGATGATCCATCCGGAGGAGGTGGACTTGGTGCAGTCGACTTACCAGGCCGTGATCAACGGCCAAGATCGGGCGTCGGTCACCAACAGGATCCAACATCGCGATGGTGGATGGGTATGGGTAGAGGCGGAGCTGCGCTTGATGCGCGATGCCAACACCGGCAAGCCAAGTGGAATTCTTGGCGCGCTCAGAGATATATCATGGCGCAAGGCGGCGGAGGCGGCTGCTCGTGAGCAAGCCGAGCAGGCCGCAAAGGCCAAAAGCGACTTTCTCGCAAACATAAGTCACGAGCTGCGCACGCCGCTCACTGCGATAATCGGCATTTCAGAGATGCTACTTGGCGAAACGCGGATGAGCCGTGAAGCCAACAAGCAACGGCACTTTCTTGAACTGCAGCGAAACGCGGGCAGAAACCTGCTCAACATCATCAACGATATACTTGACCTGTCGAAGATAGAGGCCGGCCAAGTTGCGATCGCGGTAAAGCCATTCCACATACATGATCTCATCGGAGGGTGCGTCGACCTAATGTCTCGGCAGGCGGCGGACAAATCCCTGGAGTTGTCGGCCGAGCTTGATCCGAGGGTGCCACATCATGTGCGGGGTGACGAGACGCGGCTGCGGCAGGTTTTGTTGAACTTGCTGTCGAATAGCGTGAAATTCACGGAAGCGGGGAGCATCAAGCTATGCGTCGAGCCTGACGGACAGGCTCTCGACACCATTCGATTCTTAGTTTCTGACACCGGAATTGGCATTGACACTTCCCGCAACGAATGGATTTTTGAACGCTTCACTCAGGTTGACAGCTCCTCAACCCGGAGATACGGCGGCACCGGTCTTGGCTTAGCCATCTCGAAGGGGCTGGTGGAAATTATGGGTGGCACGCTCGAAGTTCGAAGCCAACCCGGTAGAGGGGCGACATTCTTCTTTTCGCTGCGATTGTTGGATGCAGAGATGCCGGTTACGGGTATTCCGGAGCTGGTTATCCGCTCCCCCGCGAACTACCGGATCTTGTTGGCGGAGGACAATGTCACGAGTCGTGAGCTGATAGCCGCCGTACTGCGGCACGCCGGGCACGATGTCACTAGCGTCGATGATGGCCGCGCCGCAATCGAGGCGGTGACGAAGGCGTCCTTCAACCTCGTTTTGATGGACGTACAAATGCCCGTTATGGACGGCCTCAATGCAACGCGCGCCATACGGAGATTACGCTCCGAAATGGCCGACGTCCCCATCATCGCGTTGACCGCCAGCGCATTCCCCGTGGAGGCAGGCCGTTGCCTTTCCGCAGGCATGAACGCATACATCACCAAGCCAGTCGACTGGGAGGCGCTCTATGCGACTATGGACCGCCTGGCCGGCGAGCAAATGCAGGGGACGCATGCGCCGTCGGCCCTAGGTGCGTCAGTAAGGCGCGTGAAGGCAGCTATTCTGGACCATGCCCGACTTGCCGATCTCCGTCGCAAAATGGGAGATCGCAGCGTCGTCAACTTACTCCTTGGGCTCAAAGCCGAAATCCTGAATAGTTTTGAAGGCGAGGAGTCAGGTCCAGATTTGCTCTGCGACATTGAAAGAGCTGCCCATAGCGTC
>NZ_JAFATE010000610.1 GCF_019244115.1 Bradyrhizobium sp.
TCGCCGCGCTTGTAGCCCTCTCCGCCAGAGAAACTTATCGAATCAATATCAGCGAGCTCGGCAATCCCGATGCGGTTGCAATGACCAAGGTGGAATACGCGAAAAAGCGCGCCGCGGCTCAGGCTGCATAGCCAAGATCAAGCGTGAGAGCGGTCGAAGAGTATTCTTCGACCGCTGTGGGCAACGAAGCAAGCTGCCGATTTCCTGAGAACAGGAAGCGGCGGACGGCCCTTCTCATCCCTTCAAATGCAAGGTTAGGTCAGCATGACGCCCGAAGCAGAATTTCATCAACGCGACCGTGACCTGCATCCGCCGGGCTCTCCGAAGAGACCCGGTCCGTTGCACTTGGCATCGCGAACCGCGCCGACAGCGTCGGCTTGGTGATCGCAACAGCCGCAGCGAGTTTGCCGCGTCTCATCAATCCCTGTGGCGCGCCATGCAGCGATCGCGCTATCCGGCCTGCAGGCGGGATTGAAAGAACCGCACGACGCGATCGACCGCATCACTTGCCATGGGATCTGTGTCCGAAAAATCGAAGGCATGGCCCTTGCCCGAATAGGTGACGAGTTCGGCCTCCCCTCCTGCAGCCTTGGCGAGTTTGACCAGCGCCTCGCCCCGCGCAAACGGCACGTTGCGGTCCGCGTCGCCGTGGAGCTCGAGGAGAGGCGGCAGGTGCTTCACCTCAGGCGCGATCTGCTCCGGCATGCCGCCATACAGCACGGCCAGCGCCGTGATACGGTTGTCACGAGCCGCCGCCACCGCAGCGACGAAGCCGCCGAGCGAGAAGCCGAGCAGGCCAAGACGGCCGGAACTGTCCGGCCTTGCGAGGATCGCGGTGACCGCGGACGACACCCGGCCGGTCCATGCGTCGAAGCGCTCCGCCTGGTAGGCCTGTCGGGCCTCCGATGTCGTGAGTTTCTCACGCGCGAGATCATCGACCGGACTGTAGTAGCGGATCAAATAGGCATCGATGCCCTGGGCGATCAGCGCATTGGCATAGCGCTCGTAGGCGCGCGGCTTGAGCTCGATACCGCGTGCGCCATGGAGAACCACGACGCCGGCGCGCTTTCCCGATCCCTCTGCCGCATAGCGTGTCAGAGCGACGTCGCCTTCACTGGCCGCAAGGTTGAGCGCTTCGGGATCTTTCGCATGCAAGGGACGGGAGGCGGCAACAAGTGCAAGCCCGCCCAAAATGCTTCTGCGGCTGATCATTCGCCCCCTTCCGGTGATTTCAAGCACGCCACTGCCAAGCGGGCGCGGACGCGTTTGGCGTCGGCGCAAATCGCGCCCGCTGCTCTCCGGTATCACAATACTACGGCACGCGCAGTCTCGCCGAAAAAATTCGGCCTACGCCTGCGCGGTTCGCCGGACCCGCCTGTGCTTCAGTGGCCGCGCCTGCGCCGCGACGCCGGGTCGGGAATCCCGATGCAGGTGGTGGTGCCGTCCGTTTCGCGCGCCGACCTGCTGCAAGGCACAGCCTTCACGGTTGCCGTCGAGGCCACATCTCCGCCGGCATTACCTTGACTGGCGCCGACATTTTGCGGCGATTGGCCGGCCGCCGGTGCTGCAACACCCGCGGCCGACGGCGCAGGCGCAGCCGGCGGCGGTGCGATGCCGAGCGACGGCGTCGCAGGTGGGGGTGGGGCCGATAAGGGCGGCGGAGAGAGGGCGGGTCCAGGACCTGCAGCGGCACCTGGACCGGCATCCGGGAGCTGTTGTGCAAAGCCCGCGAACGAGCCAACAGCCAGAACTATGACAATCGGGAAAGCTGATATCCGCATGGAAGCCTCCCTGTGAAAGCTCGGACCCATACTCTCCATTTGCGGCAGCATTCGGAACCGATTCGGGATCGCGGCATCAGAGCAAGCCGTGGCCCGGCAGCCGGCCGGCGCGTATCAGCGGTCCTTGGAGCCTTGCCGCTGATCTTTGCGGATCACATCCTCGTCGCGTTCGGTCGTCTTCGGAGGCCGCGGAGATTTTGGCAGGCCCGCCTGTCCTCCATGCTTGCCGCCTTGATCCTGATGGCCTTCCAGATCGTTCTCGCTAGGCAAGGCGCCTCTCCATTGCTGCGCTTTTGGATCAGCCCTGCCCCGGCCCATCAACGCGATGGCGCAAGCCGATGTTCCGTCCAGACCATGTCATGCGGCCAGCAGATCGCGGATGATGGCTTCCACGGCGCGATAATCGCTCGCCAGATAATGCGCGCCGGCATTTTTGAGTGCATCGGCATGGCCATCGCAGATATGTCCTGCCGCCAGCAGACCGATCACCGTGGCGCCGGCCGCACGCCCCGCCAAAACCCCGCCGGCACTGTCCTCGATGATGATGCAATCGTGCGGCGACACGGCGATTTTCTCCGCCGCATGCAGGAAAATGTCCGGGTGGGGCTTGCCGCGCGCGACATTGGAGGCGCTGAAGACGCGGCCTTCAAACAGCGGCGTCATGCGAAGAACGTCGAGACAAAAGGGCGAGCCTGTCCGGCGAGGAGGACGAGGCGATGCAGCGCGGCAGATCGGCGAATGTCGCGATGAATTCCTTGACCCCGACGATCGGCGCGAGACCTTGCCTGAATCGCATCAAGGTCCGCTCCTGATAGGCTTCCGCGAAGGATGCGGGCAGGCTTCGGCCGACCGTCTGTTCGATCGCGGCAATCACGTCGTGAAATCGTTTGCCCATGTAATCGCGATAGGCGTCCTCGAGCGTTGTGGGCACGCCGAGCTCCGTCACGACCTCCGCAAGCACGGTGTTGGACAGCACCTCGCTGTCGGCGATGACGCCATCAAAATCGAAGATGATGGCGCGCGTCATCGGTCAGCCCACTGGGCATTCTC
>NZ_JAFATE010000670.1 GCF_019244115.1 Bradyrhizobium sp.
TAGGAAATGCGCGGGTCGAGCCAGCCATAGACGAGGTCCGCAAGCAGGTTGAACAGGATGACGAGGCAGGCGAACACGAAGGTGACCGCCATGATCACCGGCGTGTCGTTGGCGAGGATCGAGCTGATCAGCAGCGACCCGATGCCGGGAACGCGGAAAATCTGCTCGGTGATGATGGCGCCGCCGAACACCGCCGGCATCTGCAGGGCGACGAGGGTCACGACCGGGATGAGTGCGTTACGCACGATGTGCTTCATCACGACCGTTCGCTCGGGCAGCCCCTTGGCGCGCGCGGTGGTGACATAGTCGAGCCGCACCACGTCGAGCATGGCGGAGCGCACGAAGCGCGTCCATGACGCGCCCTGGAACAGCCCGAGCACCGCCACCGGCATCGCCGCGCTGCGAATGTGCTCCCATATCCATGGCCAGCCGCTGCCGCCGACGTCGGATTGGTAGACCGACGGCAACCATCCGAGGTAAACGCTGAAAACCAAGATGAACACGATGCCGGTGAAGAAAGTCGGCAAGGAGAAGCCGACGAAGGCGAATGTGTTGGCGATCTGGTCGAACAGCGAATAAGGCCGCAGCGCAGCGCAGATGCCGACCGGCAGCGCGACCATGAGCGCCAGGACCTGCGAGGAGCCGATCACGAACAACGTGGTCGGCAGGCGCTGGAGGATGAGCTGGTCGACGTCGACGCGGCTCACGAAGGAGAAGCCCCAGTCGCCGTGCAGCATGGCGACGAGCCAGCGCAGGTAGCGCACCACGATGGGATCGTCGAGGCCGAACTTCGCCCGCAGCGCCGCGGCCACCTCGGGCGGAACGTTCGGATTGCTCGCCAGCTCGCCGAACGGATCGCCGGGAGCCAGCGCCAGCACCGTGAACAGCACGATGCTGATGCCGAGCAAGCTGGGAAGGGCGATCAGCAACCGCCTGAGAAGATAGCGCCCCATGACTCAGTGATCAGTGATCGGTTTCCAGTGATCAGAAAGCAAGGTTCAGGTCCGAACGCTGCGCCCCCGGGCCGTGGTCAGCAATGGTGGCAGTGACCCCCGAGTGACTGGTCACTGGTCACCGATCACTGATTACTGTTCATGCGTCGCGGTACCAGTCCTTCAGGTTCCAGAAGTCGTTGTCCCACCCGGAGCCCGGCGCGTGCAGCTTATTGGACACGGCTTCGACCTTCGGCCGGTTCACGATCGGGATGACCGCCTGGTTGCTCACAAGGTCGTTCATGCGAATAAACAAGGCGGCGCGCTTAACCGGATCGAGCTCGGCCTGGGCCGCGGTGAACGCCTTGTCGTATTCGTCATTCTTCCAGCGCGTGATGTTGCGGCCCTGCCACTTGTTGTCCTTGGATGAGGCTTCCCACGAGCAGAATTGGTTCATGAAGAAGCCGGGGTCCGGCTCCGTCATGGTCGTGTTGTACATCTGGAGATCGCAGTAGAAGTGGGAGTAGGTGTCGGGGTTGGCGACATCGGAAGAGAAGAACACCGACGCGGTGACCGATTTGAGTTCCAGCTCGATACCGGCTTTCTGGCAGGCCTGCTTCACGACCGCCTGGTTTTTCTGGCGCGGCGCATTGATCGAAGTCTGGTAGACGAAGCTCAGCTTCTTGCCGTCCTTGGCGCGCACGCCGTCAGGTCCGCGCTTCCATCCGGCCGCATCGAGAATCTGGTTCGCTTTCTCGATGTTGAACTCCCATTTGGTGTTCTTCGACCGGTATTTCTCGGGATTGTTGAGGAAGTTGCCGGTAGCGATGCCGGTGCGGCCGTATATGTACGTCTGCACCGATTGGCGGTCGACCAGCATTGTGAGCGCCTGGCGTACCGCGGGGTCGGTCAGGGTCGGATGCTTGGTCTTGACGCTCGAGCGCTCGCCGTCGATCTCGGTCCACGGATCGGTGTTGTTAAACTGGATGTGCTCGATGGCCCCGCCGGGATCGATCTCGACATGTCCGCGCCCGCCCTTTTCCAGGCGCTGGAGGATTTCGTCTTCGACCTGCATGTTCCAGGCATAGTCGTATTCGCCGGTCTGCAGCACGGCGCGCGCCGCCGAGACCGCGTCGCCTCCGCCTTTCATTTCGATCGTATCAAAAAATGGCCGGTTCTCCTCGTGATAGTCGGGATTGAGTTCCCCGCGCACCACGTCGCCCGGATTGAACGACACGAACTTGTAGGGGCCGGTGCCGACCGGCTTGAGGTTGCTGGGCGCGTCGCGGGACTTGTCCCCCTTGTAAGGCTCGAACAGGTGCTTGGGGATGATCATGCCGCGGCTGCCGACGAAGGCGTC
>NZ_JAFATE010000325.1 GCF_019244115.1 Bradyrhizobium sp.
GCCCGACGCATTGTCGCGCCGAAATGATCGGCTGCCGAACTGAAACTTGCCGTGGGACTTTAGTTTGTCCGAACCAAGGTAGTTTATCGCAATGCAACAGAAACGCGAAGCGTCATGATGCGTCATTCACCTGATAAATACTTTGAAACATACCGGTCCTTGTTAACACCACAATCCGATCAATCGCGGTGACGGACCGCCCCTGAAGCGTTAGTGTCGCATCATGAACGACGTATCGGTTGAAGCACATACTGGCAAGAAGTTCGATCCGGAAGCCTTTGCGATGAATTTCGCGAAGGCGATGGAGAACAGCGGCAAGGCGCTCGCGGCCTATCTGAAGCCGCGCGAGAGCGGCGAAGTCGTCGACAAGCCGCCGAACGAACTCACCGAAATGGTCAAGACCCTGACCGCCGTCGCCGAATACTGGCTGTCGGACAATGAGCGTTCATCCGACCTGCAGACCCGGATTGCCAAGGGCTATCTCGATCTCTGGGGCTCGGCCGTGCGGCGGATGGCCGGCGAAGAGGCGCCGCCAGCCATTTCACCGGCGCCGCGTGACAAGCGTTTTGCCGATCCGGAATGGAAGTCGAACCAGTTCTTCGATTTCGTGATGCAGCTCTATCTGCTCACGGCGCAATGGGCGCACGATCTCGTGCGCAATGCCGAGGGGCTCGATCCGCATACCCGCAAGAAGGCCGAGTTCTACGTGGGCCAGATCACCAACGCGCTGTCGCCGTCGAACTTCGTGCTGACCAATCCTGAAGTGCTGCGCGAGACGATTACGTCCAGCGGCAGCAATCTGGTGCGCGGAATGCAGATGCTGGCCGAGGACATCGAGGCCGGCAAGGGAACGCTGAAAATCCGCCAATCCGATCCCGCCAATCTCGCGGTCGGCGTCAACATGGCGACGACGGCCGGTAAGGTGATTTTCCAGAACGACCTGATGCAATTGATCCAGTACCAGGCGGCGACCGAGAAGGTGCTGCGCACGCCGCTTTTGATCGTGCCGCCCTGGATCAACAAGTTCTACATCCTCGACCTCAGGCCAGAAAAATCCTTCATCAAATGGTGTGTCGATCAGGGCGTCACCGTATTCGTGATCTCCTGGGTCAATCCCGACAAGACGCTCGGGGCAAAGACCTGGGAAGATTACATGAAGGAAGGCCCGCTCGCCGCCATGGACGTCATCGAACAGGCGACCGGCGAGATGAAGGTCCACACCATGGGCTATTGCGTCGGCGGCACGCTGCTCGCCACCACGCTGGCCTGGCTGGCCGAGAAGCGGCGCCAGCGCGTCGCCTCGGCGACCTTCCTCGCCGCGCAGGTCGACTTCACCCATGCCGGCGATCTCCTCGTCTTCGTCGACGAAGGACAGATCTCGGCGCTCGAAAAGGACATGCAGGAAAGCGGCGTGCTCGAAGGCAACAAGATGGCGATGGCCTTCAACATGCTGCGCTCCAACGACCTGATCTGGTCCTATGTCGTGAGCAACTACCTGAAGGGACAGCCGCCATCGGCATTCGATCTGCTGCACTGGAATTCCGATGCGACGCGGATGCCTGCGGCCAACCATTCCTACTACCTGCGCAACTGCTATCTGGAGAACCGCCTGACCTCCGGCAGCCTGGTGCTGGACAACACGCTGCTCGACCTCGGCAAGGTCAAGGTGCCGGTCTACAATCTGGCCACGCGCGAGGACCATATCGCACCGGCCGACTCCGTGCTGCACGGCTCGAAATTCTTCGGCGGACCGGTAAAATATGTCCTCGCCGGCTCCGGCCACATCGCGGGCGTCATCAACCCGCCCGCCTCCAGAAAATATCAGTATTGGACCAACGAGAACATCGGGGATGTCTCGCTTGCCGACTGGATGAAGGCAGCCGACGAGCACAAGGGCTCGTGGTGGCCGGACTGGCGCGGCTGGCTCGGCCAGATCGATTCCGAGGAGGTCGAAGCCCGCAGCGTCGGCGGCGACGCGCTGCCGCCGATCGAGGATGCGCCCGGCAGCTACGTCAAGGTGCGCGCCTGACGCGG
>NZ_JAFATE010000796.1 GCF_019244115.1 Bradyrhizobium sp.
GATGTTGCAAGACGTCGAAGCCAGAACCATCGCCAAGGTCACGACGCGCCTCGTTCCGTTTCTGGTCGTCTGCTATTTTGTCGCCTATCTCGACCGGGTGAATGTCGGGTTCGCCGCGCTCACCATGAACCAGGATCTCGGCCTGTCGCAGACGGCGTTCGGCTTCGGCGCCGGCATCTTCTTCGTCGCCTATTTCATCTTCGAAGTGCCCTCCAATCTTCTGCTCGAGCGCCTGGGCGCGCGCACATGGATTGCTCGGATCATGCTGAGCTGGGGCATCCTCTCCGGATTGATGGCCTGTCTCCCCTGGATTGCGCGGGTGACCGGGCTCGGCAACGAGAACAGCTTCTACCTCTTGCGGGTCTTGCTCGGTGCCGCCGAGGCCGGCTTCTTCCCGGGAATCATCTTCTATCTGACCCTCTGGTTTCCGGCCGAGTATCGCGCCAGGATCGTCGGCTATTTCATGGCCGCGATTCCGCTCTCCACCGTCATCGGGGCGCCAATTTCAGGACTGCTGCTCTATCTGCATGGCGGCTTCGGGCTGGCGGGCTGGCAATGGCTGTTTCTCATCGAGGCGATACCGGCCATCATCCTGGCTTTCGTCGTGTTCTTCTATTTGACGGACCGCCCGGACGACGCAGCCTGGCTGGCCGCCGACGAGCGGGACTGGCTCAGCCACAGGCTGCTGATCGAGCGGCGCCAGCGCGAGGCGGTGCGGACGTACACGGTGTCAGAGGTCCTGTTCGATCCGCGCGTGATCGCCCTCAGTCTTGTCTATTTCGGCGCGGTCGCGACCAATTACGGCCTGAGCTTCTTTCTGCCGCAGATCGTCAAGGCATTCGGGCTCAACACCTTCCTGACCACCGTGGTGTCTGCGGCGCCCTATCTCGTCGGCGTGATCGGCATGGTCTGGTGGGGCCGGCGCTCGGACCAGGCGGCCGAGCGACGCAATCACGCGGCCATCCCATTGTTCGTGGCATCCGCGGGCATCGTCCTGGCTGCGCTGTTCGATGATCCCGTCCTGAAAATGCTCGCGTTCTGTCTCGCAGGATTCGGCATCTTTGCCTGCCTGCCGGTGTTTTGGACCTTGCCGACCGCTTTCTTGTCCGGTGCGGCCGCCGCAGCCGGCATCGCGGTGATCAATTCCATCGGCAATCTGGCGGGATTCGCCGGCCCGTTCGCGATGGGTTGGCTCAGAGATCATACGGGCAGCTATACAGACGGCCTCCTGCTGCTCGCCGGGCTCGGCATCATCGCGATGGGAATCGTGCTGGGCATTGGCCACGACGATGCGCTCGAGCGCGCGCCATCGGCCCTGCCGGAATGATGGATCGAGGTAAGCGCGCGCCAACAGTGCTCAGATTGCAGCCTGCGAGCTCATCTCGCGCCATATTTCGCGTCGATTTGACATTTCTCCACGCTATCTGCACCGGGTGTTCGAGTCGGTAGAGTTGAGTTTTGGAGAACAGGTACGCAATAGCAGGCTACAGTTCTGCGCCTCCGAGCTTTCGCGCCTGCCCGATCGATCCCTCGCCGAGATTGCTCTCTCGTGCGGGTTCGGTGATATCTCACACTTCAACCATTGCTTCAGAAAGCATTTTGGCGTTTCGCCACGCGAATACAGACGCATTGCGCGATGCCGACCGCTGGAGGATCCTCCGCCTAGCTGTCCTCTGCCGTAAACACCGAGGCCAACTCGTACGATCAGGTCGGCGGCGTCAGGTCGCTCCGGTGACGTCCTTAGCCGTTTTTCCCGTCGTCGAGACTGACGATAACGGCGGCATTGGCGATGATGATGGCATCACCGCCCTGCTCCGCCGGAATTTCGAGGCCGCCCTTGACCGCAGTGACGGTCACGGTGCCATAGGGCAGTTCCTTGGCCACTGCTTGCGTGTCGACGGCGGCTGGGTCCGGCACGCCGATGGTCACATCGACGAACATGTCGTGCGGCGTCTTGCCGAACAACCGAACGAAGCTGAGGCTGCTGTGGCGGATGGCATCCGATACCGCGCGCTTCGGGGCCTTGCTCGCATCCTTGCCATGGACATCGACGCCCATGCCCATTTCGCTGATACAGCGCACGCGTGCCACGGTCCCTACTCCCACTCGATTGCTCAAAGTGACGTTAGCACATCGATTTGCGACGACAAGTCGGTGAGCGACGGTCAAATGCCGATAGCCAGTCCGTCAGTTGCGCGACAGGCGGACGCGAGCGCGAGACTTGTGATCCCACGCAGCGGAATCTCGCTCACGCCCCTGTCGCGCAACGCCGCCAGCGAGGCAGTAGCGGCGGCCTTCCCGCCCCGTTCAGGTATTTATGGCGCCGCTGGTCCATCGTGGGGTCCGGCGCGATCCGCGCCTCCACCAATTGGTTGATTGACTGGCCATCCGATCCACCGGTGGTCCCTCGGTCATGCGCCCGGCTGAGCACATTCCCGCCGGTTATCGTCTCCTGAAAACTCGCAATTGGACGCGGGTTTGACCCGCGAGCTAATCCCACCGCGAAGCACGGCTCCAAATCCGTGATGGCTCCGATCCATCGCCGAATGCTTCGACAGGGAGAAAACTCGTGTCATCTCACGCTCACGCGGGGACCAGCGCGCATGCATCTATCGCTGGAGGCCATGCTGAGGGCGATCGGCGTTCCACTCGCCTTCGCCATCGCCGCCATCATCTGATTCAGCCCGACACAGGACTCGCTATCCCCTCAAGGACACAAGGCGCTTATCCTGTTCGGCGGCATTTTCGTACTCTACTTGACCAAGGCGATACCATTGGCAGTCGCCAGCCTGATGGTCGTGCTCCTCGCGGTCCTGACTGGAACGGGCCAACCTCCGAACGGCTCTCGACGGCTTCTCCGCCTCGCCCGTGTATCTCATCGTCGGTGGCTTCATCCCTCGCGACCGCCATGGTGAAAACCCGGCTTGCGGAGCGCATCACTTATATTACATCATTCTGGCGCAGCTCGGCAGCGCGCCGACGCGGATCAGCCTCGGTGTGCTGGCGTTTGAGCGGTTGCCGCTGTCGGGCGAGATGCAACTGTTGCCGCCCGCGCCGCCTCTGTGGTGGCCTCGCCACTTGCTTCGGCGCGACGACCGTGATGCTGGGGGCTTGTCGAAAAAAAGAAGTCTGGCGATGCCCCCCTGCGGCTGACAGCTCGCCTGAAGGTTGCGTCGGCTGCTTCTGTGAATGCAGGATCGGAAGTGAAACCGACATGCCGCTCAATCGCGCGGTGGGCGGCGCACACAATGCCATTTGACCCGACGGGCAAATCAACTACCATAACTTCAACCAGCATCCCAGGTCGCCGGCTATTGGCGAGCGAGCAATGTCCGCAGGCTTACGATTATCGGCCCGCAGCGGTTGGCGGTTGGACGTCTTACTTGGTAGCGATAGCACCGGATCGATTAGATAATCCTCGAGCCCGCTCATTCTCGTTTCCTCCAACCGGATCGGCTTGATGACGTATTCGGCTGGACCTTCGGCCTCGCCGAATCTCCGTGGGCGCTCGTCCATAAACCTCCGCGAACGCGGCGTTAAAGCGTCGGAGGCTACCGAATCCTGCGAGAACAGCTATTTCCACCATGGGCTTATCGGTTCCATCGATGAGCCGTTTCGCACGCTGAATACGGGCCGTCCGTGCTACCGCGCTCGGACTAGCCTTTAGGTGCCGGGCGAACAGGCGAGCCAGTTGGCGGCGCCCGATGCCGAGGCGCTCGGCAAGTTTTTCGACCGACGTTCCCTCCTCGTCGAGAGCGCCCTCCTCGACAAT
>NZ_JAFATE010000812.1 GCF_019244115.1 Bradyrhizobium sp.
GAAATCGCCCGCACGATGTTGGCGATATTGTCCGGCGCCAGGAACAGGATGGAGCCGTGCCGTCGCGGTGAGAAAATGACGCCGCCGATCACGACCAGGACGAGGCCGATGACGCTCTGAAAGCGGACCGCGATGGCGAAGAAATCGAAACGGTGTGCCGGCGCCAGTCGGGCGGGCGCGGATTTCACAATCGTTGCGGCGTCATTCATCCCTGTCATCCTGATTGGCTTCGGCCACGGCGAGGATGTCGTCTTCGGCCGCGCCTGCGGGAAACTCGGCGACCGTCCGTCCGTCCCGCAGCACAACGATGCGGTCGCAGAGGCCGATCAGCTCCGGCATTTCGCTGGAGGCGACGAGAACGCCGACGCCCTGCGCGGCGAGTTCGCGAACCCGGGCGTAGATTTCGCCCTTCGCTCCGACATCGACGCCCCGCGTGGGTTCGTCGAGCAGCAGTAGGCGCGGCTCGCCGAGCACTTCCTTGGCGAGCGCGACCTTCTGCTGGTTTCCCCCGGATAGCGCTCCGACGGCGAGTTCGACCCGCGGCGGCCGCACATCGAACGAGACGATCGCCTGACGGGCGAGCCTTGCTTCGCGCGCCTTCGATATCAGGAAGAACGGCGATACGCGCCGCAGCACCGAGGCGACCAGATTGCGTCCGACGCTGTCGCGCAGCATCAACCCGGCACCCCGGCGATCGTCGCTGACGAAGGCGAGACCGGCGCGGCGGGCGTCCGCGATCGAGGTCAGCCTGACCGGCCTGTCGTTCACCTCGACGACGCCCGACCAGCCGCCGGGACCGCCGGCGCCATAGAGTGTCGAGAGCAGCTCGGTCCGTCCCGCCCCCATGATACCGGCGAGGCCCACGACCTCGCCCTCGAGCACGTCAAGCGACACGTCGCGCGGTGCGCGCCAGCCCGCCCTGTTCCGGCGCGGGCGATAGCCGGCCCGTTCCAGACGCAGCACGCGGCGGCCGAAGACGCGGCTCCGGCGCGGATAGAGCTCCGCGAGCGCCCGCCCAACGAGCAGGGCGACGAGATCGGATTGCGGTGCGGTCGGCGGCGCCGTGCCGGCGATTTCGCCATCGCGCAGGACCGTGACACGGTCGGCGACCCTGGGGACCTCTTCGAGCCGGTGCGAAATGTAGACGATGCCAACGCCGCGCCTGGCGACATCGCGGATCACATCAAACAGTCTCTGCACCTCGGCTGCGGTCAACGCGGCGGTCGGCTCGTCCATCACGAGAATGCGCGAGTCGTAGGACAGGGCCTTGGCGATCGCGACAATCTGCCGCCGGCCGACCGACAATTCGCTGACCGGCTGATCCACGTCGACATCGAAGCCGATCGCTTCCAGCCGCGCCCGCGCCGCGCGGCGCATCGCACCACGGTCGAGCACACCCGCCCGCGTCAGTTCCCGGCCGAGGAACAGATTGGCGGTCACGTCGAGACTCGGCACGAGATCGAGTTCCTGAAAGATCGTCGCCACGCCTGCGGCTTGGGCGGCGCGCGGATCAGCAAACCGGACGGCCGCTCCGTCGATCCGGATCTCGCCCTGATCCGGCGCGATCACGCCGGAGAGAATGTTCATCAGGGTCGACTTGCCGGCGCCGTTCTCACCGAGCAGCGCGTGGACTTCGCCTTTCTCGAGGTCGAAATCGACGCCGCGCAGCGCCTGCGCGCCGCCAAAACTCTTGACTACGCCGTGCATGGCAAGCAGCGGAGCGCGCGTGCTCATCTCGGCCTGCCGCAAGATTCGCGCTCGACGATCGCTGCGTCGAGACGGATGGTGCGCCGAGAGCCCTCCGGCGCGGCGATCCGTTCCATGAGCAGGAAGGCGGCGCGCCGGCCGATCTCCGCGCAGGGCTGCGCGACCAGGGTCAGGCGCGGCTCAAAGCAGTCGGCCCATTCGAAATCGTCAAAACCCGCGACCGAGACGTCTTTCGGCACCCGCAATCCGCGCTTACGGATCGCCTTCATGATGCCGATGGTCGCGAGATTATTGCCGCCGACCAATGCCGTCGGCGGATGGTCGAGGTAGAGCAGTTGCGCTGCCGCCTGCATCGCGCTCATCGTCGTCGCGCTGCCGGTGACGAGAAGCTCTTCCTCCATCACGCTGCCGGTGCCGACTAGGCCATCGCGATAGCCGGCAATCCGCTCAAGCGTGGTCTCGAAGCCGGGATTGCCGCCGACATAGCCGATCCGGCGATGACCGAGCGCGGCCACCCGCTCGACCAGATTGCGCATGGCTTCGCGGTTGTTGACGCCGACCTGATCGAACGCGGGATCGGGCATGCGATCGACCAGCACGCAGGGCAGGCCGATGTCGCGCAGATAGCCGAGCGCGCGACGTGCGGGATCGGGGCTGGGCGCGAGGATGATGCCGTCGACCCGCCGCTGATGCAGGGCCATGATGACCTCGAGCTCCCGGCTCGGGTCGTCCTCGGTGTCGGACAGAAAGACCATCATGCCGAGGCGAGCGCACTCGCTCTCGATCGCGCAAATAATGTCGCTGAAATAGGGATTTGAAAGCGAGGAGATGGCGATGCCGACCGAGCGGGTCGAGGCAGCCTTTAGGCTGCGCGCCATGATGTTGGGGCGGTAGCCGAACGACTCGATCGCGGCCTCCACGGCCCGCGCCGTGTCCGGCGCAACCCGCCGCGTGCCGTTCAAGACATGCGATACGGTCGAGACTGAAACGCCCGCTTTGCGAGCCACATCGGCGATCGTCGCCACGTTTCCTCCCGGTGCATGGATTTGTTGAGCGACCCGGCTTTGTAGGAATTATGGCACACGAAATCGTTTGCGCAATCGTTTTTCTATACCATTGCACGGCTCTTGTCGTAGGCAGCGACTGAAATCTCGCTCGGGCGGTGAAGGTTACGGTCCGGCCGGCGATCCGAATGGCGACGTTGACGCGCGGCCGTGGTGCCAGGCATTGCGTGGTGCGGCTGAGACTATCGGCCTGGGCCCCGCTGCTCGGTATGCGTTATCGGGCTCGCCTGTGATGCTCTGTTCGGTCAGGATCGAGTCTTGCCAGAACCCGGACGGCCCTACGAGATTGCGCGCAAGCTCGAGCAGGGTAGGCGCGAGGCCTCCGGCTTGACTGCAAGCAACTGGTCAGCGGTTGGGAAAAGGGAGCGAAGGGTTTTCACGGGCCAGATCCGCTTCGTGATTCACAGCCGCAAGGGGTGTGGTGGGATATGCTCAACTTAAGGGATGTTTGACAAATCGCGCCTTGTTCTATCGCCCTCCATCGTGATTTTGCCTGGCGTTTGACAAAGTTCGCGAGGTATTTCAGCGCGCCGGTGTGATTTTAAGTCCCTTGCGTCTACCAGTTCCGCCACGTCCGCTTCGTTGATTTCCATAACCTTTTTGCCCTGCACCTGCAATCGGGCGCGGGGTCGGCAAGCCCGGTCGTCTCGACAATCACCCCGATCGAGGCGATTCCCCGGGCCTTGCCGCGCTCCGCGCGGTCCGCCAACGTCGCGCGCGATCGTTGATGGATGCCGCAACACAGGCATCGATTGCTGAACTGGATCATCCGTTCGTCGCCGCTCGAGACGAGGATCTCGCCATGGCGATCCGCAATTCCGAAGGGGCCGTGATCGCCCGGCAAGGGAATCGATCGCGTGGGCGCTTCCACCTATCGCAGCTCTCGCTTTGCGTGCGGTCGAGCCGACGGCTTGTCACCACTTGCGCTCACGTCACTCTCTGGCGAAGCGGATTCAACGAAATCTCGATGAACTTCCGACGCGCGTGGTCCTCGCGAACCCTGGTACTTCCCATCATAAAGGACAATCTTGCCCTTGGGCTTCCAGAACGTAACCTGTGCGATGGCCATTCCAGGATAAAGCCGAATCGGCAGCGTGCTGTGCAGCTGAAACGTGACGTGCCCATGCGACCCGATATCAATGATGTCGGCGGTCACATGAACGAACAAGCCCAATCGGGCAATGCCCGATTTCGCATGGATGAGAGGAACGTAATGGTCGCTGCCGATCGTCTCCGCGCTATGACCCAGTACAAAGTCGCCTTGGATCATCTGCAATCCTTCGGCGCCAACCGTGAACTTTTCGTACGCGTTGTTCTTGCGTGGATCTATCACCGCCTCTTGATAGCGAATGAAATCCTGTCCAAGCGTTATGTCATAGGAATTCGTGGTTGCCCTTGCCGGGTCGAATGGATCTATCCTGATTCTTTTCCGCTGGTGTTCGCGAAGGATTTCTGTTCCTGTCAGGATCATAATAAATCCCGCGGTCTCGTGCTGAGCTTCGATGGTGTCGGCATATTGAAGGCTGAGTAACCTTGCTGGTACGCGTTCGGGGTACCGAGATTTTCCCAGAACGAGATCTGCCCGATTCGCATTTCGGGAAATATCCTAAAAGGTAACGCAGCTACGATTTCGAGCGTCCACTGATGACACGCACCTGTGTGCCCCAAATCGGCCGATACTTGAAGAAAGAGACCCAGGCGACCCAGCGAGCTGCGCCCGACCAGCCGCATCGCGTATGTATCACTTCCCAATTGTTCCAGAGTATGGCCCAGATACACGGTTTTCGGTCGTAAGACGAAACCGTCGAGGGGCAGATCGACGATCTCGAAGCCCAAAACGCCGTTGTTGAATACGGGAACACCGAGCTGCGCTCCCAAGCGGAAGTCATAGGTATTCGGGTTCAGGTGACTAGGGTTATAGGGCTCGATGGTGATGCGCCCTTCTTCACGCATCTTGGCGATTTCTGATCCGGTCAAAATCATATGCTGCCTTCATGGCCTGGGTTCTCGTATCATTCACAAACCGGCCGCTTGCGACAAGTCTGGTATGGCGGATCCGACATTCGCCATCGTATTACCGCGAGCTCTCATAGCGGATCTCAGATCCAAGCCACAGCAGAATTTTGATTCTGCCGGCGTCGTCGGTGGTGCCGATCACGATGCGGTCGGGAAATTTGAAGTCGCGAATTGCCGCGCCCTCGCGCAAGAATTCCGGGTCGAACGCGATCACCACATCGGCTGCCGGATTGACCTCGCGGATCAGCCTTTCGACCTGACCGCCGGTGCCGACAGGCACGGTCGATTTGGTAACCAGAACGGTGAAGCCCGAGATCGCGTCCGCGATCTCGCGCGCGGCGGCGTAGACGTAGGTCAAATCGGCGTGGCTGTCGCCGCGGCGCGACGGCGTGCCAACGGCGATGAAGACAGCGTCGGCTCTCGCCACCGAGGCAGAAACGTCGGTGGTGAAATCAAGCCGCGCGGCTTTTGCATGTGTCGTCACGAGTGCGTCGAGGCCGGGCTCGAAGCTCGGAAGCTCGCCGCGTTTGAGCGATGCGATCTTCCCGCTGTCCTTTCCACACAGGTGACCTCGTGGCCGAAATCCACAAAGCAGGCGCCGGAGACCAGACCCACGTAGCCGGTGCCGATCGTGGCAATTCGCATTTAAGACCTCCGTCCATCGCGGGCCGATCTTAAATTATGGACCAACGCCGGGTCGCCGGTCAGCTCGTATTTCCTAAGGATCGCCTCGAATGAGCATTGCTTGCCGTGGTGCCCGAGCTCGACATCCCTGACATCGTAAGGAATGGCATCGAGCCGCCCGGCTTCCGCCATCACCTGGCAGGATTTACAGCCCTGTGGTTCGGCCTGGTGTTCCGCCGATCGTTGTCGACCGAACGCGTGGAATTTGTAACACCATGTGTCACCCGATCGGGGATAGGCACCTAAAATCAATGCAGATCAGGTGTTTACGCTGCTGTCTGGCGACCGGGCATGAAACCGGTCCGGCGCGAAATGCCGCCTTCCCGGAGACCGCAAAGCGGGCTACAGGAGCCTCAATGCGGACACCCGAGCCTGCTTTAGGCATTGTTCAGGGATTGCGAGATATCAGGCTGATATGACCGCTCGTTTTCGTCACCGTCGGGTTTTGCGCACGGCTAGCCTGACGGCACCCATGGCCTTCCTATTGTCGCTTGGCGGCTGCGCCGAGATGAACGACACAATGACGACGGCCTTCGCCGATCCCGCCAAATTCGAGCTCTATGACTGCAAGCAGCTCGAGGCCGCGCGCAAGAGTCTGGCCGAACGCGCCGCCGAACTGCAGGGGCTGATGGCCAAAGCCGACAGCGGCTTTGCCGGTCCGGTCGTGGCCGAAATGGCCTACCGCAACGATTACGTCGCGATCCGCGGCCAGTCCCATTATGCCGAAGAGGCATGGCAGAAGAATCATTGCCGCGAAACGCCGGCAGCACCGCCGCCCGCAGCCAAGCCGGTCGCGCCGACGGCGTCCAGAAAGCCGGCCAAGCAGCCGGCCAAGCCGGTCGCACGATCCAAGCCCGACACGTCCGTCTACTGATTAAGCTTTTTTGCGCGAAGTGCGTAATCCGCGCGTGAAAACAACGCGTCAGACCTGAGCCGCGTCACACGCGCCAATCGTGGATCCAGCGCTGCCGTGCCAGCATCCGCTGCGGCCCGAGTGCGCGGATGGTAAGGTCGCGCGCAAGCGCGATCGCTCCCGTGAGGTGATAGATCTGTCCCTGGCGGCGCGCCGCCCGCTGCACCAGGGCCACCCGCGTCCGGCGCAGCCGCGCATAGCGCGTCAGTGCCGCGCCGATGTTCTCGGCCGTGTCGGTCTGTCCCTCGCTCAGGGCCTTGGCCAGAACAGCGGCATCCTCGATCGCCATCCCGGCGCCCTGTGCCGCAAAGGGCAGCATGGCATGCACCGCGTCGCCCAGAAGCGCGATCGCCCCTTTGCTCCAGTTGCCGCCCTCGGGCAGGGTGAACAGCGCCCAGCGACGCCAACTATCCACGGCGTTGAGCAGCATCCGCGCCGGTCCCGGCCAGCGCGCCGCGGCGAACGCCTCCTTCAGCTCCTTGGTTTCGCCCGGCGCGCCCCAGCCAGGCCGGTTCCATTGGCCAGGCACGATCGCGACCACGTTGACCTGGCGCCCCCCGGAGATCGGATAGGCGACGAGATGCGCTGACGGCCCCATCCAGAGCAGGACTTTTCGCGCGGTATACTCGCGCGGCAGTTGATTGGCATCGAGGGTGCCGCGCCAGGCGATCAACCCTGAGAATTGCGGCTGTACGTCTTGAAACAGATGATTGCGCACGGTCGACCAGATGCCGTCGGCACCGATCAAGGCGAGCGCCAGATCCTGCCGCCGCGAATTGCCGCTGCGCTGGACCACCGTCAATCCCTTGGCATGAGAGGTGGCATCCTCGAACTGGCAGCCGAGGCGCAGTTCGATGTCCGGGTGATCCGTGACCTCTGCGGCCAGCGCGCTCTGCAAATCGGCGCGATGAATCACCCAATAGGGCGCGCCCGCGCGCTGCGAGGCGGCCTCGCCGAGCGGCAGGCGGATCACCTCGCCGCCGGCGCGCGCGCTCATGATACTGATTGCTTCCGGGACTACGGCGCGCGCCGCGATCCGCTCCTTGAGGCCGAGGCTGATCAGGATGCGGCTCGCATTCGGCGAGAGCTGCAAGCCGGCGCCGACCTCTTCGAGCCGCTCGGCTTTTTCCATGACGACGACGCGAAAGCCGCGCGCCGCCAGGGCCAGCGCTGCGGTCAGTCCCCCGATGCCGGCACCGGCGATGAAGATGGTACGTGACGCAGCCACCGTGTCAGACGAGCGCTGCGGCGGATCTAAAACTCTGGAAAGTGTGCATCAGGCGACGTCCCGCAGCACGCATTCCGGCGGACGGGCTTCGCCCGCGCCAAGGTCGGCGGCAAACCGGTAGAGCGTCGAGCAATAGGGACAGATGATCTCTTTGTCGTTGCCGAGATCGAGGAAGACATGCGGATGGTCGAATGGCGGATTGGCGCCCACACACATGAACTCCTGCGAGCCGATCTCGATTACGGCAACGCCGGCATCATTGTGAAAGTGGGGAACGACGTTATCGGCCATCGAATTCACCTTGAGTGGCAACGCGTCCCGGTGCGATCACCGCGAGACGACTACCGCGACTTGGTATGGTTAGCTGGTTGACGTGCGGCGCAACATAACGGCGGCCGCCATCGATTCCTAGTAGCTTCTCCCAATCGCTTCCGCATGGCTCCCGGCAGCACCAGCGCACGCCACAGGTTCGGCCAATCCCGGCTTGCCGAGAAGCCCTCCTTTGGTCGGGGCCGTTGCATCCACGAAGCGGCATACTATGTATGTGCCGCGGATTTGAGCCTGCAAAACCTGGATTGGCAAACGTCGAATCGAGTGACGGCACAGGAATCGTAGATTTGCAAGTGCCAATGACCTTCCTTGGTGCGCTGGACTGTCGTAGGCAGGAACGGCGCGTTTTTTTTGAGAGGTGGCGCCCCGGGGCGCAATCGGTAGATTGTCACGGATGAAGCGACGGCGGACCAGTCTGGCCTTGATCGGTGCGGCGGCGAGCGCTGCAGTGCTGCTTGCGCTGTGGCCGCACGCGCGCGAAGCGGCAGCGCTGCTCAAGGCCAGGGATGACCCGGCCCAGTTGTCGGATCTCAAACTCAATTCTGCGTTACGGAACCGCGACCTCGTCGCCGCCAATGTCGTGACGGCGCTTCAGGCCGGCGATGCCGACCTTGCGGACAGTTTTGTCGAACTCGCGCGTGAGAAAGATATTTCTCTCGACGATGAACAGACGCGCCGGGTTGCCGAGGCGGTTTCGGAGGCGAATTCGTCGGCGCATTTTGCCAAAAACTTTGCCACCGGCCTCGTCACCGGCAATGCCGACGACGTGGCGAGCCTATCGGGCACGGTGGCCGGCGATCTGTTCGTCTTCGGCGATATCCGCGACGTGGTGCGCGAGGGCAAGCATCTCGTGATGGGTGAGGACACTGACCGCCTGATCCTGGGGCTGGCCACCGCGGGACTGGCCGTGACGGCCGCGACCTATGTCTCGGTGGGGGGTGCCACGCCGCTGCGCGCCGGCCTCTCGCTGGTCAAGGATGCCCGGAAGGTCGGACGGCTGGGCGAGGGGCTTGCGGAATGGGCCGGCCGCTCCGCACGCGAAGTGGTCGACACGCCCGTGCTGCAGCGGGCCGTCGCCGACGGCTCGCTGTTGCATCCGACGCAGACCGCAAGTGCGATCGGCGCGGCGTTTCGCGCGGAAAAGGCCGGCGCGCTGGTGCGGCTCGCCAAGGATATCGGCCGCGTTGGCGAGCGGGCGGGGATCCGCGCCGCGCAGGATACGCTGAAGATCGCGGACGGCCCCAAGGATGTCGCCCGCGCCGCGCGGCTGGCCGAAGCCAAGGGCGGTAAAACCCGGGCAATCCTGAAGATCCTCGGGCGGGGCGCCTTGCTGCTGACGGGGGGCCTGATCGATCTGACGCTGTGGATTTTTGGCGCGCTGCTTGCCCTGTTCGGCGTGCTGTCGTCGATCAAGGCTGCGAGCGAGCGGGCGACGCAGGCCTGGCTCGACCGCCGCAAGGCGAAACGATTGCGCCTGCAGATGGCAGCAGTCGCCGCAGGATAGATCAACAAGCGGGATTGGATAGCACGAAGAAGTGTGCGGCGGTGTCCGCGCATGGTTGACTTGCGAAGAACCTGGCTTTGCCAAGATCCATGTTGCAACGACCTTCCTGTAAAAGAAAGGCGGACCAAGCGATGTCGAGCTTTCAGAACGGCGCTGTCGAAATTGCCTATCTCGACGAAGGCGAGGGTGAGCCGATCGTGCTGGTGCACGGTTTTGCGTCGAGCAAGAGCGTGAACTGGGTCTATCCGACCTGGGTCTCGGAGCTCAAGCGAAGCGGCCGCCGCGTGGTTGCGCTGGACAATCGCGGCCATGGCGAATCCGCAAAACTCTACGACCCCGGGCAATACACCATTCCCAACATGGCAGGCGACGTCATCGCGCTGATGGACCATCTCGGCATCGCGCGCGCCGACGTGATGGGCTATTCGCTGGGCTCGCGGATGACCGCGCAGCTGGCGCTGAGCGCGCCGGAGCGGCTGCGCTCGGCGATTTTTGGCGGCATCGGCATGGCCATGATCGAGGGCGGCGGTCCCGGCGAGAACGTCGCGGAAGCCCTCGAAGCGCCGTCACTGGATGAGGTCGCCGATCCCGTAGGGCGAACCTTTCGCGCGTTCGCCGACCAGACCCGCTCCGACCGGCGGGCGCTCGCCGCCTGCATGCGGGGCTCGCGCGGGCGGATGTGCCGGGACGACGCGGCGCGGATTTCGGTCCCCGTGCTGATCGCGGTCGGCACGTCGGACGAGATTGCGGGCTCGGCGCACCAGCTCGGCGAGATCATTCCGGCGGCGGAAGTGCTCGACATCCCCAATCGCGACCACATGCGCGCCGTCGGGGACAAGATCTACAAGTCCGGCGTCGTCGATTTTCTTTCACGACGCCCCTAGTCTAAAGCGCGATGGGAGGAGCAAGTCGAATCGCCATCGCGCGTCAGGTTATTGTTTGAGCGTGATCTTTTCGGAAGACCGCTTCGCACTTTTCCGGATCATGCTCGAGATCGTCCGGGTCATTCCAAAAATATCGCGAGAGCGCGATGAGCACCGTGAACGTTGCGATCCAGACCATGCGCGCGCCGTAGCGGTCGTGCGGACCCGAGATGACGCCGCAGATCGCGGCGTTGCCGAGGAGCGCGAAGCTCACGGTCGCTGCCAGCAAAGTCACATCATCGAGCCGGTGCCACGACAGCGCATGCGCCAGCAGCGCGAGCAGCGCCAGCATCGAGGCCAGCGCGACCGGGACATGAAGGCGGTTGATGGCAGGGAAGTCGATGTCCCAGTGCTGCTGATGCGCCGCGCGCATGGCCTTGAGCTCCGCGGGGATATAGCGCTCGATGATCCCATAGGTGTGGGGAATCCAGCCATTGGCGCCTTCGCCAGTGGCGACGGCGAGCAGTTGCTGCGCGGTTGCGGCAAGGGCCGCCTCGGCCTGCCAGAGTGGATAGGCTTTGAGTGAATGGGTGACGATGTATCCCATTTCGCCTTCCATCCCCTCGAAACGGCCGAGCGTGTTGAACATGCTGTGCCCCCACAGAAACTCGTCTGCGGTTGCCGGAAGCCCGTTGCGGTACGGACAGAGCTTTAGCTGCTCCTGTCCGCAATGGTCGTTCAGATAACGCGCCACGATGCCGTCCTGCATCATCCGCCCGAAGGCGACGCCATAGCCCCCCGGCGTCCAGGCGAGCTGCCCAGACAGCGCATAGTTCGCGGCGAGCAGCATGGCTGCGCCGGTGACCAGGGCCGAAGCTCCGAACGCGAGCGCCGGCAGCCCCATGCGCGTTCTAAGCCAGGGCCACGCCAGGAGTGCGAGGACGCACAGGCCGGTGAGCACGCCAAGTGTCGCGCTGTGGCTTGCCGCAGCAAAGGCGGTGAAGACGAACAGGCCGCCCTTCTCGGTCGGCAACAGCTTGTCGCCATGCAGGATCAGCAGGAAAAGCGCGAGCACCGACAGCCCGGCAAAGATGTCGGTGAGCAGCATGGTGGCGAGCCAGGGCAGCGCGGTGGTCAGGATCAGCAACAGACTGATCGCGGCGACCCGAAACGGCTGCGCCAGGCCCAGCGCGCGCAGGGTCAGCCAGATGATCCAGAGGGTGGCGAGCGCCTGCAGCAGGAGGTTGAACCAGAAACCCGATCCCTCGCCGATATGCAGATAGAGGCCGAACACCGTCGACCGGCTAGGCACCAAATAGCCCTCGTACCATCGTGCGAGATAGCCGCCCGTGTCCCATTGCAGCAGCGGATAGCCGTTCCATATCGCAGGCGCGAGCAGGAAGAAGGGGATGACGACGGCGGCGATGCGGGCCGAGACCTGCTCCGTCGCCCGCGCGCTCAAGGCTTGCGCGGAGATGTCCTGAGTAGAGATGTCCAGCCCCTCGTTGGCACCAACATGCCTGCAATAAGGTTGAGTTCGAAATCCATCAATAGTCTGAGACGGCCGCTTGATTTTAGTGAGGACACTGACCACGTCCTGCCAAGTACCGTGAACGGACCGGCTTTCGGTGGAGAAAGCAGGCAGATTCAAGGCCTTGGCGGGGCAACCGGACGTTCACTGCAAGTGGCGGGCGTCAGGACAATGACACCTCGTCGTGTTATAGAAAAGTTCGTCGAACGCGCGAGGACAGCCGATGGCAATGCACCAGATCAGTCCGCAGGGGGGAAAACTGGCGACGCTCGATCCGATCTGGGATCGCATCCGCAGTGAGGCGGAAGAGATCGTTCGCCGCGAGCCGGAGCTCGCCACCTTCATCTTTTCGACGGTGCTGCATCACGACCGCCTGGAAGACTCGGTCATCCATCGGCTTGCCGACCGCCTGGATCATGCGGCGCTGTCGGGCGATCTGATCAGGCAGACCTATGACGAGGCGCTGCGTGACAATCCCGACCTCGGCAACGTCTTTCGTGCCGATCTCGTCGCGGTCTACGACCGCGATCCGGCGACCTCCCGCTTCATCGACCCGTTGCTCTATTTCAAGGGCTTCCATGCCCTGCAGACCCATCGCCTGGCGCATTGGCTCTATCTGAAGGGCCGCAAGGACTTCGCCTATTACCTGCAAAGCCGTTCGTCGGCGGTGTTCCAGACCGACATCAATCCCGCGGCAAAAATCGGCCGCGGCATTTTCCTCGATCACGCCACCGGCTTCGTGGTCGGCGAAACCGCCGTCATCGAGGATGACGTCTCGATCCTGCACGGCGTCACGCTCGGCGGCACGGGCAAGGAGAACGAGGACCGCCATCCAAAAATCCGCCGTGGTGTGATGATCGGCGCCGGCGCAAAAATCCTCGGCAATATCGAGGTCGGGCATTGCGCCCGCATCGCGGCCGGCTCGGTGGTCGTGAAGCCGGTCCCGCACAATGTCACGGTGGCCGGCGTTCCGGCCAAGATCGTGGGCGAGGCCGGCTGCGCCGAGCCGTCGCGCACCATGGACCAGATGCTCAACGCGACCGGGCTGTAACGCCGGTTGCGCGGAAAAACTCAAAGAACAGTTTCGCTCCGGTGCGCCTTCACCTGCCGGATCGTTACGCCTCCGCGCAGGCTTCGAAACCGCACTGGAATCACGGATTTGCAGCGGGGTTTTCGCGAATCGGAGTCATCGCTTCAAGGCTTTGTTGCGAACGATGTCTTGGTCGCAAAAGGTGATCCGCGATATCCAATGACAGGCCGCGGGCGGCATGAAAACCCGCTGGCGGTTCCCGCTGTGTCGTCCTAAAACCCTCCCACACTAAATCCGATTTGGAGACTGCCGTGGACGTTCAGGAAGTCAGGAAACTCGACGCCTATCTCAAGCGCGTGTTCGGCAACCCCAAGATTCGCGTGGTGCCGCGTCCCAAGAAGGACGACTCGGCCGAGGTCTATATCGGCGAGGAGTTCATCGGCGTGCTGTTCGTCGACGACGAGGACGATGATCGCTCGTTCCAGTTCCAGATGGCGATCCTCGAGGACGATCTGGTCGAGTAGGGGTTTTGACCCGTTTCATCCCTTCCGGGCGCTTGTGGCCAACGGAAGGGATGGTCACGACCGCAGGCCGCTTCAATCACCCTTTCGATCCGTGCAGTTGCACCGTCAGCCGGTCCATCGCGTCGGCGACGTCGCGCCATTGTGCGAGCCAGCTTCGCGGAAAGCGGAATGTCAGGTCGGCACCGTCGATCCGGCGCTCGCTGAGGCACATGCCGGGCGTCGTGGCATCGCGGGTGCAGCGGGCGCTGAGAGCAGGCGAATTGGCAAAGAACAGATCCTCGCCGGCATAGGGCGTCTGTTCGCGGAAGGCGCGCATTGTCAATCCGTCCGCGCCTGGTGTCGAGACCTGCTCGAGATAGCGCGGATAGATGGTACGCACGCGCATGTCCGGCGCCATGGTGTCACGATGGGCCGCAATCGACAGGAAAAGGCGGTCGATCGGGGGCAGCGTGGCTTCGATCGCCTCCTCGCTGATGTGCCTCGGCGCGTCCGGCGGGTCGAGGGTCGGGTAGGTGAAGTTGAGATCGATCCGCTCCTGCGTTCCGGAGTGGCGCTGGATCTTCATGCGGATCGCCGCGGCTGGCACATTGAACAGGGTGCCGCCGATGCTGATCGGGAGCCGCGAGGGCTCGCTGGAGCCGACCGCGCCCCAGGTCGGCCACAGGAGATAGACGACCAGCGCGATGGAAGCCGTCACGGCGAGGGCGGCCAGCGCGATGGGAAGCGCGGAAGCGCCCTTGCTCCGGGCGATGACGCCGTTTCGTCTTGCGGTCCAGAACATGCTCATCAGGCACGCGGGTCCAAAGGCTCACTTCGAATCAATGCCGACTATGGCATGCAAGCGGGGTTCCCGCAGGATTTCAGCGCGGCTTGACCCCCGGTGTTAACCTTTCCTTAACGCTGCTGTAGCGGCCGGTGATCAATTCTGCCAAACGAGAGGCGGGTATCATTGTGTGAAGTGTGCTGTCATGTCGGCTGATGCGTTGAACTCGTTGTTTGCGCTCTTGATCGGCTTTTCGCTCGCCGGTGCGCTGGTCTGCGGTTATCAGGCCCTTGCCGAGCGGCCCGCGGGCTTCGGCCTGCTGCAGGAGGGGATCACGCCGCGGCGTTTCGCGGCCGTGCCGTTTCTGGTCTTTGCGGCGCCGTTCATCATCATGCGCAATACGCTGCGCGGCGCGCGCATCGAGCGGCGGCGCTTCGAGTTCGTGATGCTGGCGACCGTGATCGCCGGCTTCTGGAGCATGATGTCCGGCACCTTCTTCCTGATGACGCTGCGCGCCGCAGGCCTTCCGGTCTGAGACGTCGCGCCTGCTTGAAAGCGCGCATGAGGCCGTGCCAAGGTCGCCTCCGGACAGGAGACCTGCATGGCGATCTATGAACTAGATGGGCAGGCGCCCGAGCTTCCCGCCGACGGCAATTATTTTGTCGCCGACACCGCGGCGGTGATCGGCAAGGTGCGCCTGAAGAGTTCGGCCAGCGTCTGGTTCGGCGCGGTGATTCGCGGCGACAATGAATGGATCGAGATCGGCGAGGGCTCGAATGTTCAGGACAATGCGACCTGCCACACCGACAAGGGCTTTCCGCTGACAATCGGCAAGAACTGCACCGTCGGCCATAACGTGATCCTGCACGGCTGCACGCTCGGGGACGGCGCGCTGGTCGGAATGGGGGCGATCGTGATGAACGGTGCGAAGATCGGCCGCGGCAGCATCGTCGGCGCCGGCGCCGTCATTACCGAGGGCAAGGAATTCCCGGAGCATTCGCTGATCATCGGCGCACCGGCGCGCGTGATCCGAACGCTCGAACCCGCGCAGGTCGAGCAGATGGGCAGTGCCGCCCGTTTCTATGTCACCAACGGCCCGCGTTTCAAGACAGGCCTGAAACGGATCGGCTAAAGCTTTTCCGGCTCAGCGCCGCCGGGGCTTGCGCGGCCGCAGCTCCGTCACGTTGCCTTTGGTCTCGCCGCGGCTCTCGGCTGCACTCTTGCGCAGCGCATCCCTGAGGTCGATTGGGATGCCGTGCTTCTTCAACAGATCGGCGAACGCCTCGTCCGCCAGTTCCTGAAAGGTGCCCATGCGGTCGCGTGCCAGCTGTCTCAGCTTGTCGAACGTGTCGTCGTCGAAGGCGATCAGTTTGCGCATCGCTTGCATTCCAGCGGGCAGGTAAGGCCGAAGGCGAAGCTGGAAAACAGCTTATGAGAGCCTCCGTTCCGATTCAATCGGGGCGGAGGCTTTGCGCGGAAGACCAAGCTGTCGGCGGCCCGCAGACCTCTGCAGCGGCTCGGCACGCATCGGCAAGCTCCTCCGTCGGTATGCGGCGGCATTGAGAATGCCCAATCCGGCCCGAACGCAAATCACCAGCCTGCGAGGATCGCAGGGATAACACGTGCGAAGCCAGGATAAGAAGACATGCGCGGAGGCGTCTTGCCGGAAAAGAGAGAGCCCGCGATTTCGATCCCCCATCGAAATCCAAGCGGGCTCTCAATTTGGGGCGGCCCGGGAGGAGTGGTTCGCCCGAAATGAACAAGGCCGTCGACGCAGTATGCCGCCAACGACCTTGCCAGCCCCGGACATTGAAATTGGCTCACGCCGATCCGGTAGCCTGAACCTTGAACCGGATTTTCACGGGGAGATGTGAACTGGTTCACAAATGGCATGAAAAAATCATACCTGTGACGCAATCGCGGCTCGGCCTCAAGCCATCATCGGAGCGGCCCGCTCAGCTCCGTGCCTTGCCGCGCCTGTGATGTGCGGCACTCATCGCCTGCGCCCGAGTGCGGACGGCACGGTTGCGAGCTGGTGGCGAGGCGGGCTCGGACTGGCTACTCGCAAATGACTGGCGCAGTCCGTCGACGGCTTCCGTCAGGCCTGCCACCTGCTCGGCGAGCCGCTTGGCATCGGCCTGCTGGGAGGCCAGAAGCCGCCGCACGGTCTGCAGCTGCTCCTGAACCATCTGCAATTGATCGATGGACTCCTGCTGGGTGACCTCGAGCCCCTTGGTCTTTTCCACCAACTGCTCGGAGGCCTGGGCGGCGCGGGCCTGCAATTGGCGCACCTGGAGCAGCCGCTCGGGCTCGGGAGGGGTGCCGCCAGAGGACCGCCACAGCGCAACTGCGGCGACGCCGACGATCAGCAGGGCTAGCACGGCGGCGGCGAGCGCAATCGGCTGCGGACCCATGCGCCGGACGTCAGTGCCGGGTTCGGAGGAACGGTGCGAAATCAAGAACCGGGTCATCAGAAGCTCGCATGCAGGTAAAGTTTCCGAAACCTGCCTGTCCGGTAGGCTCCGATTCAACGCGACGCCACAACGGAAATGCAACTGCCCCCGAAAGTCCACTATTTGGCAATGATTCTGACAAAATCGAGGCCGGCGGAGCGAAAAAATGCAATTTGGATGCAACGCCAGTGGATTGGCTAGCGCCCCTCATGCACCAGTCGCACGGCAAACGGCGTCGACTTCGGAAATGTCCAGGTCGGCATGCCGGTTCGGAAGTAAATGATCCAGGCGTAGGCCGGCCCGCTTGGCGTGCTGGTCCAGTACTGGATCGACGGCGTTGCCGGAAACACCGCTTCATCGATCGCAGGACGCTTGCAGCGGTGGTCCACGATGCTCTGCAGTTCGTCGCGGTCCGGCAGGCGCCAGGCGGTCCGGCCCGCTAGATGCAGGACCATCGCGCTGTCCCAGTTCATGAGCTCCGCGGAGCCGGAGCAGCCGCCCTGGTCGGACCATTGCTGGCCGTAACTGCATCGCATCCAGGTGAGATCGGTATGCTTGTCGTAGACGGTGTCGCTGTGAAGTTCAAAGCGCGATGCGACCGGCTCGGTCTGCCTGGCCGGGTCACATTCGGCCCTTGCCGGGCCGGAGGTCGCAGCAAGACCTGAGATCAGCACAGCACCCAGCACGGATCTCACGCGGCAGCTCATGCCACCTCCGACGATCGAGGCATTCGCGCTCTGATTGCACGATAGCACGAGGAGGTGCGGCGGGCGAGGCGTCCGGTTCTGGCAAGCGGCCGGTGATGGCACCTCGGTGCATCAGTCCGCTAAAGAAGATGCGGCCAGGCTTTGGGGGAGCGGTAACCGCACTATTGATTGGATTGCGTTTTCGGCTTTGGAGCAGGCGAGTCCACGGATTCTCCACCAGGTGCGGACGGCAGAACGTCCACGCGGTTCCACTCCTCACTCGCGGCCGTGTGTGTGTAGCGCGCAGCCGATCGCGGATCGCGCCAGCGGCCTGTGCCGACCAGGCCGTGCACGTCCGCCCCGCCATAGCGACGCATCCAGGTTGCCCAGGTGTGGCAGAAGGTGTGGAAGGTGACCCACGAGTAGCGGTAGGGCGGGATCTCCATCCGCTCGCCGCGCTTCGGTCTTTTGACGGCCGGCAGACCGCATGCCGTGACCTTGGAATTGAGAAACAGGAAATTCCGGTGTCCGCCTTGGTGGAAGCGGAACACCTTCCCAGCGGCCTTCCTGTGCGGCTCCAGGAGGTCACAGAGCTCCTGCCGGAGCTTGACCGTGCGCGGATCGTCGTTCTTCGAGGTTTCGATGTAGGCGAGCCGCTGGCCCAGATCTACGCGCTCCCATTTGAGCGCCAGCGCCTCGCCGATCCGGCAGCCAGTGTAGAGCAGGAAGCGGAGCAGCCGCCCCATCTCAGCGTCGATCGCGTCCGCAGCCTTGATGATGGCGAACGCGTCTGGCGGGAGCAGGAACAGCGTCCGGGCCTTGCCCTTATAGCCTTTTGGCCGGCGGACTGTGATTTCGACGCCCGCATGATGCAGGACCGCGCTGACCGGCGTGTAGACATAGCCGTTGCGCGTGATGGGCTGGACGTTCGGATAAAGCAGGACCGCGGCCTCATCGATCGCGTCCTGGTCGATGTCCGATAGCAGCTTTTCGCCGAAATGGTTGATCAGCCTGCGGACACCGCGGCGCGCACCCCCGGCCTTCAGATATGCGACTGCAGCGCTTAGGAAGGTTGGCGCGTGCTTGGGCTGCGGCTTGGGCGGATATTCACCACGTTCGATGGCCTTTTCGAGCTTGTCGCGTTCCCGGGCTGCAACGGCGCGTTTAGGAGTTCTTGAGCTTCGATCCACAGCGACTTTGAGGTGAGTTCCTCTGATCGTCCAGTACGGCGTCTTGCCTGGCCTCGGCGGGAAGAGTTTGAGCGGCATGGTACGGCCCTCGCTGCCGCATCGAGGATGCGGTCGATGTCACACTCGCGGAACAGCTTATCCCGACCGAGCTGGCTGTAAAACGGACGGCCGGCCGCGTCCACGGGATTTCGGGACAGCCAGTCCTGCAGCCAGCGCTTGGATTTGTGCAGGCGGGCGGCGGCCTCAGCGAGGGTGTAGGGCGCGGTCATGCAGCTAGACGGCGAAGCGCGGCGGCCATGTTTTAGGATCCTTCGGGTGCGCAAATTTGCGCAGGCATCTCTGTTAGCGAACATCCCGCCTCGACCCGGGGCGGCCAGGTCGAGGCGGGGGACAAAGGCGATACTCACAAAAGCATTTTTCTCGTTTGCTCTTTCTCTCTCTGCCGTCTGGCAGATGGTTTCACGTCATGCTGTTTTCCTCCTCTGCCCCGTTCCGAAATCATGCGAGCACCTGTTCACGCGGCGCGGTGATCGGCAAAATGACGTGCATCCGGCTGCTCCGAAGGCGAAGTAGCCGCGCTTTAGACCACGCGCCCCAAGGTTCGGCGAAATCACGGGCCGCGGCATCGAGCAGCTCGGCCTGCGCAAGGATCTCCGCGCCGATCGCGGCGCTTTCCCGCAGAGTGATCGCACGCATCGTCACCACTCTGCCTGCCGGGCCATGATGTTGCGGGCCTCGTTCAACGCCTGGTCGCCGAATGTCACGATGTCGCCATAGGCATAGCGGCCCATCAGCGCGGCGATCGCGGTTCGCTCGCTCTCCGCGCCCTTGAAGCGGACGATGTCGGCGGCCATGCGAGCGATCAGCTGTTGCCGGGTCTCCATCATTGCTTGTCCCTTTCCGCGATGATGACGAAGCAGACCGC
>NZ_JAFATE010000844.1 GCF_019244115.1 Bradyrhizobium sp.
GCTGCCGACTGAAGGAGAACGAGACGCGCTTTCGTCAGGGGAATGCCCCGCTGATGGTGGGTTGACAATCGAAATATTTGGCTCCGAGAGTGCCATTTCGCGAGTGTGACAAAGGCTGCGATCCGCGGCGCGCCCAATGTTTGCGCATTCGGTGAGAATTATTAGCAGGAATTCGGCGCATTTCCATGCGCTTGTGGCGCCTCATCCACGCCCAAGCTTTTGACTCGCGCACGCCGGCGGCAGATACTTTCGTCCCTGTCCCCCGGCGAATCCAGGACATGTGTCCTCTGAACCTGCATTGATCACCCATGAAGCCTGCTCCCTTCAGATATATCGCGGCGTCGTCGGTCGAACACGCCCTTTCGCTGAAGGCCGAGCATGGCGAGGATGCGCGTTTCCTGGCTGGTGGTCAAAGCCTGATTCCGGCGATGAACTTTCGACTGGCACGGCCGGCGGTGCTGATCGACATCAACGGCCTGGCCGAGATCGCCGGAGTGACGCGACCGCCCGGGAGCGAGATACGGATCGGCGCGGTGACGCGCTATCGCGCGCTGGAGCGAGATGGCGATTTCATAAAAGCCTGTCCGCTGTTCGCCGACGCGCTGCCGCACATCGCCCATCCGGCGATCCGCAATCGCGGCACGATCGGCGGCAACCTGTCCCATGCCGATCCCGCCTCCGAACTGCCGGCGGTGGCGCTCGCGATGCAGGCGCGCATGCGCGTGAGGTCGGTACGGGGGGAGCGCGAGCTGTCGGCGTCCGAATTCTTCGTCGGCCTGCTCACGACGGCCGTCCAGACCGACGAGATGCTGACCGAGATCATCTTCCCGCCACCGCCGCCGGGCAGCGGCAGCTGCTTCATGGAAATCGCGCGCCGCCGCGGCGACTTTGCGCTGGCCGGCGTCGCGGCCGTGATCGCGCTCGACGCGGAACGGCGCTGCGCGACCGTGCGGCTTGCGCTGTGCGGCGTCGGCGACACGCCGGTCGACGCCGGCGCTGCCGCCGCTTGCCTCCTCGGTCAGCCCTGTAACGACAAGACCATCGCGGAGGTCGCCGCCGCCGTGCGCGAGACGGTCACGCCATCGGGCAGTGTTCACGCCAGCGCCGCCTACCAGCGCCATGTCGCCGGCGTGCTGGTCGGCCGCGCGCTCAAGGCCGCGCATGAGCGGATCGGCCATGCAGCCTGACCGGCACGACGTCGCGCTCACCGTCAACGGAGCGGCGTATCGCGGCCGTGTCGAATCGCGGATGCTGCTCAGCGATTTCCTGCGCCATGACCTGCGCCTTGCGGGCACCCATGTCGGATGCGAGCACGGCGTGTGCGGCGCCTGCACGGTGTTAGTCGATGGCGCTCCCGTGCGCTCCTGCCTGATGCTCGCGGTGCAGGCCGACGGGCGTGAGCTTATGACCATCGAAGGACTTGCGGGCGATGCGGAGCGGCTGCATCCGATCCAGCAGGCGATGCACAGCCATCATGGCCTGCAATGCGGCTATTGCACCCCGGGCATTTTGATGACGATGACCGCATTTCTGAAAGAGCATCCCTCGCCATCGGAACACGAGGTTCGCGAGGCGCTGTCGGGCAATCTCTGTCGTTGCACCGGCTACCAGAACATCGTCGACGCCGTGCTGGCTGCCGCGCTGACAGTGCGGACGTCGCCATGACCACCCGCTACTTCGGGGCGCCGGTCAGGCGCAATGAGGACAACAGGCTGCTCACCGGGCAGGCGCTGTTCATCGACGATGTCGAGCTGCCGGACATGCTGCACGCGGCCTTCCTGCGCAGCCAGGTGGCCCATGCGCGCATTGGGCGTATCGATGTCTCAAGGGCGCAGCAGCGTCCCGGCGTGATCGCGGTCTACACTTCAGCCGATCTCGGCTCCTACTGGCAGGCCGGGCCGTTGCTCGTCCCGGCACCGCCGATCCCGGGGCTGATCTTCAATGCGCGCACGCAGGTGCCGCTCGCCAAAGACAAGGTCCGCCATGCCGGCGAGCCGCTGGCGGTTGTCATCGCGGAGAGCCGCTACATTGCCGAAGACGCGCTCGAGGATATTGTGGTGGAGCTCGAGGCTCTGCCCGTCATCGTCGATATCGAAGCCGCGCTCAAGACTGGCACGACGCCGGTGCATGATGACCTCGGCACCAATGTCGCCTCTCATGCGCGTCAGTTCAAGGGCGACTATCGCAGCGCCGCCGCCAAGGCCGCGCTCGTGCTAAGACGCCGCTTTCACTATGAGCACGGCATCTCCTCGCCGATCGAGACCCGCGGCGTGGTCGCGCAATGGGATGCGCGCGGCCGGCAGATGACGATCTGGGACACCACCCAGGCGCCGGTCTTCGTGCGCAACGGGCTCGCCGCGATCCTTGGCCTCGGCGAGCGGCAGGTGCGCGTGATCGCGCCGTTCGTCGGCGGCGGGTTTGGGCCAAAGATCATGATGTTCTATCCGGAAGAGGTGACGCTGCCCTGGATCGCGATGCGGCTCAATCGCCCGATCAAATGGATCGAAGATCGGTTCGAACATTTTTTTGCGACCACGCATGAGCGCGGCCAGATACACGACGCCGAGATCGCGCTCGACCGCGAGGG
>NZ_JAFATE010000845.1 GCF_019244115.1 Bradyrhizobium sp.
GAACTTGAACGCGTTGGCAAGCGCGGTGTAGGGCTGGCCCGATGTCGAGACAGCCGAGTTCATGTCCTCGCCGGGATTGCGATAGGAATAGAGATTGGCCTCGGCCGCGGGACATAGCGCCTTGCAGGTCCGCTCGTCGTCGCCAAAACGGCCAGGCACGGTCGCGAACGAGATCGGGAAATAGGCGCCGTCACAGCTGCGCACGCACACCGTGCGATAGGTGCCCGATGGCGCGCCCATGTCCGCCGGCGGCGGCAGGTTGCCGCCCGGATTGAACAGGCTGTCGAAGAAATTGCCGGGGCCGCGCACCGCGTTGGCATATTGAGGTCCGCAATTGTTCTGTGCGAGCGCGGTTAGCACCGAACGGCGCTGGTTTTCCCGATCCATGCCGCCAAAACCACCGGAGCGCAGCCGCTCGAGGCTGGTATTGATCTGGTCCAGATTGGCGCGCATCTGCGTGATCTGGTTGTTGACCGGGCTGCATTGCTGCGACTGCCCATTGAACAGCGAGAAAAAGCCGGAGCTCTCGCAGCCCATGCGCTTGGCCTGCAAGGTGACGCGATCGAGCTCGGCCTGCTGCTTGGTGGCGGCATCCTGATAGCGGCGAATCTGGTCGTCCTTGGCCGGGTCCGTGCTGCCGCCGCGATCGATGGTCGCAAGCTGCGCTTCGAGCCGCGGGCAGATTGGATTGACGGGGGCACCCTGGCCGGGCGGAGGTCCCGGCGGCGGCTCGTTTGCCATGATGTTCTGCGCGGATGCGCTCGCGCCAAAGAACAGCCCGCCGAGCACTGCAGCGAAAGCGAGAATCCGTCGGAAAGAGAATGCGGTCAATGTCTTGGCTTGATCTTGGACTTATCCGGGGTCACAGGGCGCCGCCAGATATCACAGCACCAACCTATAGGCCATAGCCGGCTGTTTCGGCGGTCTGAAGGCATCGATGTGGCCAAAACGCCGCAGTCGTCGCGCGAATCTCAGCGCTGGCACGTAATCGCGACATACTGGTCGCAATTGCCGTGCGTGCAATGCGCGCCGGTCTTGGGAACCGAGCCCGTGATCTCATCCGCATCGACGCGATGATAGGAGGAGGCCTGCGCAAAATCGCGTGATTGGCAGTAGGAGCGAGCGGCCGAGGCGCCGCACTTCTCGCCGCTGGCCAGGCACTGGTCGACACCATAGCCGTCGGCCTGATTGGCGATGATGAACACGCGGGTCTCGGCCGCTGCCGCATTTGCCGCGACCATGAACACAGAGCTCAGAACCGCCGCCAGAGATCGCATGGGTGCACCGAAGAGAGGAGCAGGACGGGGAGAATCGCTGGTCAAACGATAAGCCCAAACCCTTAAGAATGATTAACCGTGAGGATACGGGGGCGGCTCATGTCCGGTGAGAAAGCGGCTTTTTCACGGCCTCTTGACGAGATGCCTGGGATTTGCGATTTCTTCCGCCATGAACGGTTTCCTCGCCATTTGCTGCATCTGCCGCGAGATTACGAGCTAGCTCATCGCTGGCTGAGGCCGTCTTTTCTCAAAACGTTGAGATCATTGGACGCCCTGGCCAGCAGGGAACGATGATCCATGGAACTTCGGCTTTACGACACGCTGACCAGGACGACCGCGCCGTTCCGGCCGATCGATCCGAAAAACGTGCGCATGTATGTCTGCGGGCCGACGGTCTATGACTTCGCCCATATCGGCAATGCGCGCCCGGTCATCGTCTTCGACGTGCTGTTTCGGCTTTTGCGCCATCTCTATGGTGCTGATCATGTCACCTATGTCCGCAACATCACTGACGTCGACGACAAGATCAACGCGCGCGCCGCGCGCGATTTCCCGGAGTTGCCGCTGAACGAGGCGATCCGCCGGGTCACCGAGGTCACCGACCGGCAGTTTCACGAGGACGTCGATGCGCTCGGCGCATTACGCCCGAGCGTCGAGCCGCGTGCAACCGAGCATATCGCGGAAATGCGCGCGCTGATCGAGAAGCTCATTGCGGGCGGGTTCGCCTATGTCGCGGAGGATCACGTGCTGTTCTCGCCGCAGGCGATGAACGCCGCCAATTCCGTTCCGCCGCGTTATGGCGCGCTGGCCAAACGTTCGCTGGACGAGATGATCGCGGGCGCGCGCGTCGATGTCGCGCCCTATAAGCGCGATCCGGCCGATTTCGTGCTGTGGAAGCCGTCGAAGCCGGGCGAGCCGTCGTGGCCGTCGCCGGCGGGTATCAAAGCGGAGGGTCGTCCCGGCTGGCACATCGAGTGCTCG
>NZ_JAFATE010000857.1 GCF_019244115.1 Bradyrhizobium sp.
CATGTTGATGGAGGTGCCGCCCGATCCTTCCAGGAGATCGACGATAAATTGATCGGCATGCAGGCCGTTCTCGACTTCGACCGAGGCCGCGATGATCACCTCCGCAAGATCGGGCGGCAGCACGCCGATGTCGCGATTGGCTGCCGCAGCCGCGTGCTTGATGCGCGCAAGCGCGGTCCGCAACTCCGGTGCATCGCCGAGTTTATGGAAGGAGATGTCGAAATTCTCCTGACCGCGGAGCGTGACCACCCCATAGAGGACTCCTGCGGGGAGCTGCCGGGATCCCAGACTGTCGGTGTCGATACGAGTGCTTGGCATGTTGGGCTCCACCTGGCTTAACGATGCGCGCGACCATGACAAAGCCGTCTGAGGTTTTGAACTGATGAGGTCAGACTTAAAGTCTTTTACTGAACTACATTATTTGAACTTATTGTCCGTTCCGGTCGTTGCGATCCTGCTGCCCTCCCGCTATTCGAATAGTGTCCTTAAGGAGGACGATGTTTTGCGGCCAAGGATCGCCTTCATCGGAACCGGGGGAACGATTGCCTCCATTGGAAGCGACCCGTTCGATCTGCTTGACTACAACGCGTCGGGCGCGCGCGTGGACGCGCGCGAGATCCTTGAGCGAACGGGCTTGCAGGACGCGGTCGCCGATATCGTGCCCGTCGATTTCCGGCAGATCGATAGCACGGCGATTTCTCTGACCGACTGGGCAGATCTGGCCGACCTGTGCTGCGAGCTTGCCAGCGATTCCACGCTGGCTGGAATCGTGGTCGGCCACGGAACGGCCAGCCTCGAGGAAACCGCATGGCTCCTGTCGTTGATTTTGGACCTGCAGGTTCCAGTCGTCGTTACGGGGTCCATGCGCCCGCTCACGGGCATCTCTTCGGACGCAGGCGCCAATCTCGCGGCCGCTGTCCGCGTCGCCGCCACCCGTACTGGTGGCGGGGTCTTCGTCGTCATGAATGACGAGGTTCATTGCCCGCGTGCCGTCACCAAGTCTCACACGCTGCGACTGAATGCCTTCCAATCGCCTTGGCAGGGGCCGATCGGTACAGTCGACGGGCCGACGGTGACCTTTGCAAGGCTGGAGCCGCATCGACCTGCTCTTCTGTTTCCACGCGATCTGTTGCGCCGGCTGCCGCGCGTCGACATAACCTACAGCTACGTCGGCGCCGACGGGTGCGCCATCAGGGCTTTCGCGGAAGGCGGTGCGAAGGGTATCGTGTCCGCGGGGTTCGGCCCTGGATTGGGGTCGCCCGCCGAGACCGCCGCCCTGGCGGATGCGGTGTCCGCTGGGATCATTGTCGTCCAGTCGTCGCGCACGGGCGCGGGACAGGTTGTCGATAGCGCCCGGCACCAGAGCCTCGGCATCATTGCCGGCAACGACCTCAGCCCGCAAAAGGCCCGGATATTGCTCGCGCTCTGTCTGGCGCGAGGCGATAGCCCCCGCAGCATCGAAAGTGTCTTTCAATCGGCCTGAACATCTTCCGGCGAGGTCGGAGCCCACACCATGCCGCTCGACATCTCTGCGAGCCAGGGTATCTGTCCAATGATCTGCGGCAGCGTGTAGCGCCGTAGCATCTCGCGGGCGGCCTTGGCGATGCGCGGTCCGAGCGTATCGAACTCCCCACGCCGGGTGATGAGCGTCAGCTCTCTCGAAAAGCCTGGGCTCGGCAACGGTAGCACGGCCAGCCCAGGGAAATGGATCGCGCCCTGGAGGAGGCAGAGCGGGGTGCTGATCGCCACTCCGACGCCACCTGCAACCATGGCCAGCAGCGAATCCGATGTATCAAAGGCAAGCACTTGTGGGTGCTCGATTCGAAGCCTCCTTAGGTGCCGCTCGATCTGAGCACCCGTATGTGAGCGGGCGCTGTAGCGGATCAGCCGGTGCTCAAACAGTACTTCGCGTAACGGCCGATTGCGCAGCGTGTCGCTCCAGGCGACGGGGCAGACCAGCAGGAATGGCTCGCGGAACAGCGGAAAGCGCATCAGGCCGTCGACCCCTTCCAGCAGATCTGAGCTAATCGCCGCGTCAATTTCGTGCCGCATCAGGGCATCGGTATGGGCGTGAACGAGGCCGGAGAAAGCGGTCACGCGCAGTGCGATGGAACCTTCCAACAGATCGCGGATCAGGGCAGGTCCGACCGCCGACGCGAAGGTATCGACCATGCCGAGACGGAGGTCCTGGCGCTCCGGCCGCAAAGCTGTTGCCCTGATCTCCTCGATCGCCCGCTCGGCCCTGAGACCGATTTCACGGATATGGGCCACGAGAACCCTGCCGGCCTCGGTCGGGACCAGAGGGCGGCGCTCCCTGTGTACCAGCGTCACATCGAGTTGCGCCTCAGCACGCTTCATCGCCTGAGATACCGCAGACTGCGTCATGCCGAGCTGAGCTGCTGCCGCGCTCATGCTGCCTTCCTCAATAACGGTGGCGGCGATCTCCAGCGCATTCAGATCGGGAAGCGGCATATGAAGCTAAAGTAAAAGTCTCCAGTAATCCCACTACTATTGCCGATTTGCTATTGCCGCAAGACAGGAGATTCAACAGGCTTGATGTGCCTGCATCACAGGCGCGATGAAAAGTTAGGCAACAAGGACTTTCGCGCAGGTCAGCTCGCACAGCGTTCAACCTCCATGGGAGTAGACTTGGATGATCAACCTCAAGACATTGGCCCTGGCCGCCAGCATCGCTTGCGTCGGATCCGCGTCGCACGCCCAAACGCTCAACTGCGGCACCGATACGCTTTGTCGCGTGAAGGCGGCCGGCGTTTTGAAGATCGGCACCAAAGACGATTACGTCCCATGGTCGTATCGCGCGGCCGACGGCGGCTTCAAGGGGATGGAAGTCGATATCGGTAACAAGATCGCCAAAGCGCTCGGCGTCAAGGCCGAGTTCGTCAAGGTCAATTCCGCCAACCGGTTCGAATTCCTGGCGCAGGGCCAGATCGACCTGATGCTCGCGTCTGCCTCCGACACTGCCGAGCGGCGCAAGATCATCGCCTTCGTGCATCCCAACTACTATTCGTCCGGCTACACGGTCTTCATACCCAAGGCAATCAAAGCGACCGAGTGGAAGCAGATCTCCGGCCAGACTTTGTGCGCCGTCCAAGGGGCCTGGTACAACAAGCCGGCACAGGAGCAGTTCGGCATCAAGGTTCTCGCATTCCCGGGCACTGCCGAGACCGAAGCCGCGATGACGCAGGGGCGTTGCATAGGCCTTCTCGAGGACGATAACCAGATCAACGTCCGCCTGAGCGACCCTAAGTGGGCCGACTACCAGATGCCGTTACCAATCCAGGCCGACACGCCCTGGGGCATGGCAGTGCGTCAGGCCGACCAGTTCTCACCCTTCTACTACTTCGTGGCGGGCGTAATCTCGGAGATGCACCGCGACGGCACGTTGCTCGAAGCGGAGAAGGCCAACGGCATCAAGAACTCGGCCTACCTGATCAAGATGCATGAGGCGCTGAAGGACCATATCAACTGATTCTTGCGAAGCGACAAGTCCGGTGCGGTCGCGCGCCGGGCCGACGAAAGGGTCAGGGAACATGATTGCCGACATCCAGACGTTCTTTCGACATCTCGCTGATTCCGGAATAAACCTGACCATCTTCTATGACGCATTCGACTTCGAACGCTTCATCACAGGACTGGGCAACACGCTTTTGCTGATTCTGTTTTGCTCGTTCTTTTCGATCGTCATCGGGGCGATTGGCGCTGCGGTCCTGACGCTCAGCAAGGGCCTCGGCGCTGCGGTGGTGCGCGGCTACGTCGCGCTCTTCCGGAACACGCCAC
>NZ_JAFATE010000037.1 GCF_019244115.1 Bradyrhizobium sp.
GCACGGCCTGCCGATCATCGGCCTGTCCTCGCTGGTTTCGCCGGCGGCGATCGAGCGCGGCCGGCTCGCCGGCTTCCACGACTACGTCGCCAAATTCGACCGTCCCGGCCTGATCGCGGCGCTCAAGGAACAGACCGCCGAACTCGCCAGGGCAGCCTGAGGCGGCATGACAGCACAGTTTGAAAGGTTTTGAAATGACCAGCAAGACGGAAACGAGCGAGGGGCTGGTTGCCGAATACGTCACCGCCATGATCGGAGGCCAGCTGTTTGGTCTGCCGATCTCCCGCGTGCAGGACGTGTTCATGCCCGACCGCCTGACGCGCGTGCCGCTGTCCACAGCCGAGATCGCCGGCGTGCTCAATCTGCGCGGCCGCATCGTCACGGTGATCGACATGCGTGCTCGGCTCGGCCTGCCCAAGGCCAACGACGGCAAGCCGCCGATGGCGGTCGGCGTCGACCTGCGCGGCGAATCCTATGGCCTGTTGATCGACCAGATCGGCGAGGTGCTGCGGCTCGCCGAGGACAGCCGCGAGGAAAATCCCGTCAATCTCGATCCCCGCATGGCCAAGCTCGCCGGCGGTGTCCACCGGCTCGACGGCCATCTCATGGTCGTCCTCGACGTCGATCGCGTGCTCGAACTCGCGTCCGATTTGATGGCGGCGTAAGCGGCAAAGACCGCGCTGCTATCGGAATACAATGTCCCACAAGGGGTCTGGGAACTAAGAGGCTACAATGAGAACATGTCTGGTGGTCGATGACTCGAGCGTGATCCGAAAGGTCGCGCGCCGCATCCTGGAAGGGTTGGACTTCCAGATTGTCGAAGCCGAGGACGGCGAGAAGGCGCTCGACATCTGCAAGCGCGGTCTGCCCGATGCGGTGCTGCTCGACTGGAACATGCCCGTCATGGACGGTTACGAGTTCCTCGGCAATCTGCGTCGGCTGCCCGGCGGGGATCAGCCCAAGGTGGTGTTCTGCACCACCGAGAACGACGTCGCCCACATCGCGCGTGCGCTGCACGCCGGCGCCAACGAGTACATCATGAAACCGTTCGACAAGGACATCGTGACGGCCAAGTTCCAGGAAGTTGGTCTGATCTGATGCTGCCACGTCGATCCGGCGGCCGAACAGCCATGGGGGGCTGGCGTGCTCGCAAGTTGCGTTCGTGTTGTGCTGTTGGATTGTATGTGGTGAAGCATGAGTGTTGCGTTGGCTAATCCCTTGTCTCCGACCTCGACGCGCCAGCCTCCGTTGAAGGTGATGGTGGTCGACGATTCTGTCGTGATCCGCGGGATGATCTCCCGCTGGATCGCGTCAGAACCGGACATGGTGGTGGCCGCCTCGCTCCGCACCGGGCTCGAAGCGGTCAACCAGCTTGACCGCATCAATCCCGATGTCGCGGTCCTCGACATCGAAATGCCGGAGCTCGACGGCATCTCGGCGCTGCCGCAGCTGCTCGCCAAGAAGCGCAATCTCATCGTCATCATGGCCTCGACGCTGACCCGCCGCAATGCGGAGATCAGTTTCAAGGCGCTGTCGCTCGGTGCGTCCGACTATATTCCCAAGCCGGAGAGCACGCGCGCGGCCCACGCCGCCGACATCTTCCATCACGATCTGATCCAGAAGATCCGTACTTTTGGCGCGAAGCTTCGCCGCACCGCGCAGCCGCAAGCCACGCCCCAGCTCGCGCCGGCGCCATCGCCGGCCATCGAAAGAATGCGCGGCCTCGCGCCGCGCCCGGCTGCCGTCCAAGCGGCGCCGCTACCGGCGCTGGCGCGCCGCGCCTTCGGCGCGCAGGCGCCCCGTGTGCTTCTTGTCGGTTCTTCGACCGGCGGTCCGCAGGCGCTGATGTCGCTGGTGACCGAGCTCGGGCCCGTGATCGACCGTTTCCCGGTTCTGATCACGCAGCACATGCCGCCGACTTTCACGACCATTCTTGCCGAACATCTCGCGCGCGCGAGCCGGCGTCCCGCCCACGAGGCCGCGGACGGCGAGACGGTCAAGGCGGGCCAGATCTATCTTGCGCCGGGCGGTCGCCACATGCGCGTCGTGAAGCATGGCATGGACGCGCAGATCGCACTCGATGACGGACCCGCGGTGAATTTCTGCAAGCCCGCGGTGGACCCGCTGTTCATGTCGGCGATCGAGGTCTGGCAGGGCGCCATCATGTCCGTGATCCTCACCGGCATGGGCTCGGATGGCATGCGCGGCGGCAAGGAGATCGTCGCAGCCGGAGGAAGTGTCATTGCCCAGGACGAGGCCACCAGCGTGGTCTGGGGCATGCCCGGATCCGCTGCAAATGCGGGCATCTGCGCCGCCGTCCTGCCGCTCAACCAGATCGCGCCAAAACTCGTCCGTTTGTTTTCGGGAGATCGCTCGTGAACCTCTTGGACTACGAGTTCTTGCGCAAGCTTCTGAAGGAGCGCTCGGGTCTCGACCTGTCGGCCGACAAGCAATATCTGGTCGAGAGCCGCTTGCTGCCTTTGGCGCGCAAGGCGGGCCTTCCCGGGATCGCCGAGCTGGTGCAGAAGCTGAAGAACGGTGCGAACGCGCTCACCACGGAAGTGGTCGAGGCGATGACCACCAACGAGACCTTCTTTTTTCGCGACAAGATTCCGTTCGACCATCTGCGCGACACCATCCTGCCTGCGATGTTGCAGGCGCGCGCCAACCGGAAATCCCTGCGGATCTGGTGCGCCGCGTCTTCCACCGGCCAGGAGCCGTATTCGATTGCCATGTGCCTGAAGGAAAAGGCGCAGGTGCTCGCCGGCTGGCGCGTCGAGATCGTTGCCACGGACCTGTCGCAGGAGGTGCTGGAGAAATCGAAATCCGGCATCTACAGCCAGTTCGAGGTGCAGCGCGGCCTGCCGATCCAGCTCCTGGTCAAGCACTTCACCCAGATCGGCGAGCTCTGGCAGATCAACCCCGACATCCGCGGCATGGTTCAGCATCGGCAGCTCAACCTGCTGCAGGACTTCTCGCATCTCGGCAAGTTCGACGTCATCTTTTGCCGCAACGTGCTGATCTATTTTGATCAAGAAACCAAGATTGCGATCTTCGAACGCCTCGCCAGGCAGCTCGAGGGCGACGGCGTGCTGCTGCTGGGCGCGGCGGAATCCGTGGTTGGCATTTCCGATGCGTTCCGGCCCTATCCGGACCGGCGCGGCCTGTACCAGCCCAATCCGGCACGCGCCCTGCGTGCCAATGCCGGCGCCATGCCGCTGGGCCTGAAGGTGGTGGCTGCGCGCTGAGACGCACTGCGCACGAGAGCCTCAGACGATCACATGCGGCAGGAAGCGCGAGCTGTTGCCGGTGATCGGATTCTCGTCCTCCCGGATCGACAATCCGCACGGCGTGTGATCGACCAGCCAGCTTCCGATGACGGCATGGGAACTGGCGAGACGAGGCAACGGCGCATAGGCCTGGCGAACAAAACCTTCGGCGCCATAGGGGCCGTCCTGCTGCACGATCGCCGTGCCGTCCCGGATGAGCGCGATGTTGGCGCCCTCGCGCGAATAGAGCGGCTTGCGCACAAAGGTCTCGCCGAGCGAGGCCGCTCTCGGGTCGTCCTCGAAGAACGCCGGCAGCAGATTGGGGTGGCCCGGAAACATCTCCCACAGCAGCGGCAGGATGCCCTTGTTGGAGAGCACGGCCTTCCAGGGCGGCTCGATCCATCGGGTCTGGGCATGTGAAAGTTTTGCGCCAAACGTCTCGCGGAACATCCACTCCCAGGGGTACAGCTTGAAAGCGAGCGCGATGTCCCGGCCCTCGAGGTCGACGAAGCCGCCGCCGTCCTCGCGCCAGCCGATATCCTCGATATCGATCAGCGTGGTCGCAAGTCCCGCCTGGCTTGCGGTGTCCTCCAGATAAGCGAGCGTGCCCGCGTCCTCGCTGCTCTCAGTGGTGCCGGCAAGGTGCAGATCGTGCCCCTCGCCGAGTTCGGCCCAGCGCCTGATCAGGCGTTCGTGGATCGAGTTGAATTGATCGCAATCCGCCGCAACGATCTTCCGCTCGATGGCCTGTTCGAGCCAAGTCCACTGAAAGACCGCCGCCTCGAAGATCGAGGTCGGCGTATCGGCGTTGTACTCGAGCAGTTTCGCAGGTCCATGTCCGTCGAAACCGAGGTCGAGCCGGCCATAGAGGCTGCCCTCGTCGCAGTGCCAGCTGTCGCGGATCAGCGGCCAGAAGGCCTCTGGTATTCTTAGCCGGCGGAGAAAGGCCTCATGGCCGACTGCGCGGCCGACCAGTTCAAGGCACATCGCGTCGATTTCCGCGGTCGGCGCTTCGATGCCGTGCTCGATTTCCTGCAGCGTGAAGGCATAGTGAGCACGCTCGTCCCAATAGCGCTCGCCATCGATGGTGTGGAAATCGAAACCGCAGGCGTCCGCGGTGAGGCGCCAGTCATCCCGTTCAGGGCAGGCGGTGCGCTGCATGAGGACAGGTCAGCCGCCGGCGTGGCCATGGCCATGCCCGTGGCCATGACCATGGAAGTGGTGCAGCGTGCCGCCGAAACCCCGATAGATGGCGCGGCAATGAAGCCGTCCGCCCGCACCGGGCACCGCCTCGGTTCCAGGACGGCAGGTCTTCGCCTGAGCCAGCCCCATCGAGGCGACGCCGACCGCCGCACTTCCCATCATCGTCAGCACCACGCGCCGCGAACGTTTCATGATGCGCCCCTCTCGAGCGAATGGTACCGAGCAGATCCGCTTAGCCGGTTTCCCGGATCAAACAAGTCAAACGAGGTCATTTCACGGCATCAGCCACCGCCGAAGCCGAATGCACATGCGAAGGAGCCGAAGCCGCCGCGCGTAACGCCGGATCTCGCTTCCGAAAGCAGGAACGCCGGCAGCCCGGCGAGTGATTGGAGGATATCTAGGCGGTGCCTCTCGTCGGGATCCCCTCAAGCTTGCACAAAGTTGGCACCGGCGCACGCAAATTGCGGCGCAACTCACATTTGAGATCGGCAACCTCAGGTATAATTCGGTGATGAAGCTTCGACTGGCTCCAGGCGCTGGGGTTGGCCGGCTTCTCATTCGGCGAGGGACGGAGTCCGGCATGAAGCGTTAGGAGGAAAACGATGAGAGGATCTGTCAGGGCTGCTTTGGTCTGTGCTTTGTCGCTCCTGTCCAGTGTTCCCGTCACGGCACAGACGCCGAATCCGGCGATGAATGCCCCCGATCAACTGGCCTGGCAGTTCTTCATCCAGGTCAATACCAGCGCAGGCGGCTCGAATGCGCTGTTCGAGACCTGGGCCAGCGACACCGACACGTTCAATCCTGCCCCGCAATTTCCGACCACCGCGGCGCCGCTTGCCCTGCATCCGCCGGTTGTGCCGGGGCAGGGTCGGCTCGCCCTGCAGCGCGGCGGGCGCTTGCTGCCTGCGGTGCCGCCGGGGCCGGGCGTGCTGGAGGAATCCCGCCGCAACAAGGAATCCTTCGACTTCATCGTGCAGAACAATCTGTTCAGGATTTCCGGCCTGCGCGCTGCGTTCGGCAAGACCCTCTCTTTTCCGGTCGCGGCCATGGAGGTGAAAGCGAACTGGCAACTGGTGACCGACATTCCAGCTTTCACCAACGGCCGGGTCGCGCTGGCCGACGTGCCAAAACTCTATCATGTCAATACCGGCGCCGACGGCAAGCAATATGCGTTCGTCTCGATGCACATCATCTCCAAGGCGGTGCCGAACTGGACCTGGGCGACCTTCGAGCACAAGTTCAATCCCGGCCGTTGCGACATCATCGGCTGCAAGGACCTGTTTGGTGCGCTGACGTCAGTGGTGCAGCCGAATCGCACGCCCAACCAGGGCTATCCCGATTGCGCCAAGACGCCGGCGCTGCAGGCGATGATCTCCGCCGCCAATTGGGATCCGGCTTTCGCCAATTACTGCCTGAAGGGATCGCAGACCGATTTCACCGATGCTAGCGGCCTCGACATCCGCGTCGGCAATTCGGTCACCGAGAACGGCTTTGTCGATCAGTCCTCCTGCATGACCTGCCATGGCCGCGCAGCCTTCGACCGGAGCGGCAACGCAACGTCGCAGGCCGGCTTCGACGACAACGGCGCGCCGCTCGGACCGATCCAGGCGAACTGGTACTGGAATTTCAACAGCCAGCCGCCGATCTTCGAGGGCATGTCGGGCTTGACCCAGATCGGGACCTCCGCCGACTTCGTCTGGTCGATCCCGTTCTGCGCGATCGACGATACACAGAACCCGATCCCGCCCTCCAACTGCTCGGGCAAATGACGCCGCCATGATCGAAAAGGTCGCGCTCGCCGGCAGCGATCGCGCCGCGCCGGAGGGGGCGGTGCTGGTCGGCGAGGTCGATCCGGACGAACGGATCGCGGTAACGATTCACCTCAAGCGGCGAACGCCGGATCGGTTTGCGCCGGGCAGTGCCGGCGATCTTGCGCGGCTGTCGCAGCCGATGACGCGCCGCGCCCTCGCCGCAGAGCGCCGCCGCACTCACGCCGCGGCGGCCGCGCGGGTACGCAAGCTGGCGAAAGCCTACCGCGTCGTGGTGCGCGACATCGATCTGGCCGCGCGGACCGTCACGATCGAGGCCACGGCGAAGCGGCTTTCACAACTCCTCGGCGCCACGCTCCGCATCTATGACGACGGGCAGCAGCGCTTTCGCGCCCGCGTCGGCCACCTGATGGTGCCGAAGGAGATTGCGCCGTGGACGCGTGCGATCCTCGGCTTCGACCAGCGGCCAGTCGTGCGGCGGCCGCTGGATCGCCTGCGCGCGCTTGCCGGCGTTGCCGGAGGAGGCGGGTTGTGGCCGACGGAGATCGCGCGCCTCTATGGCATCCCGCTCGATCGCGATGTGTCGAAGATCTGCGTCGGTATCATCGCGCTCGGCGGCGGCTATCTGCCATCCGATCTCGCCAAGGCGCTGGCTGCGATGGGCCGCGAGATGCCTGATGTGGTCGACCGATCCGTCGCCGGCAATCGCAACGCTTTCGGGGGCGGTAGCGATGCGGACCAGGAGATCGCGCTCGATCTGCAGATCCTCGCTGGCCTCTTGCCGAAAGCGCGGATCGTCGTCTATTTCGCCGGCAACACCACCAGAAACCTGGTCGGCGCGATCAACCAGGCGCTGTTCGATGACGTCAACCGGCCGCAGGTTTTGTCGGTGAGCTGGGGCAGCGCAGAAACATTCTGGACCGATGCGGCGCGCGACGCGATGCAGGCGGCGCTGGCGGACGCCATGCGGCTGCGGGTCAGTGTACTGTTCGCGGCCGGTGACGAACTCGCGACCGGCGGACTGACCGACGGCAAGGCGCATGTCTGGTTTCCCGCCTCCAGTCCTTATGCGCTCGCCTGCGGCGGCACGCTGCCGACGCCGGGCGCGGACGGAATCGGT
>NZ_JAFATE010000160.1 GCF_019244115.1 Bradyrhizobium sp.
CCAGCCCCAGGCTTGCAGGTCCGCTGCGCTGAGACAGGCGGTGAGGCCGGCGCCGAAGCCGGAGCCGAGGAGCTGGCTGACCCCTTGGCTTGCGAACTGCCAGCTCGCAATGAAACCGCGCCGATGCGGCATGTGCTCGACGAGGAACGCGGTCGACGAGCCGAACTCGCCGCCGGCGGAGAAGCCCTGTACCAGGCGCGCGGTGATGACGGCGATCGGCGCCAGAATGCCGATGCTGTCGAAGGTCGGCATCAGCGCCACCGCGAGCGTGCCAAAAGTCATCAGCACGATGGAGATGAGCAGCGAGGCCTTGCGGCCATGCCGGTCGGCATAGGCCCCGAGCACCAGCCCGCCGATCGGACGGATCAGGAAGGACAGGCCGAAGGTGCCGAACGTCAGCAGCAGTGAGGTGGTCGGGTCATTGGCTGGAAAGAACGCCTTGGAAATGTACAGCGCGAAATAGGCGTAGGAGGAGATGTCGAACCACTCCAGCGCATTGCCGACCGAGGTCGCGACGATCAGTTTTGTGATGTTCTTGGGCTGCGATTGCGCGGCGACATGCACGGAGGCCGGAGCGGATAGTGTCATTTCAGATTCCTTGGCTAACGCCGCATCCAACTTTGAACTTCCATCTATCCGCGGGCTCGCTGTTCTCCCCTCCCCCTTGCGGAGAGGCGTCGGGGGTGGGGGTCCACAGATTCATCTCGTCGTTTGGTACCCCCTCCCCAGCCCTCCCCTGCAAGGGGGGAGGGAGCGCACCGCCGATGCGGCTACAGTTCAACTTGATCTCTTCGAGCTGCCTGATTTCTTCGAATAGCAACTTACAAAGGCCGTGGCAGTTCGCCGAGATCCCAGAACAGCCCGGTCATGATGGTTAGCGCCTCTTCGGCCATCGAAAGCAGGATGTGCTCGTCGGGCGCATGCTGCGAGCAGCCGGGATAGGAATGCGGCAGCCAGATCGTCGGCAGTTTGAGCGTCTCGGCGAACACGTCGTTCGGCAGCGAGCCGCCAAAGTTCGGCAGCACCGCCGGCGCCTTGCCCGTCGTATGCTGGACGGAATCTGCCGCCCATTTGATCCAGGGACTGTCGATCTCGGCACGCGAGGCGGCAAAGCTCTGCGTCGCCCTGACCTCGACCATCGGAAAGCCATGGTCGCGCAAGTGCGCGCGGACCGCCTCAAGCACCTTGTCGATCTCGGTGCCGACCACGAACCGGAGCTGCAGCACCGCGCGGGCCTGGCCGGGGATTGCGTTCGCCGGCTTGGCGATACTACCTGATGACATCGCCAGTACTTCGAGTGTGTTCCAGGCATAGAGCCGCTCGGCCGCGGACAAGCCCTCCTCGCCCCAGTTCTCCGACAGCGCCGGCTCGTCAGCCGAGGGTTCGACCTTCACGTCAGCCAGGGCTGCGCGGATCTGATTGGACAGCCGCGGCGGCTTCATCGCCTCGAGTTTTAGCCGACCACGGCCATCGACCAGCGATGCGATGGCATTGGCGAGGATGGTCGCGGGGTTCGCGAGCACACCGCCCCAATTGCCGGAATGATGCCCGCCCTCGCGCAACACCACGTCGAGATGAAAGCGCATGCCCCCGCGACAGCCGAGGAAGATGGTCGGCCGCTGCGCCGACAGCCGCGGCCCGTCGGAGCCGACGAACAGGTCGGCTTTGAGCTCATCGCGATGATCTGCGCAGATCTGGTTCAGATCGGGCGATCCGGTCTCCTCGCCCATCTCCAGGATGAATTTGGCGTTGAAGCCGAGCCTGCCGCCGCGCGCCTCGCGCACCGCGCGCAGCGCGGCAATGTTGATGCTGTGCTGGCCCTTATTGTCGGCAGTGCCACGGCCGTAGGCGCGATCGCCGGTCACGGTGATCTTCCAGGGATCGAGGCCGTCACGCCATTGCCCTTCCATGCCGTCGACGACGTCGCCATGGCCGTACATCAAGACGGTCGGGCGATCTGCGCTCTCATGGTGCTCGGCAATCAGGAACGGCGATTTTCCGCTGGGAGATTCGATCAGGCGCGAGGTGAAATCGAGGTCCGAAAGCGAAGGCCGCATGGTATCCTCGAGATAGGCCCTGAGCTCGCTCGGCCGCCCGCCATTCTGGCTCTCGGTCCGATAGGCCACCCTCCGGCCGAGCTCGGCAAGAAAGTCGCCGGAATGGAAATGCTGGCGCACGCGGTCGATGGCATCGGTTCTGCTCATGGAGGCCTTGGTCGATCGGGAATAACAGGGTGTCCGAGCCTATCGGGATATGCGGCCTGCCGGAAGCACGGCGCGTGCGAATTTGTCTTGATTAACCCGGTCGGCATGGAACAATTCTCAAAGCCCATGTCGAGAGCAAATGCTGGGCATCGCGTGCCCAAGGCGGAATCACAATGACAAAAGAAATCCGGCTCAACGCCTTTGCCATGAATTGCGTCGCGCACCAGTCGCCGGGACTGTGGACGCATCCGCGCGATCGCACCATCGAATACAATCGCCTGCCCTACTGGATCGACCTTGCGACCACGCTGGAGCGCGGCCGCTTCGACGGGCTGTTTCTGGCCGACGTGCTCGGCGTCTATGATGTTTATGGCAACAGCCCGGACGCCGCGGTGCGCAATGCAACGCAGACGCCCGCCAACGAACCGCTGCTGCTGATCTCGGCGATGGCGGCGGTCACAAAACATCTCGGCTTCGGCGTCACCAGCAATCTGTCCTTCGAGCCGCCCTACCCGTTCGCCCGGCGGATGTCGACACTCGACCATCTGACCGAGGGGCGGATCGGCTGGAACGTCGTGACCGGCTATCTCGACAGCGCCGCGCGCGGCGCCGGCAAGGACAAGCAGACCGCGCATGACGACCGTTACGATGTCGCCGACGAATATATGGAGGTGGTCTACAAGCTCTGGGAAGGCAGCTGGGAAGATGACGCGGTCTTGCGCGATCGCGCGCGCGGCATTTTCGCGGATCCCGCCAAGGTGCATCGCGTCACCCATGAGGGCGCGAACTACAAGCTCAATGCCATTCATCTCAGCGAGCCGTCGCCACAGCGCACGCCGGTGCTGTACCAGGCCGGCACCTCGCCGCGCGGCCGGCAGTTCGCAGCAAAACATGCCGAATGCGTGTTCATGTCGGGGCCTTCGGCGAAAGTGATCGCGCCGCGCGTGGCCGCGATCCGCGAGCAGGCCGCCAAGATCGGGCGCAACCCGGCCGAGATCTTGATGTTCAGCATGTTCACCGTGATCCTCGGCGAGACCGAGGCCAAGGCCAGGGCAAAATACGATGACTATCGCGCGCATATCAGCCCCGAGGGCGCGCTCACGCTGATGTCGGGCTGGACCGGCGTCGATTTCTCCGCGCTGGCGCTCGACCAGCAGGTGCAGCACGTGCAGAACGATGCCGGCCGCAGCGCGATGGACAATGTCACCCGCGCCGATCCGAGCAGGGTGTGGACCGTGCGCGAGGTCGCCGAACATGTCGGGATCGGCGGCATCGGCCCGGTCATTGTCGGGACGCCTGATCATGTCGCTGACGAGATCGAAGCCTGGTTCGAGGCGACCGACGTTGACGGGCTCAACATGCCGTTTGCGGTCTCGCCCGGCGATTTCGCCGATATCGCCGACATGCTGGTGCCGGAGCTCGTGCGTCGTGGACGTTACAAGACCGCCTATGCCGAGGGCACGCTGCGCGAAAAGCTGTTCGGGCAGAGCCGCGCGCGGCTTTCCGCGCCGCATCCGGCCGTGCAGTACCGGCCGGGCGCCACGGTCAAGGCGGCGGAATAGAGGTCAACATTGCGCGGCCGCTCACGTCGTAGGTGGGGCAAAGGCGCAGTAGGTGGGGCAAAGGCGCATCTCGCGCCGTGCCCA
>NZ_JAFATE010000215.1 GCF_019244115.1 Bradyrhizobium sp.
ATCTTGATGCGCGCCTTGTAGATGTTGTCGCGGCGGCCGTACTGGTTGTAGACGCGCATGATGGCTTCGAGATAGCTCAGGATGTCGCGCCCGGCCACGAACGGTTTTATGGTCTTGGCGATGAACGGCGTGCGGCCGAGCCCGCCGCCGACCAGCACCTCAAAACCGGTCTCGCCGTCGGCGTTCTTGTGCAGGCGCAGGCCGACGTCGTGGATCTTGATCGCGGCGCGATCATGCGCCGAGGCAGTGATCGCGATCTTGAATTTGCGGGGCAGGAACGAGAATTCCGGATGCAGCGTGGTGTATTGCCGCATCAATTCGGCCCAGATGCGGGGATCCTCGATCTCCCCCGGCGCGACCCCGGCCCATTGGTCCGAGGTGACGTTGCGGGTGTTGTTGCCCGAGGTCTGCATCGCGTGGATGCCGACTTCGGCGAGATCGCTGAGCGCGTCCGGCAAGTCCTTCAGCTTGATCCAGTTGAACTGGATGTTCTGGCGCGTGGTGAAATGGCCATAGCCGCGATCGTAGCGCCGCGCCACATGCGCAAGCGCCCGCAGCTGCCGTGACGACAGCGTGCCATAGGGGATCGCGACGCGGAACATGTAGGCATGCAGTTGCAGGTACACGCCGTTCTGCAGCCGCAGCATCTTGAACTCGTCTTCGGTGAGTTCGCCGGACAGGCGGCGCTTCACCTGGTCGCGAAATTCGGCGACGCGCTCGTTGACCAGCGTGCGGTCGATTTCGTCGTAGGCATACATGAGCGAAGCGCCTTACGCCTGGACCGGCAGGCCGATCGCGGGAAGAAGGTTGATCGTCACGCCGGAGCGGCGGATCTGTTCGCGAAGATTGCCCGGGGCGATCTTGCCGTTGGTGACCTCGACCGGCGCGATATAGGCGCCCACCGCACCGACATCGTCGGCGACGGATTCGGCTAGCAGCGTGCGCGCTTCATCGGCGGCGCGGACGATCGCGGCATGGGCGAGATCGGTCGACCAGTCCTTCTGAGCGGTCCGGTAGATCACCGCGCCGTCGACGGTGCGGTTGGCCGTGACGACCGACGGCCCTGTGATCTTGATCTTTTTCTGCTCGAGCGGAGAGGTCATGGGACGGATTCCGAAAGGTTTAACGTGCCAATTGAGGTAGAGGAGGATTGTCGCAATGTCTAGGGTTGACTGGAATTTTTTTCTATATATGTCTCTGCAACCCGCCTCAAATAGAAATTTATTTCTTCCACAAGGCGAAGCAGATATAGAAATTTCTCCTCCTGGAATCGAGCCCGAGAGATGCATCTTCTCAACAGTGAATCCGCCAAGGACCGGCTGGCTGGCGCCAGCCTCAACCAAGCATCTTTCGTGCCGCAAATTTCCGCTGAAGCGCCCGGCATGGATCACCTCGACGAACTCGAGGCGCAGAGCATCTACATCCTCCGCGAGGCGTTTGCACGGCTGAAGAAGCTGGCGCTGCTGTGGTCGCTCGGCAAGGATTCCAACGTCATGATCTGGCTCGCGCGCAAGGCCTTCTTCGGCCGCGTGCCGTTCACGGCGATGCATGTCGACACCGGCAAGAAGTTTCCCGAAATGTACGCTTTCCGCGACGCCTACGCGCGGGAATGGGGACTCGATCTGAAGGTCGAGCCCTGCCCGCCCATCGACGCGGTCGACCCGACGCTGCCGCCGGCGGCGCGTTCAGCCGCGCGCAAGACCGAGGGGCTGAAACTCGCCCTCGTCAAGCACGGCTTTGATGGGCTGATCGCCGGCATCCGCCGCGACGAGGAAGCGACGCGCGCCAAGGAGCGCGTGTTCTCGCCGCGCGGCACCGAAGGCGAATGGGACGTGCGCGACCAGCCGCCGGAATTTTGGGATCATTTCAACGCCTCGCCGCCGCCGGGCGCGCACTTGCGCATCCACCCGATCCTGCATTGGACCGAGGCCGACATCTGGGCCTATACGCGGCGCGAAAACATCCCGATCATTCCGCTTTATCTCGCCAAGAACGGCAAGCGCTATCGTTCGCTCGGCGATGCCGACATCACGTTTCCGGTCGCGTCCAGTGCATCGAGCATCGACGAGATCCTGGTCGAACTGGAAAAGACCAAGGTGCCGGAGCGCGCCGGCCGCGCGCTCGATCACGAGACCGAAGATGCGTTCGAGCGGCTCCGTGTCGCCGGCTATCTCTGACAACTTCTTGCGTGGCAGCCCATGAACATGATCCTCCCTGCGGCCCTCTCGGCAACCCCGAACGGCACCACCCGCCCGCAAGTGCGCATCGTCATCGTCGGCCATGTCGATCACGGCAAGTCGACGCTGGTCGGCCGTCTGCTGCATGAGACCGGCAGCCTGCCCGAGGGCAAGCTGGAGATGCTGAAAGCCGTCAGCGCACGGCGCGGCATGCCGTTCGAATGGTCGTTCCTGCTCGACGCGCTGCAGACCGAGCGCGATCAGGGCATCACCATCGACACCACGCAGATCCGCTTCCGCACCAATGCGCGCGACGTCGTGCTGATCGATGCGCCCGGCCATGCCGAATTCTTGCGCAACATGATCACCGGCGCGTCGCAGGCCGACGGCGCGGTGCTGATCATCGATGCGCTCGAAGGCGTGCGCGACCAGACCCGCCGCCACGGCTACCTGCTGCATCTGCTCGGCATCAAGCAGGTCGTGGTGGTCGTCAACAAGATGGACCGCGTGGATTTTTCGGCGCCGCGCTTTGCCGAGATCAGCGACGAGATTTCCGCGCACCTGGCCGGCCTTGGCGTCAATCCGGCGGCGATCATTCCGATCTCGGCGCGCGACGGCGACGGGGTCAAGATTCATACGCCGCGGATCGGCTGGTATCGCGGGCCGACCGTGGTCGAGGCGCTCGACGCGCTCGAGCCGGCGCGGCCGCTGGAAGCGTTGCCGCTGCGGCTGCCGGTGCAGGCGATCTACAAGTTCGACGACCGCCGCATCGTCGCGGGCCGCATCGAGTCGGGCAGTCTTGTCGCCGGCGACGAGATCGTCATCATGCCCGCCGGCAAGATCGCCAAGATCAAGTCCGTGGAGAGCTGGCCGGTCACGTCGCTGACAGCTAAGCAGGGTGCCGGCCGCTCGGTCGGCATCACGCTCGACCGCGAACTGTTTGTCGAGCGCGGCGACGTGATCGCGCATGTCGGTCAGAGCCCGCAGGACACCCGCCGGCTTCGCGCGCGGATCTTCTGGCTGCACGACAAGCCGCTCGCGGTGGGCGCTGCGATCCTGGTCCGGCTCGGCACCCGCGAGGCGCGCGCCGTCGTGGTCGCGATCGACAAGGCGGTCGATCCCGGCGAATTGTCGAGCGTCGAAAATGCCGCGATCGGCCGCAACCATGTCGGCGAGATCGACATCTCGCTGGCGCAGCCGATCGCCGCGGATGCCTATGCTCATAACCCGCGCCTCGGCCGGCTGGTCATCGAGCTCAATGGCCGCATCGCCGGCGGCGGCCTCGTGCTGTCGGTCGACGCCGCGCGCCGCGCGGTCCCCGTCGACATCGTGCCGGTGGAATCGGCGCTGCGGCCGGACGAACGCTCGGCGCGCTATCGCCACAACGGCGCCGTGGTCTGGCTCACCGGCCTCCCCGGCGCCGGCAAGTCGACGCTGGCGCGCGCGCTGGAGCGGCGGCTGTTTTCACGGGGCGGCTCGCCGATCCTGCTCGACGGCGACACCCTGCGCGCCGGCCTGAACGGCGATCTCGGCTTCTCGCCCGAGGACCGCAGCGAAAACATCCGCCGCATCGCCGAGGTCGCGACCCACCTCGCTCGGAACGGCCACATCGCCATCGTCGCGGCGGTTTCGCCCGCGCGGGACGACCGCGCCGCGGCGCGCCGCATCGCCGATACGGCGTTCCGCGAGATCTATGTCGCCACGCCGGCGGAGGTCTGCGAGGAGCGCGATCCGAAGGGCCATTACGCAAAAGCCCGCGCCGGTGCGCTGAAGGGGTTTACGGGGATCGGCAACGACTACCAGCCGCCGGAGAAAAGCGAGCTCGTGATCGACACCTCGAGGAGGCCGCTCACTGACGCCACCGACGAGATCGAGCGGATGTTGGCGGACACTGGAGTCCTGTTCGACGAACTCACCGATCTCGCCGCGAACATTTGAGCAAGACCGCGTAGGGTAGGTTAGCGGCCGCCGTCCTCGATAGATCCGCCGGAAACGATCGCGCAACGGCGGTCGGGTAACCAACCGTCTTTGTTTCCGTGCACCGGCTGCAATCATGCATCACATGACGACGGTGGGTTATGCGCCTCCCTTCGCCTATTCGAGCAAGACAGGCGCTAACCCACTCCCGTGTCATGCCCCGCTGCATGAGGGGCATCCAGTACTCCAGAGACGTCGGTGATTGAGCCGATGGGCCGCGGCTTACTGGATTGCCCGGTCAAGCCGGGCAATGACGGGAGAATACAGCAACCCTATCCACGCGAGCGCGGCTGCAGCGGGGTCCTCTCGTAGAGATCAGCAACGGAGCAGCGCAGACCGAACCCCGGGATCGACAGTTCCGCGTCGCCGCCTTGCAGGACCGAGGACGTCCAGCCCGCGTCGGTCTTGAGATCGAGTTCGGCCTCCATGCGATCCTGCGCGATGACGAGCACGGCCGTACAGTGAGGATGTGAGCCATAGAGACCCCGCTTCACGTCGATCCACCGGCGATCCGTGTCGGGCAGATCATCGTGTCGGTGTCGGACACCACCTCCGCCAGTAGGTGCGCCCTCGCAACGAAGCGCTGGCCGGCATCGTAGTCGGCGTCGATGACGCCGACGTCAGGCTCAGTTCTGTAGTCGCCTTCGCCGAGGTCGAGGCCCGGCCGCTGTGTCGCAAGCAGCGATGGCGCGTGCTGCGCCAGCCCGTGGTTCAGGAGCCGCTCCAGATTGCTCGAGATCTGGTTATGGGCAATCGTCGGAGGGGTCGTCATCATGGCGACACCTCCGAGGAGTTCCCAGCGCTCGTGATCCGGTCGTCTGGCCTGGAAGGCCCGGAACTCCGCACCAGACATCCGGTCGGTTCGGCTTTCATGAACGGCAATTTGCATCGGCGACATCCATCACGCTCGATGACAGTACCACCTCGGAAGATCGGTTGAGAGTCCCGATGATCGTCGCATACCGCGTAGGTGGGTTAGCGGCCGCCGTGTTCGATAGATCCGCTGGAACGAACGCGCAACGACGGTCGGATTCCGTTTCCGCGCCTGCGACTGGAATTAAACACTGCGTGACGACGGTGGGTTACGCGGCTGCCTTCGCCGCTTCGAGGCAAGGCAGCCGCTAACCCACCCTACGCTTGCTGTTTCCCAGAGTCGGGCTCGGTCAGTGCGGCTCGCGGAATGTCCAAATTGTTTCGAAAGCGACCAAATTGGCGCGCGGCTGCAAAAGGCGTAATGGGCCCAGCACGGTGGGGTTATCCGCGAAGTTGTATTGCTGCGCGGACCAGATCGGCATTGTTCGCAGCCACAGCACCATTCGGTAGGTGAACTCCGTCCTCGAAGCCAATCCTGGTCGAGAGATCGAGGCGCCAGGCCTCGCGAACGCAGGGCCAAACGCTACCGGCTTCTCCATGCAACAGGATAGGCAAAGCGCAATCTGCTCTCCCAAGTATCGAGAAAACTTGGTACGCCTCTCTCAACGCCTCTTCACCATTGCCGCTGGTCATTTCTACCAAAACTCGCAGGCATTTCTTGAAATCTATTTCGGCGACGAATCTCTCAGCGTCTTGGCTGTTCCAAAGCCCTGCTTCAACGTCGATACCACCAATTGTCAGGAGGTCTATCACCTCGGGTGCGTCCGCTTCGCCCAAGTTAACTGAGGCGTAGTCGGGTTTCTCCGTCCAGTCGCGAATGTGACGATGTCGCCGCCGGCCTCCCGGCATGATCCAAGCACCGGTCCCGACTCCGATCGGCATTCCAGGGACAGCGCGTCGAATAGCTTGGATGGTCTTAGCAAGAGCGGACGGCTCCAGGGTTTCCGCGCCGTCCTCTGCGCGAACGTGAATATGAAGCTCCTCCGCGCCGGCCGCTCGTACGGCGACGGCGTCACATGCAAGCTCCGATGCCGACATCGGCACTCCGGGATGCGTAGACTTCGATAATCCACCGTTCAGGCAGGCTTGCAGCATTTGCGTTCTCGTGGCTCCGACATCATTCCGTTTTGCTCCATCTTATGGCGTCTCCATGTCGATGACGATTGCAGCAACCGGTCATTCACGACCCAGTCGATCGGGGAGCGGCTCCCCGCCATGGGGGCTGTGCCCGTTGAACGACGGCGCGCAGTTTCAGCAATCGGGCATCGCGCTCTATGTGACAAGCACCGTGACTGCCCGTCGGGCAAATCAGTGACCAGCCCGGCAAGCCTGTAAAGCCCCGCGCGCAAAAATAATTCGTTTGACCTATTCTGAAAAAACGAAGTACGGTTGCACATCCCGCCTCGCTTGCGGAGGGGCGTATCGCGATCGTCACGAGACGTGAGGCGGGGATGCGATGGCCGCGAAGATGATGCGAGACGAGCATCGTCGGCGCGGACGGCGAAGGCATGTGGTCCTGGCCTCCCGACGCTGAGGTCAAGTCGGCGAGAGATGATCTCGCTGATGACGGGGGCAAGAAAGCCCGGTCCCCGGGGAGAGCGCGTTATAAGCCGTAACACCGTCGCGCAGGGAATGCCGGATGATCCGGCTGAACCTGTGGTTCCTTCCCCGTGCTTTTTTACTGCACGGGGGCCATGGGTGAGGCCTTCACCCGGCATTCCCTGCGCCCTCTCATCTATCGAGGGCGAATTGCGATCAACAGCTCGGACGGATTTCCGCCGCGAGAACGTGGGCGCGTGCCTCAAACAGTGACGTCATTGCGAGCGAAGCGAAGTGCCGTAGGGTGGGCAAAGGCGCTTGCGCCGTGCCCA
>NZ_JAFATE010000234.1 GCF_019244115.1 Bradyrhizobium sp.
GCTCGATCTGCCTTTCGCCAAGGGCGGCCCGCTGCGCCCGTCGCTGTTCAATCGCGTGCTCGCCAACGTGCAGGGCGCGGACTACGAGGCCCTGGTCAATGAGGTGATCCTGCGCTCCCAGGCGCAGGCGGAATATTCCGCCGAAAATTATGGGCATTTCGGCCTCAACCTGCGCCGCTACGCGCATTTCACCTCGCCGATCCGGCGCTACGCCGACCTGATCGTGCACCGCGCCCTGATCCGCGGCCTTGGCCTCGGCGAAGGCGCGCTGCCCGAAGGCGCAACACCGGATGAGCTGAGCGAGGTGGCCGCGCAGATCTCGGTGACCGAACGGCGCGCCATGAAGGCCGAGCGTGAAACCGCCGACCGCCTGATCGCCCATCATCTCGCCGACCGGGTCGGCGCCACGTTTCAGGGCCGCATTTCCGGCGTCACGCGCGCCGGCCTGTTCGTCAAGCTCGACGATACGGGCGCCGACGGACTGGTGCCGATCCGCACCCTCGGCACGGAATATTTCAACTATGACGAAGCAAGGCACGCGCTGGTCGGATCGCGCAGCGGTGCCATGCACCGGCTGGGGGACGTCGTCGATGTCCGTCTGGTAGAAGCTGCGCCAGTCGCAGGCGCACTGCGGTTCGAGCTGCTCGGCGCGGCCGAGACCGCGCCGCGCGACCGGCGCCGCGGCGTGCCGAAGGCAGCACGCGGCCAGAAGCAGGCCGCCAAGGTCAAGCGCGAGACGGGCCGCAAGACGGACAAGAAGCGCGCCGGAAAGGCGAAGAAAGGCAAGTCATGGAAGCGATGACCACCACCAAGACGATGACTTGGACGCGCGAGACCGGACTTGCCGAAAAGCGCGACGTCTGGGCTGCGATGAAGCGCGGTTTTCGTGGCCGCTGCCCGCGCTGCGGCGAAGGAAAACTGTTTCGCGCCTTCCTGAAGACGGCGGATTCCTGCTCGCATTGCGGTCAGGATTTTTCCGCGCACCGGGCCGACGACTTGCCCGCCTATCTCGTGATCGTCATTGTCGGGCATATCGTGGTGCCCTTCGCATTGTTCATCGAGACCAATTATTCGCCGCCGGTACCGCTGCAGCTTGCGGTCTATCTGCCTTTCACCTTCCTGGCCTCGCTGGTGCTGCTGCAGCCGGTCAAGGGGACCGTCGTGGCCCTGCAATGGGCGCTGCGCATGCACGGTTTTGACGAGAACCCGCCGGAGCATATTCCGCCGGTCTAAGAAAAGCAGACCGATCGATTGGGGATGGAGATGAGCGACGCCGCGCAGGCCATCAAAGACGACAAGGTGGAGGAGAAAGAGGCCGACCATCATCCCTATTACCGGCCGAAGGACGCCGCGACGCTGATCCTGGTCGACCGCTCTGGCGCGGTGCCAAAAGTGCTGGTCGGCCGGCGCCACGATAAGGTGGTGTTCATGCCCGGAAAATTCGTCTTCCCCGGCGGCCGCGTCGACAAATCTGATTATCGCATCCCGGTGGCAGCTCCGATTCCCGGAGAGCTCGAAGCAAAACTGCTGCAAGGCAGCCCCAAGATCTCGCCCTCGCGCGCAAAATCGTTGGCGGTGGCGGCGATCCGCGAGGCCTGCGAGGAGACCGGTCTTTGCCTTGGGCGCAAGACGGAAGGTCGTGCAAAGCTCGACGGGCCCTGGCAGCCGTTTTCGGATGCCGGCCTGCTGCCCGATCCATCCGGACTGTTTTTTGTCGCTCGCGCCATCACCCCGCCCGGCCGGGTCAGGCGCTTTGACACGCGCTTCTTCACCGCGGATGCCTCCGCCATCACTCATCGCGTCGACGGCGTGGTGCATGCGGATGCCGAGCTCGTCGAACTGGTCTGGGTCGAGATCGGCTCGAAGCCGCTCGCGGATCTGCATCCGATGACGAAGAATGTGCTCGGCGAGCTGGAGCGGCGGCTGGCGACAGGTCCGCTGCGCCATGACGCCGCGGTGCCGTTTTTTCATTTCTACGGCGGACGGATGCACCGGGACGTGCTGGGTGAGATGTGATAAGCTCTCGAAGCAACCTGTCGGGGAGCGATGAGGCGATTTGCAAAACAGCTGCTGGCGTCCGCAGCCGTTGCCGTCGAACCATTCGCCGCTGTTCGCGCCGGTGCAAAACCGACCGACCATCAAGACCGGCATAACCGCGATCACGCTGGCCGTGCTCTCCGCCTTCGACGAGCACACCAAGGGGAATTAGTCCTTCCGTCGTTGTGAGATTTGGTTTTCTTTCAATCTAGGGGCGACCACGAGGGTCGCCCCTACATCGTTAACGTCATCGTCAACGGTCATCGTTAACGTCATCGTCAATGGTCATCGTCAACGGCCATCGTCGAAGGTAGGGGCGCCTCGTGGTCGCCCCTAGATTGAAAGAAAACCAAATCTCACAACGACGGAAGGACTAATTCCCC
>NZ_JAFATE010000595.1 GCF_019244115.1 Bradyrhizobium sp.
GCCGGTCGAGAGCACCGGGAAGCTCTTGACGAAACGGCGCGAGAAGACGCGGTAACCCGACAGCACATCGGTGAAAGAGCGGCCGAAGATCCGCGCCAGGATACCGGTCAGCATCGCGTTGCCGAAACGGTGGCCAGGGCGATAGGCCTCCTCCACTTCCGACTGTCGCGCGCCGACGACCATGTCGAGCTGCTCGTCGAGCAGCATTGCCACCAGTTTTGGCGCGGCCGCGGCGTCATAGGTCGCATCGCCGTCGGCCATGACATAGATGTCGGCATCGACGTCCGCGAACATGCGGCGGACGACATGGCCCTTGCCCTGCATCCGCTCGACCCGCACGATCGCCCCCGACGCGCGGGCAACATGGCCGGTGCGATCGCGGCTGTTGTTGTCGTAGACGAACACCGTAGCGCCGGGGAGCGCAGCGCGAAACCCGGCAACCGTGGCCTCGATCGCCGCCTCTTCATTGTAGCAAGGGATGATCACGGCGATGCGCGGGCTTTGGGACTGGGCGCGGCTCATCGCGCAGCCACCGCAAGATCAGAAGCGGCGTCACCACGACGGAGCCGATCGAGCTGCCGGGCGACCACCATGAGCGCAACGAGGACCAGCGGCCAGGTCACTCTCGCCTGATAACGATCATGGACTCCCGAAAGTGCACTGCATATCAACGACGATCCGCAGTATGCCGCGGCCATGTACAACGCCAACACGGAGAAATTGCGATCCCGACGCCAGCCGAGAACGATCTGGCCAAGGATGATCAGAGCCGAGAGCGCAACGACGGCAATGCCCACCACATTCATCTCTGCCACAGGCCAGGTATCGCGTGACTGGCGGCTCGCGGTGAAGGCGATCTCATCGCCCGCGCCATAGACCTTGCCGATCAGAGCTGCAATGCGCGGCGCGGTATCCTCGCCCGCCCCGGCAAGAGGCCGAATATTGGCCGCGGGCGCAAGGGTGGTCAGCGCTCTGAAGAAGTTCTGGCCAACCACGATCAGGACCGAACCTGGCCGATCCCTCAGCGTCGCTCGCACGATGGCCGCCGATTCCTCCCGCATCGCCTCAAACCCACCAAGCGCCACGAAGGGCCCCGGTCGCCACAAGAGCAGATCCGCATTGGCTGGAAGGTCGGCTTGATATGCACAGAGCCGGTAACCTGCGCCTGGGCAGGTTTCGCGCAACTCATCGCGTGCCGGACCATAGCCAACGAGATTGGCCAGCAAGAAGCTCTGACCTGCCGGCGAAAGCTCCGCTCGGCCAAACACTGCCTTGTTATAGCCGACACTTGCCAGGGCGGCGAGGCCACAGGCCGCAGCTGCAACCAACACACCCGGTCGCACCGCGCGAGTGGGTTTGCTTTGCCAAAACCCCAGGCCGGCCGAGAAAAGCGTCATGCCAACGGCCATCAGGAGGTGCGACAGATGGACAGAGATCGCAACGACAAGCACCCCGAACAGATAGGCGCGGGTCAGTGTCGCACGTCGTCCCCACTCGAAACAGAGCAGATAGATCGCCAGGAACATGATGCCCGTGAAAATGTCCGGCATCACAAAGCCGACGAACACTGGAAGGCTGGACGCAATGGCCAACACAGCGACGGCGGCCAGAAACAGCCTGCGGTCTGCAAAGGAGCAAAAAACAAGGTAGGCGAGATGCGTTGCAAGGACGGCTTGAACCGCAACGACGCCCCAAAGACTGATTCGAAATCCGGTCAGAAACACGAACAACTGATAAAAGGGACTGCGATACAGGCGCGGCGTCAGAATGATGTAGTCGGACGTATCAATGAAAATGAAAGGGAAGCCATTGAACAAGCTTGGGATGCAGACCAAAAAAGCCGCGGTCAGAATGACCACAGTGTCCAGGTACGCCTGCCCTTCGCGTGCACCTGTCGCCTCGCGCAAAATGGCTACTCCCAATACAAACGCTACTCCAATACGCAGTCGGATCTAATCAATGATCTGATAAAGAGCTTTGGCGGTGTTGTTGGAGCGATGACTTCCGCAGTCCTCCAACTCACTCACTCTGAATTTGCTGGTAGTCCGGGCCGCCGCGCTCAACGGCCTCAACATCTTTTCCTGCAGGCAGCTCTCAGGAGTCTGAACCCGCCTTGCTGGCACAGCCGCCGCGAGCGATCGCGGCCACAGCCCCATGTCGCGCAAGCATAGTACCGCCCGGGAAATGTCGCCAGTGTGAAGCAATTCACCCGCCCGCCCCCTCGGATACCGACGACCCGGCCGTTGCCGGAAAAGTCGCATCCGTGGCGAAATTGCGTCAGAAATCTTCGGAAAATCAGCCGGTGCTGCTTGCAACATGTGCCGTGGCGGATTCGACGCGGATTCTACATCGCGGCGCCAAGCCACGCCGACGCCCCTGGCCAACCGCCGCCGCCGGGCGACCGTTGGCGGGGCTTCAGAATGGCTTCACCAGGAGAGGTGACGCTCCTCTGTCGTCAGATCGCAAAGATCCAGACCGCGATGATGGTACCCAGCGTCGCAAGGCCGGAGATGGTCCAGCCGGCGGCGTAGGCAAATTCGTCCTCATCCGTGTGTGGCGGGGGCTCGACGTGCAGCCCGTACGTCTGCCAGTCCATGACCGTGCTCCAGCGACCTGCCCGCCAAACAAACGCCGCTTGCGAAGGGCGGTTCCCATGCGCACAGAATGAAAAGAGTCAATAGGATGACTTAAGCGTGGCCCGGGGCGCGCATCGCACTCACAAATAACTGATCGTTGAAAGCAAGCCCTTCCTGGACAGGTTCCGTTATGGTGCGCCGGTTCAAGGGAAACACGGAGCTTTTCGCATGCGCAAGATCATCATCGCCACCGCCGCGCTGGCCTTCCTGTCCTCAACCGCATTCGCCCAGGACAAGGGCGCCGCGCCCGCGGCCGGTGGCGAGAGCATGAGCAAGGGCGAGATGTCGAAGACGAGCAAGAAGTCGCACAAGTCGAAGAAGTCGTCGATGAAGAGCGGCGAAGATTCGATGAGCAAGCAATAAGACCGACCGAACCATCCGTCTGGATGTCTTGCGGCCGCCTCCGGGCGGCCGCTTCTTTTGGGTGGCGCCATGCGCGCAGGTCGCGGTGGAGGGTTGCCCGAAGCAGGACGATCGCTCATTTCTGATCCTGCAGCAGGCTCGGTCCGGCTTATGCGGTTTGCCGCTATCAACTCGTCGTGCCCGGCCTTGTGCCGGGCATCCACGTCTTGGCTAATCAGTGCCAACAGCCGGATGTATCAGTGCCCTCAGTCGCCGAGGCCCTTGTCGCGCAGGCGGTCGGCGAACCAGAGCGACAGCGCTTGATCGATGCTGCCGCCGACATAGAGCTCCGAGGCCGTGATCTTGGTCTTGCCGAGCGTCAGCAGGACGCCGATCCAATAGGCGAACCACAGATGCGGGTCGGTCAGCGCGCGCAGCTTGTGCTGATCGTGATCGATCGCCCCGTGATTGCTGGCCTTGCGGACCTCGATCGCGAGCAAATTGTTGGGGATGGCGCGCTGGTGCACGACGATGTCGGGATAGACGGATTTGCCTAAGTGATCGTCGGTCGAGACGATCGCGCCGCGTGGCAGGCGGAGCGTCCGCTCACCGAGCCGATTGTAGTCGCAATCGATCTCCCAGCCCGGAAAATGCTTCTCCATGTGGACCGCCAGGCGATGCGTCAGCGCACGCTCGCCGAGATCCCGTTCGAACAGGAACTTTTCGCGGGCGTAAAACTCCTGCAGGGCACTGAGGAGTTTGTTCAGCTCGGTGTGCATGTGGCTCCCAGTCGATCCGTCATTGCCAGGAGCGAGGCTATCCACGCCCGACGCACGAGTCATTCCGGGGCGATGCGAAGCATCGAACGGAATCTCGAGATTCCTGGTCTGGTCCCATCGGTCGGCGCTTCGCACGGCCTCGTTGGGACCATCCCGGAATGACCGACCCAGATTGCCTCGGAGTTTCGCTGCTCGCAATGACGGCACTGACAACCGGCAGTCTGAACGGAGCGCCCGCCCGCTACATCCGCACTTCGATCAGCCGCGGGCCCGGCTCGGCGATGGCTTCCGCCAGCGCGGCGTTGAACTCGTCGGCCGTGGTGACGGCGCGGCCCGCAACGCCCATGCCCTTGGCGAGCGCGACGAAATCGATGGTCGGCCGGTCGATCCTCAGCATGTCCAGCGCGCGCTGGCCGGGCTCGCCAGCGCCGACGCCATCGAACTCGCCACGCAGAATCTGGTAGATCCGGTTGGCGAACACGATGGTGACGACATCGAGGTTTTCGCGCGCCTGGGTCCAGAGCGACTGGATGGTGTACATCGCGCTGCCGTCGCCGACCATGCAGAGCACCTTGCGGTCCGGGCAGGCGACCGCGGCGCCGGTCGCGACCGGCGTCGAGAAGCCGATCGAACCGCCCATGTTCTGCAGCCAGTCATGCGGGGCCGCCGCCGCCGTCGGCGGGAAGAAGCCGCGGCCCGTGGTGATGGACTCGTCCACCACGATGGCATTTTCCGGGATCGCACAGGCGATCGCCTGCGCGATCGTGGTGTGGTTCAGCGCCCCGGTCGGCTTGATCAGTTCCGGGTGCTGCTGCGGCTTGACGTCCTTCGGACCGGCGCCGAGGCCGGAGGCCAGCGCCTCCAGTGCCGCGACCGAGTTCTCGCCCCATGCCGTCAGGCGATGCACCTCGCAGCCGTCGGCCTTCAAGATGCTCGGCTTGTTCGGATAGGCAAAGAACGCCACGGGATCGCTCGCCTCGACCAGCACGATGTGGCGGAAATTTTTCAGGATCGGCAGCGCCTGCTCGATCACATAGGGGATGCGATTGATCGAGAACCGGCCGCGGCCGCGCGCCATGCGCGGATGATAGGTCTGGCCCATCACGGTGCAGCCGGTCTTGCCGGCGATCTGCTGCGCCAGTGCCAGCCCCTGCTCGGTCAGCCCGCCATTGGTGACCAGCAGCAACGTTTCGGCGCCATGGCCATGCAGCACCCTGGCCGCGGTGTCGACGGCCTCGGAGGAGTAGCCGGGACGCTGGCCGGGCGCCGCGACCGGCGCAATGCCGTCGGCCTCGTTCCAGGCGGTATCGGCGGGCAGGATGAGGGTGGCGATCTGCGGCGGCGCGCTCTTGGCCGCCGCAATCGCCGCGGCGCCGTCGGCGGAGACCGATTTCGCATCGGGCGAGGTTTTCACCCACGCCGACATCGGCCGCGCCAGACCCTCGATGTCGGAGGTGAGCGGCGCGTTGTAGCCGATGTGATAGGTCGCATGCTGGCCGACGATATTGACGATGCCCGAATGCGCCTTCTTGGCGTTGTGCAGATTGGCAAGCCCGTTGGCGAGGCCAGGGCCGAGATGCAGCAGCGTCGAGGCCGGCGTGCCCTTCATGCGGAAATAGCCGTCGGCGGCTCCCGTCACCACGCCCTCGAACAGGCCGAGCACGCAGCGCATGCCCTCGACGCGGTCCAGCGCCGCGACAAAATGCATCTCGGAGGTGCCGGGGTTGGTGAAGCAGACGTCGACGCCCCCCGCGACCAGCGTCCGTACCAGGCTCTCCGCACCGTTCATTCGTTCCACTCCCGTTCGCGCATTGGTCGCAGCGCAATCGGTGGCAGATCAATCATTGTTCGGGCCTTTCGTCAAAGGGGGCGGCGACATTGCAGCCATCGCCTCAGGCCTGGTGCGCGTCCAGGCTAATGGCGGTTTCAGCGGCCCGGCCGGGCCGTGTGCATCCGGTCACGGGAGCGGTGAAACCCGCCCGCTCACACGGCCGTGGCTTGCGCAAGCGCGCCGGTTATGGCCAGTCTCGTCCGGGCGATTCTACGAAGCCGCAGCACATTTTCGCAACCGCTTGGGAAACTTTTCCGCGCCCGAAAATTTATAGCTCGATTGTGCTTTGTGGGGGGATGGCAATGATTCGTGTGCGTGTGATCCTGATTGCGGTCGTCGGCCTGCTCGCGGCGGGCAATCAGGCCAGCGCTCAATGGATGGACACCCGACAGACCATGGGCTTTGGGCCGCAATTTTTTGGCGGTGCCAGCCCGATCCCGCGCGAGACCGTGTACTACCCGGGGAGCTATGCGCCCGGCACCATCGTGGTGGATACCGCCGAGCGGCGGCTCTATCTCGTGCAGGGCGGCGGCCAGGCGCTGCGCTATGGCATCGGGGTCGGCCGCGACGGTTTTCGCTGGGGCGGCGTGCACCATGTCTCCGCCAAGAAGGAGTGGCCGGAATGGACGCCGCCGCGCGAGATGCTGGCGCGGCGCCCGGACCTGCCGCGCCACATGGTCGGCGGCATCGAAAATCCGCTCGGGGCGCGCGCGCTCTATCTCGGCTCGACGCTGTACCGCATCCACGGCTCCAACGAGCCGGAGACGATCGGACAGGCGGTGTCCTCGGGCTGCTTCCGCATGACCAATGATGACGTGGTCGATCTCTACAACCGCGTCGCGGTCGGCGCGCTGGTGATCGTGAAGAACTAGCTACGCCGATTTCTCGAACAGCTCGCGGCCGATCAGCATGCGGCGGATCTCGCTGGTGCCGGCGCCGATCTCGTAAAGCTTTGCGTCGCGCAGCAGCCGCCCGGTCGGATAATCGTTGATGTAGCCGTTGCCGCCGAGGAGCTGGATCGCATCCAGCGCGCACTCCGTCGCCTTCTCCGCCGCGTAAAGGATGGCGCCGGCGGCATCCTCGCGCGTGGTCTCGCCGCGATCGCAGGCCTTGGCGACCGCATAGACATAGGCGCGCGAGGCGTTCATCGTGGTGTACATGTCGGCGAGCTTGCCCTGCACGAGCTGAAAGGTGCCGATCGGCTCGCCGAACTGCTTGCGCTCGTGCACGTAAGGTAGCACCACGTCCATGCAGGCCTGCATGATGCCGAGGGGCCCCGCGGCCAGCACCGCGCGCTCATAGTCCAGCCCCGACATCAGCACGCCAACGCCGCGGCCGACATCGCCGAGCACGTTCTCCTCCGGCACCTCGCAGTCCGTAAACA
>NZ_JAFATE010000662.1 GCF_019244115.1 Bradyrhizobium sp.
TGGCCGCAGCCGAAAAGCTGACCGATCCGAAGGAAGGGACGTTCGGCTTCGTCGGACGCGGCCTGCGCAACGCCAACATGACGCTCTGGACCAATTTCTTCCTGAACTATGGCGGCGAGTTCCTCGATGCCAACGGCAACATCCTGACCGATGGGCCGGAGGCGATCGAGGCGACCAAACTCTATCAGACCCTGCTGACCAAGGTCGCACCGCCCGGCGTCGCCGGCTTCAACTGGATGGAGTCGATGGCGGCATTCACGCAAGGCCGCGCGGCGATGTGGATCGACGGTGTCGGCTGGGCGCCGCCACTGGAAAATCCGACGGCCTCGCGCGTCGTCGGCAAGGTCGGCTACACCGTGGTGCCGGCCGGGCCGAAGGGACAATATTCCGCGACTTATGGCGACGGTATCGGGATCGCCCAGGCCAGCCCCAACAAGGAAGCGGCCTATCTGCTGTGCCAGTGGATGGTCTCGCGCGCGCAGGGCGCGCGGCTGCTGCAGGCGGGCGGAGGCGTGCCGTTCCGCAATTCGGTGCTGGACGATCCGGCGACGCGCAGCGGTGTAAAAATGCCCGCGGAATGGCTGCAGTCGGTGATCTCTTCCGCAAAGATCTCGAAGCTTGGGCTCCCGGTGATCATTCCGGTGGCGGAGTTCCGCGACATCGTCGGCTCCGCGCTGACGGCGACGCTGTCGGGGGCTGACCCTGCCACCGAGCTGAAGAAGGCGCACGAACAGTTCCGGCCCATTCTGGAGCGCAGTGAAAAGACGTGAGCTCCGTTTTCGAAGCGCGTACCGGTGCGGCCGACGTCACCGCGTCGGCCGAACGGGAATGGCGACGTCCCTCGTACTGGCCATTCGTGATCCCGGCGCTGGTCGTGGTGCTCGCGGTGATCGTTTTCCCGTGGGCATTCACGATCTGGATGAGCCTGAACGAGTGGAAGGTCGGTTCGCCGACCATCTTCGTCGGGTTCGCGAACTACCTGCGGCTGCCGAGCGATCCCCGCTTCGTGGAGGCGGTCGCGCATACACTCGTCTACACCTTGCTGTCGGTCGTGCTGCCGCTGGTGTTCGGGACCTTTGCGGCCGTCGTGTTTCATGCCAACTTCCGGGGCCGCGGCGTGCTGCGGGGGATCTTCATCATGCCGATGATGGCGACCCCCGTCGCGATCGCCCTGGTGTGGACCATGATGTTCCACCCGCAGCTCGGTGTGCTCAACTACCTGCTGTCGCTCGTCGGAGTGCCGGCGCAGCTCTGGGTGTTCCACCCGGCAACAGTGATCCCGTCCCTGGTTCTGGTCGAGACCTGGCAATGGACGCCGCTGATCATGCTGATCGTGCTCGGCGGCATCGCGGCAATCCCGACCGAGCCCTACGAGGGCGCGCTGATCGACGGCGCAACCGCCTGGCAGATGTTCCGCTACATCACGCTGCCACTGATCTCGCCATTCCTGTTCATCGCGGCCATGGTGCGCATGATCGATGCGGTGAAGAGTTTTGACATCATCTTCGCGATCACGCAGGGCGGACCTGGCACCGCATCGGAGACCATCAACCTCTACCTCTACAGCGTCGCCTTCACCTATTACGACCTCGGCTATGGTTCGGCGATCGCCGTGATCCTGTTCCTGCTGATCGTCGCGCTGGCGGCGCTGCTGTTATACCTGCGGCAACGTGCACAATGGACCGAGATCGGAGGTGGGGCATGAGCATCCGCTTCGTCATCGGCCGGATCGGGCTGTGGCTGTCGGTGTTTCTCATCGTCTCGCCGGCGATCCTGTTCTTCCTCTGGATGATCTCGCTGTCGGTCAAGTTCGAGGTCGACAACGCCGCCTATCCACCGGTGCTGATCCCCGAGCACTTTGCTTGGTCGAACTACACCGATGTGCTCGCGTCCAACCGCTTCCTGACCTATTTCAAGAACTCGCTCGTGGTGACCGGCACCGCGACCTTGCTGGCGATGCTGGTCGGGGTGCCCGCCGGCTACGGCATTGCGCGGATGGCTGCGAAAAAATCCGCTATCGTGATCCTGATCGCGCGCATCACGCCGGGACTGTCCTACCTCATTCCGCTGTTCCTGCTGTTCCAGTGGCTCGGGCTGCTCGGCACGCTGTGGCCGCAGATCATCATCCACCTGGTGGTGACCGTGCCGATCGTGATCTGGATCATGATCGGCTATTTCGAAACCACGCCGCTCGAACTCGAGGAGGCTGCGCTGATCGACGGCGCGACGCGCTGGCAGGTATTCCGCCATGTGGCGCTGCCGATCGCCAAGCCGGGGCTTGCGGTCGCCTTCATCCTCGCGGTGATCTTCTCCTGGAATAATTTTGTGTTCGGCATCGTGCTGGCCGGCCGCGAGACGCGGACGCTTCCGGTTGCGGTTTACAACATGATTTCCTTCGACCAGCTGAGCTGGGGACCGCTTGCGGCCGCCGCCCTGATCGTCACCTTTCCCGTACTGCTGCTCACGATCTTCGCCCAGCGCCAGATCGTCGCCGGGTTGACGGCGGGCGCCGTGAAGGGCGGGTAGGAGCGCATCCGCATTCGGTATTTCGGTACGTGCTTAAGCACAGCTTAACAACTTAAGTCGCCATGTGAACGGTCGCGGCTTGTCGTTGTGCAGCTCTCAATGCAGGCTCACCTGATCGTTCGACCGCGATTCGTGGTCGAGAGCCGGGAGAAAGAGTTGCCATGGCGCAGATGTCGGGCGCCCAAGCCGCGCCGCTTCGGCCGGCGCCGATCGTGCCGGAGCGCTCGGAAGATATCGGCGCCGATCGTCGCGCCGCAATCCAGGCCTGGAAAGGCAAGGCCATCGATGAGCAGATCCACGCGCGGTCGCTCGATCTGGCCTATCGGCGATGGCTGTTCCAGCGGGTTAGCCAGCAGCCGCGGCTGCGCGACATGTTCTCCGAGGCGAACATGTTCGACCAGACCCTGCTCGCGCTGAAGATCGGCGGCGAGTATCTCGTGATCGGCCAGAGCGACAGCTACATCGCGGCGGTCGGGCGGGACATGCGCGGCACGCTGACCTCTGAAATGCAGTTCGCCACCGCCAACAGCATCAAGGATCTCTACGACGAGTGCCTGGCGGAGAACCAGCCGATCTATGCGCGTTACATTTCGTCCTTGTCGAACCGCAACGTGTATTGGGAAGCGATGATGCTGCCGCTGGCCGCGTCCGAGCGCAGCAAGCCGATCTTCGTCTTGAGCTATATGAGTCTGCTCAACGAGAAGGTCGATCTGCTCCGGATCCTGTACGACCGCTCTCCCGTGGGCATCATCGCGGCCGTCCCGATCATGGACGGCAAGCGCACGACCGACGACGCCCGCGTCCTGACCATGAACTCGAAGGCGCGCGAGATCCTGCGGCTGCCGGAAGGGAAGGGGCATCCGCACACGGTCGGCGAGATGATCCGCTACCTCGGCACGGCGCTGCGCTGGACTCCCCACAGCAAGTCGTCGGAAGGGCATGCGACCAGCATCGAATATGTGGACGCAGAAGGCGGACGCTTTCACGTGACGATCGAACTGATCAACCATTTCATCCTGGTCAGCCTCGCGCCTGATGTCGTCGAGGAGGCGGAGGCGCCATCGCGCAGCCGGTTCGCCCGCCTGCTCGGTCTGATCGAAGGTCAGGCGAGGCCGAAGGCCGAATAGCCGGCGCTGTGTCAGCCTCCGCGGCCTCTCGCTTGCGGGGAGAGGCCTGCGCCTCACGCCACGCGCCGCGCGGCGCCCGATTTGGTCAGGACCGCGTCGAGACCGTCGATCATCAACATGATCTCCGCGCGCGTGACGTTGAGCGCGGGCATGAAGCGCAGCGTGTCCGGCCGCGGCGCGTTCAGCAGAAGGCCATCCGCGAACGCCTGCGCCACGATCGCGGCTCCGATCGGCAGCTTGAGGTCGACGGCGAGCAGAAGCCCCCGGCCGCGGACTTCACCGAGCCCGTGCCGCGCGGAGAGTTTTTGCAGTTCGCTCTCCAGAAAGCGGCCCGTCTCCGCCACCGACTTCAGGAAAGAAGGCGTGGCGACGACGTCGAGCACGGCAAGCCCCGCCGCGCACATCAGCGGGTTGCCGTTAAAAGTACCGCCTTGGTCGCCATGCTCGAAGCACGAGACTTTTTCGGTCGCAAGAAGCGCCGCAAGCGGCGCGCCGCCGGCAATGCCTTTGGCGAGCGTCATGATGTCGGGCGCGATGCCAGAATGCTCGTAGCCGAACAGTTTTGCGGTGCGCCCCATGCCGGTTTGGATCTCGTCGACGATCAAGAGCAGGCCGTGCGCCTTCGTCAGGGCCCGCAATTGTTGCAGGAACTGGTCGGTCGCGGGCCACACCCCGGCTTCGCCCTGGACAGGTTCCAGCATCACGGCGACGGTATTTTTGTCGATCAGCTGCTCGACCGAGGCGAGATCGTTCAATGTCGCCTTGCGAAAGCCGGGCACCTTTGGCTCGAACAGCGGCTCAAAAGCCTTCTTGCCGGAGGCCGACATGGTCGCCAGCGTGCGGCCATGGAAGCCGCCCTCAAAAGTGATGATCTCGAACGCGCCACCCTTGTGCAGAGCGCCGTATTTGCGCGCGAGTTTGATGGCGCCCTCGTTGGCTTCGGCGCCGGAATTGGCGAAGAAGACCTGATCGAAGGCGCTGTGTGCGACGAGTGCCTTCGCAAGCTTCAGGCTGGTGTCGTTGTAAAACGCCGGACTTGGCGTGAGCAGTCGTTTCGCCTGCGCCGTCAGCGCGTCGGCCACCACGGCCGGGGAGTGGCCGAGGCAGTTCACCGCCCAGCCCTGGACGAAATCGAGGTAGCGCTTGTCGGTGTCGTCCCATAGAAAGGAGCCTTCGCCGCGCACGAATACGGTTTTCGGGCGCGCGGTGATGTCCATCAGATGGTCGAACGGACAGATGGTCATGGTCGGTCTCCTCTGGTTGAAACGGGTTTTCGGGGCCAAAAATGCGCGAAGGCCGCGAGCCTTTTTGGGGCTAGCGGCCTTCTCGAGAACGTTGCTGGAGTTTTAGATCTTCAGCGTGGTCGTCGGACACGGCGGAGCCCATCGTCGTTGCTGATGCAACGGCGGAAAGCGGCGCGGCGGTGGGTCCGGTTGGAAATCATGGAACGCGGCCATACAGCCAGACGGCGGGCGGTGTCAAGCGAGTTCCGACCACATGCCGATAGGATCGAGCAAGCGGCCGCAGTCGGATCGTCTGCAGGTCTCCCCGCATCGGCGAGCATGGCGCGGTAGCTGAGCGCTGCACCGGGTGGTTGCAGCTTTACCAAACGTTTAGGCGCCATCTGTAGGTTCGGTTAACCACTGTGAATGTCCCGCGCTCAGGATGAGCGATGTCCCTTGCATTCTTATCGATCTGCGACGAGCTCGAAGCGGCGGTCGCCGCCCGTAACGCGGACAAATGCGCGGAAACGACGGCGCGGGTGACCGCCCTGTTTCTGGCGTCGGCCGGCAGCTTCAGCGATGATCAGATCCAACTGTTCGGCGACGTCTTCGAGCGACTGATCAACACCATCGAGCTTCGCGCCATCGCCGATGTCGGCGCGCGCGTTGCGCTCGCCGAGATGAGCGCCCAGCTCGCCCCGGTCCGGCAGGCGCCAGCATCCGTCATGCGCCGCCTGGCGCGATACGACGACATTTCCATCGCAGCGCCGGTTCTCAGCGAGTCGGCGCGGCTCACGGCGGACGACCTGATCGAGCTCGCCAAGACAAAGGGCGAAAAACACCTGCTGGCGATCTCGGGCCGCTGGTGGCTCCAGGAGATCGTGACCGACGCGCTGCTGGCCCGCTGCTTCCCGAGCGTCAGCCGCAGGCTGGTCGACAATCCCGGCGCGCGGGTCTCCGCCACAGGCTTTGCGATCGTCATCGCGCAGGCGGCGTCCGATCCCGAGCTCGCGATTGCGACCGGGATCAGGGCCGATCTGCCATCGGAGCTTCGCTCGACATTGCTGCGCGAGGCGACGGACACGGTCCGCACCAGGCTGCTGTCACGGGCGCCGCCGTTCCTGTTCGAGGAAATCCGGGCCGCCGTTGCCGCGGCCTCCGCCGGCGCGGAGCGGGAAATGTCACGCGCGCGCGACTTCCCCTCGGCCAAGCTCGTGATCGCGCGCCTCAAAAAGGAAGGCCGGCTCAATGAGCGCGCGCTGCTCGATTTCGCGCAGGCGCGAAAATACGAGGAAACCGTTACCGCGCTCGCTGAGCTGTCGAAGGCCAGCGTCGAGGTGGTCCGGCCGCTGATGCAGAGCCTGCGCAGCGAAGGCATTCTGGTGCCGTGCCGGGTGGCGGGCCTGCGCTGGGAGACCGTCGGCGCCGTCCTGAACTCCCGGTTTTCCAGCGGCGTTATGGCGCCGGAGGAATTGAGCAAGCTCAAACGCGAGTTCGACGGCTTGACACTTGAAAGCGCCCACCGTCTCCTGAAGCTCTGGACCGTGAAGTCGACATCCTCAGGATCGACGCTGAATTAGTCTGGACGGCCATGCGCCGCGGATGTCAAAATCCCGCGACGCTGCCGTGCAGGTCATACTGGTCCGCCCGATCGATCTTTGCGGTGACGATCTCGCCGACCCTGAGCGGCCTGCGGCTCGACAGGTAGACCGCGCCATCGATCTCCGGCGCATCCGCCTTCGAGCGCCCCTTGGCGACGGTCGGGCCGACCTCGTCGATGATGACCTGCTGCCTGGTGCCGACCTTGCGCTTCAATTTGCGCGCCGAGATCTTTTGCTGATGCGCCATCAGCACGTCATAGCGCTGCTGCTTCACTTCATCCGGCACGGCGTTCGGCAACGCGTTGGAGGTGGCGCCGGCCACCGGCTCATATTTGAAGCAGCCGAGGCGGTCGATCTCGGCTTCGTCGAGCCAGTCCAGCAGATAGGCGAAATCGGCATCGCTCTCGCCGGGGAAGCCGACGATGAAGGTCGAGCGGAGCGCCAGCTCCGGGCACTGCGCGCGCCACGCTGCGACTCGCGCCAGCGTCTTGTCCTGCGCAGCCGGCCGCTTCATCGCACGCAGCACGTCGGGACTTGCATGCTGGAAGGGGATGTCGAGATAGGGCAGCACCTTGCCTTCGGCCATCAGGCCGATGACCTCGTCGACATGCGGGTAGGGATAGACATATTGCAGGCGGACCCAGGCGCCGAGCTCGCCAAGCTCGTTTGCGAGGTCGAAGAATCTTGCCCTGATCTCGCGGTCCTTCCACGGGCTCGCGGCATATTTGATGTCGACGCCGTAGGCGGAGGTGTCCTGCGAGATGACCAGAAGCTCCTTGACGCCGGCCGCGACCAGCCGCTCCGCCTCGCGCAGCACGTCACCAGCCGGACGTGACACCAGATCGCCGCGCAGTTTTGGGATGATGCAAAAACTGCAGCGGTTGTTGCAGCCTTCGGAAATCTTCAAATAGGCATAATGCCGCGGCGTCAGCTTGATGCCCTGCGGCGGCACCAGGTCGAGATGCGGATTGTGCGCCGGCGGCAGCGCGCGATGCACGGCCTCCAATACGCTCTCATATTGCTGCGGCCCTGTGATCGACAGCACGCCCGGATAGGCATTCGAGATCTGCTCGGGCTCGGCGCCCATGCAGCCGGTGACGATGACCTTGCCGTTCTCCGCCATCGCCTCGCCGATCGCGGCGAGCGATTCGTGCTTGGCACTATCGAGGAAGCCGCAGGTGTTGACGATCACGACGTCGGCGCCGTCATGCTTGCGCGCGAGCTCGTAGCCTTCCGCGCGCAGGCGCGTGATGATGCGCTCGGAATCGACCAGAGCCTTGGGACAGCCCAGCGAGACGAAGCTGATTTTTGGCGCGGCGGCCTGTTGCATGTTCGATCTGCCTAATTATTGGCCTAGCAGCTAGTGCGAATTGTCCATGATGACAAGCCTTTAAGCTTCCAAATGGCGTGCTATGGATGACCGGCAAGAGCTCCGGGTGATCGATGAGTGCCGACCAGTCCCCCAAAATCGTGATCGTGGATGAAAGCCCGATTCGCGCCGCCATCTTGCAGGAGGGGTTGCGCGAGGCGGGCTATACCGGAGTGGTCCACATCAGCGAAATGCAAAGCCTGCTAACGCGCATCTATGCCCTCGATCCCGACGTCATCCTGATCGACCTGGAAAATCCCAGCCGCGACGTGCTGGAACAGATGTTCCAGGTCAGCCGCGCCGTGCGCCGGCCGATCGCGATGTTCGTCGACCAGAGCGATGCGGCCTCGATCCAGGCCTCCGTCGATGCCGGGGTATCCGCCTACATCGTCGACGGGCTGAAGAAGGAACGCATCAAGCCGATTCTCGACCTCTGCGTGTCCCGCTTCAATGCCTTTGCCAAGCTGCAGGATGAATTGGCGCGCACCAGATCCGCGCTGGAAGAGCGCAAGGTGATCGATCGCGCCAAGGGTATTTTGATGAAGATGAAGGGGCTGACCGAAGACGAGGCCTATGTGTTGCTGCGCTCGACCGCGATGCGCGAAAAGAAGCGGATCGGCGAGATCGCGCAATCGATCATCACCGCCTCGGAGATGCTGAAATGAGCACGGCGCTGCACATCGGCTTCATCCCGCTGGTCGACGCCGCGGCCTTGATCGTTGCGGTCGACAAGGGCTTTGCCGCGGCCGAGGGGCTTGATGTCACGCTGGCGCGGGAAGTCTCCTGGTCGAATGTCCGCGACAAGCTCAATATCGGCCTGTTCGACGCGGCGCATCTGTTGACGCCGGTTGCGATCGCCTCAAGCCTGGGTGTCGCTCATGTCAAAGTGCCGATCCTGGCGCCGTTCAATCTCGCCCTCAACGGCAACGCCATCACCGTGTCGTCGGCACTGCATGCGGCGATCATGGGCGAGATCGACGGCGACCGCTTCGATCCTTTGGCGACCGCCCGCGCGCTCGCCCGAGTCGTCGCCGCGAGGCGAAGGAGCGGCCAGGAGCCGCTGACCTTCGCCATGACCTTTCCCTTCTCCACCCATAATTATCAGCTGCGGTTCTGGATGGCGGCGGGCGGGGTCGATCCCGACGAGGATGTGCGCCTCGTCGTGCTGCCGCCGCCCTACATGGTGGATAGTCTGGTGAGCGGCCATGTCGACGGTTTTTGCGTCGGCGCGCCCTGGAACTCGGTCGCGGTCGACCGCGGCGTCGGCCACATCCTGCATTTCGTCTCCGACATTCTGGTGCGCGCCGCGGAGAAGGTTTTGGCTGTCAGGCAGACCTGGGCGGAGAAGAATCCGGATACGCTGGCTGCCCTAGTCCGCGCCACCCAGCGTGCGGCTGATTTCATCGAACATGCGGACAACCGCGACGAGGTCGTGGGCCTCTTGGCGCAGCCGGAGCGCGTCGGGGTCGATGCCGATTTGATCCGGCGGACGTTGGAGGGGCGGCTGAAGGTGTCATCCGACGGCACGGTGCGAGCGAGCGGCAATTACCTTCTGCTCGGGCGCGAGCGCGCGACCCGGCCCGATCCGGCCCAGGCAGCTTGGCTCTATGCCCAGATGGTGCGCTGGGGGCAGGCCCCCTTGAGCGGCGAGGCGCTGAAGACGGCAATGTCCGTGTTCCGGCCCGATCTTTATGACGGCGCCCTGAAAACCAGCATTCAACCGAGGCCGTCGGGCGCGATCAGTGCCTTTGCGGGCCCGGATTTCGATCCGGACGATGTTGCCGGCTACCTTGCCGCATTCAAGGTCTCGCCTCGCGCGCCATGACTGCCGGCGAACGTCAGCTGAAAACTTAGGCATTCTGATTCGTAGCTTATTGTTTGAGCTTTTGCCTTTTCAAAAGGCATGAATTGCAATCCAGTTCATGCAGTGCAAAATATGCAACAGGCTGAAAACACATGCAATTCCGATCCATATCGCGTTGGCACACGTTTTGAATAGAGAGTGTTGAGGCCAGCGGCGGCGATGTCCACTGGCCCAGGTCCATGATGGATTTCCGCAGCAACGAGGCTGACCGGATTGCCCCACGACGATGTCCGATGCGGCACTGCCCTTCGAACTGAGCTTCCCGGCGATCACCCGTCTTTCCCTCGTTGTGACCACGCCAAGGCGTGGCAGCTGGAGCTTCGCGATGGACTACGCCAAACCTGCCGATGTCGTTGCCTCGATGGTCGACGCCAGCCTGAAGAAGCTGGCGCTCGGCCCGCGCGATCTTCTCATCCGTGGCGCGCTCTCGGGCGCACTCTTGGGCGCGGCGACCGTGCTCGCGTTCACCGGCGCGGTGACGACCGGTCAGCCGATCGTCGGCGCGCTGATCTTTCCAGTATCCCTCGTGATGATCGTGCTGCTCGGGCTCGAGCTCGTCACCGGCAGCTTTGCCCTGGTGCCGCTGGCGCGCTTCGAGGGCAAGGCAGGATGGGGTGCCGTGGTCGCCAACTGGTCCTGGGTGTTTGTCGCCAACCTGATCGGCAGCATCGCCTTTGGCGCATTGATCGCGATTTCGCTCACCAACATGGGCAAGACGGAGGTCGCCGGCGTCGCGGCACGCATCGTCGCGACCGCCGAGGCCAAG
>NZ_JAFATE010000711.1 GCF_019244115.1 Bradyrhizobium sp.
GAGGCGCTGGTCAACGGCAAGGATCCGGCGACGTTTGCCGGTCTGAACGAGAGCGGTGAGGCCGCGATCGGCTATTCCATCCCGAATATCCTGATCGAGCATTCGATGCGCAACCCGCACATCATCCCGGGTTTTTGGCGCGGGGTGAACGTCAATCACAACGCGATCTATCTCGAATGTTTTATGGACGAGCTCGCGCATGCGGCCGGGCAGGATCCCCTCGCATTCCGGCGCAAGCTGATGGCCTCGAAACCGAAACATCTGGCCGCGCTCAACGCGGTGGCGGAGAAGATCGGCTGGGACAAGCCGGCGCCGCAGGGCGTCTCGCGTGGCCTTGCCCATCTCATGAGCTATAACAGCTATGTCGCGGCGGCGGCCGAGATCTCCGTCGTCGATGGCAGCAAGATCAAGGTGCATCGCATCGTCGCGGCGACCGATCCGGGCTACGCCGTCAACCCGGCGCAGATCGAGCGGCAGATCGCGGGTTCGTTCGTCTATGGCCTGTCGGGACTGTTCTATGGCGGCTGCACCGTCAAGGACGGCCGCATCGAGCAGACCAACTTCGACAGCTATGATTCGATGCGAATCGCCGCGATGCCGAAGGTGGATTCGATCGTGATGCCGAGCGGCGGTTTCTGGGGCGGCGTCGGCGAGCCGACGATTGCAGTCGCAGCCCCCGCCGTGCTCAACGCCTTCTTCGCGGCGACCGGCAAACGAATCCGTTCGGTTCCGCTGCGGGACCAGAACATCAGCTTTGCCTGATCGGATGTGCGGCGGGAATCACCCCGCCGCACCATTCTCGGATCCCTGGGATGAACACGCTGCGCCCGCCGACGCGGAGAACTCTTGTTCGCGGCCTCGCGGCAGGCGCGGCGTCGTTGGCCTTCGCACGACCTTCGATCGCGCAGGCCAGGACCCGCATCGTCGTGATCGGCGGCGGCTTTGGCGGCACGGCCTGTGCGCGCGCGCTGAAGCGGAATGATCCGAAACTCGACGTCACCCTGATCGAGCCGAATCGGACGTTCATGGCCTGTCCCCTCAGCAACGAGGTGATCGCGGGCTTGCGGGAGATCGGCGCCCAGCAGTTCGGCTATGAGAAACTTGCCGCTGAAGGCATCCACGTCGCCGCCCAGGCCGCGAGCACGGTCGATCACCAGGCGCGCACCGTCGTTCTCGCCGACGAAAGCTTGATCCGGTACGACCGCCTGGTGCTGTCTCCTGGCATCGATTTCAGATACGAGGCGTTGCCCGGCTATGACGAAGCCGCGTCCGCCAGCCTGCCGCACGCATGGAAGGCAGGCGAACAGACCTTGTTGCTGCGCCGCCAGTTGGAGGCGATGAAGGACGGCGGCACTGTCATCATTGCGGTCCCTGCGAACCCGGCGCGCTGTCCGCCCGCGCCTTACGAGCGCGCGAGTCTCATCGCTCATTATCTGAAGGCGCACAAGCCGCGCTCGAAGGTGCTGATCCTCGACGCGAAGGACACCTTCTCTCAGCAGCGACTGTTCGAGAACGCCTGGGCCGAGCTCTATCCCGGTCTGATCGAACGCATCGCGCTCTCGCAGGGCGGCCGCGTCACCTCGGTCGATACCAAAACCCGCAAGATCGTCACCGAGTTCGGCGACTACACCGCCGACGTCATCAACATCATCCCGCCGCAAAAGGCCGGGCGCATTTCAGAGATCGCAGGCGCGGCGGACAAGACCGGCTGGTGCCCGATCGATCCCGCGACGTTTGCGTCCAAGCTCCTTCCGAACGTCCATGTGATCGGCGATGCCTGCCTCGGCGGCGGCATCCCGAAATCGGCGTCCGCAGCAAGCGCGCAGGGCAAGGCCTGCGCTGCCGTGATCGCAAGCCAGCTCGCGGGGAACACCCCGGAGCCGCCGCGCCTGACCGGCGTCTGCTACAACACTGTTGCGCCCGACTATGCGTTCTCGCTCGCAGGCAACTACCAGCCAAAGGACGACATCTTTGCCGAGGTCGAAGGCGGCGCCACGAGCCCCGTTAACGCGCCAATCGAAGAGCGCAAGCGCGAGGCCGAGAAGGCAAAGGCCTGGTTCACCGAGATCACGGCGGACAGCTTTGGCTAGCTCGATTGCCCATATGATCCGCGTCCTGCTTGCGATCGCCGTCGCCCTGCCCGTCGCCTCGCGTGCCGGGGAATTGCAGGACTACGCGGTGATCGGTGACGGCATTCCGGCTTCGTTGACCGGCTCGCCCGGTGATGCGACGCGCGGGCGCGCGCTGGTACTCGATCGCGCGTCCACCTGCATCCTCTGCCATAACGGACCATTCCCCGAAACCCGGTTCCAGGGCGACCTTGCGCCCAGCCTGACTGGTGCCGGCAGCCGCTGGACGGCAAGCCAGCTGCGCTTGCGGCTGGTCGACGCCTCGCGTTTCAATCCCGAGACCATCATGCCGTCCTATTATCGCATCGATGGCCTTCAGCGCGTGGCTAAGAACTGGCAGGGCAAGCCGATCCTCTCAGCGGAACAAATCGAGGATATCGTGGCCTATCTTGTAAGCTTGCGCGACTAGGAAGTGTGATGATGGATCAGCAGCACGAGACCACGCGACGGCACTTCCTGACGCTTGCCGCTAGCGCGGCCGCGGCCGGCGCGCTTCCGGTCGTCACCGTTCGGCCGGCCGAGGCGACGCCTGCGATGCTTTCCGCTGCCATCCATAACGTCGTCGGCGAGGCTCCGCTCCGCATCGGCAAGGTCAAGCTCGACATCCCGCCGCTGGTCGAGAACGGCAACACCGTACCGATGATGGTCAGCGTGGACAGTCCGATGACGGCAGAGGATCACGTCAAGAGCATCCACGTCTTCAACGAGAAGAATCCGCAACCCAACATCGGCAACTTCTATCTGAGCCCGCTGAGCGGTCGCGCCCAGGTGTCGACCCGCATTCGGCTCGCCGACAGCCAGAAGGTCACAGCCATCGCGCATCTGTCGGACGGCTCGTTCTGGCAGACCAGCGTCGATGTCGTGGTGACGCTCGCGGCCTGCACCGAGGAGGTGCTGTGATGGCGAAGGCTCTGATCAACGTCCCGGCGAAAGCCCGGCGCGGCGATGTCATCGAGATCAAGGCGCTCACCTCGCACATCATGGAAACCGGCTATCGCCACACCGCTGCTGGAGAAATCGTCCCGCGCGACATCATCACGAGCTTCACTTGCCGCTTCAACGGCGCCGAATTGTTCCGCGCCGACTTCTTTCCGGCGATCGCCGCAAACCCGTATCTTTCGTTCTTCATGATCGCCAATGACAGCGGCAAGTTCGATTTCGAATGGATCGGTGACCACGGTTTCAGCACCACCGCATCGGCATCCCTGAGCGTCGTCGAATGAAGCGATCGATTGCGTTCGTCGTGCTGCTGATGATGCCCTATCTGCTTCGCGCCGGGGAAATTCCGGCGACCGGGCGTCGCTCCGGCTATAGTTTCATGGCACCGGACACCAGGGCCATGCAGGATGATGATACCGCCAATCCCGGCATGCTCTGGGTCATGGAGGGTGAAAGCCTGTGGGCGAAGCAGGATGGCGCAAGCGAAAAAGCCTGCGCCGATTGTCATGGCGACGCGCGCGAGAGCATGAGGGGTGTCGCTGCGCGCTACCCGGCTTTCGATCAAGTGCTTGGCCGGCCCGTCGATCTCGAACAGGCGATCAATCTGAGCCGCACCCGCCATCAACAGGCATCTCCCCTTGCCCATGAGAGCCGTGAACTGCTCGCGCTCGAAGCCTACATCGCCGAGCAATCACGCGGCATGCCGATTGCCGCGGGCGCCGATCCGCAACTCGCTCCTTTCGTCGACAAGGGGCGCGAGCTCTTCATGACCAGAGAGGGACAACTCAACCTGTCCTGCGCCAATTGCCATGACGACAATTGGGACAAGCGCTTGGCCGGATCGGCAATCACGCAGGGACAGCCGACTGGCTATCCGCTCTACCGGCTGGAATGGCAGTCGCTCGGTTCACTGCAGCGCCGCCTGCGCGGCTGTGTCACGGGCGTGCGGGCGCAGGCGTTCGAGTTCGGCTCGCCCGAGATGGTCGAACTCGAACTTTATCTGATGACACGCGCCGCCGGCATGCCGATCGAGTCGCCCGCGGTGCGGCCCTAAATTCGTGCTGAGCTCGCCCTACCTCATCCCGAGCACGGTCGGCAGCCAGAGCACGAGGCCGGGCCAGTAGGTCACGATGACCAGAAACACCAGCATGGTCAGAAGCCAGGGCAGCACGGACACGGCGAGATCCGTGATGCGCATGCCGGCGATCATCGATGCGACGTAGAGGTTGAGGCCGACCGGCGGGTGGCAGAGCCCGACCTCCATGTTGACGTCGATCACGATGCCGAAATGGACGGGATCGATGCCGAGCCGTTTGGCGGCTGGCGCCAGGATCGGCGCCATGATCAGGATGATCGAAGTCGGCTCCATGAAATTGCCGGCCAGCAGCAGCAGCACGTTGACCAGCAGCAGGAAGCCGACCCAGCCGAGATCCTGCGCCGTGATCCAGTCGGCGAGTGCGGCCGGGATGTTTTCATTGCTGAGCACGAAGGAAAACAGCACCGCATTGGTGACGATGTAGAGCAGCATCGCACTGGTATTGGCGGCCCGGAGCAGAACGCGCGGCAAGTCCTTCAGGTCGAGCGCCTTGTACACGAATACCGAGATGAAGAAGGAGTAGACCGCGGCCATGGCGGCCGCCTCGGTCGCGGTGAACAGGCCGCTATAGATGCCGCCGATGATGATCACGACCAGCATCAAGCCCCAGACGCTGTCGCGAAACGCCGTCCAGGTCTCGCCCCACGTCGCCCTGGTCATGCGCGGATAGTCGCGCTTTTTAGCGAGATACCAGGTCACGACGCAGAGCATCGCGGTGAGCATCGAGCCCGGCAAGAGGCCCGCGACGAACAGCGCGCCGATCGAGGTGTTGGTCGAGATCGCGTAGATGATCTTTGGGATCGACGGCAGCATCAGGATGCCGAGCGAGCCGGCCACCGTGATGATGCCGGCGCCGAAGCGCATCGGATAGCCGTTCCTCACCATCTCCGGCAGCACGATCGCCCCGACCGCGGCAACCGTGGCGACGCTCGATCCGCAGACCAGTGCGAACATGGCGCAGGCCACGATGCCGGCGAGCCCTAATCCACCATGCCAATGGCCGATCAGGCTCGTCGCAAAATTGATCATGCGGCGTGCCACGCCGCCATGGGTGAGAAAATTGCCGGCGAGGATGAAAAACGGGATCGCCATGATCTCAAAACTCTCGATGCCGGTGAACAGCTTCATCGAGACCGCCTCGATCGGAACCGCCGTCAGAGTGAACAGAAACGTGAGGACGGTCAGGCCGAGCGCGATCGAGATCGGGATTCCGGTCAGCATCAGCGCGATTAGCAGTGCGAAGATGCTCGCGGCGCGCATCGCCTGCGGCAGGACGATGATGCCGGCCTTCTCGCCGAGACAGATCGCAAGGATCAGGACTGGCGCGAGCATGAGGATCAGCGCGAGCGGGCTCGATCGCCGGCGCGGGGCCGCTTCGCCGGTCGGCGCCGGATGCAGATCGGGAGCATCGATCTCGATCCCTTCGATATGCGCTTCGTTGTGGTGCGGCAGGCCGCCGGTGCGGTAGAACGCGAAGGCGACCTGCAGGAAGCGAAAGCACATCAGGCCCGAGCCCAGCGGGATCGCCAGATAGACGAACCACATCGGCGCTTCCAGATCGTTCGATTGCTGTCCGGTCTTGAACATCTCGGACACGAACGAACTGCCGAAGGCCGCAACCATCCCAGTGAAGAACGCGCCGCACAAAAGGCTGAAAAGAACGACCTGTTTGCGGGAGTGCTCCGGCAACCGGTTGACCAGCAGGTCGACACCGACATGGATGCCGGTGCGGACGCCATAAGCGGCGCCGAACTTGGCCATCCAGATGAACATGTAGATGCAGAGTTCCTGCGCCCAGGAGAGGTCGCGCGCGGAGAGCCAGCGGTAGATGCTCTTGAAAAAATCCGGCAGCAGCGGCACGCCATGCGCCGTCAGCCATTTCGCGAGGTCAATGGAGGCGCCGGTGCCGTAACGGTGCACGACCGCCACGAAGATCAGAAGGGTGGCAGCCGCGATCAGTGTCGCGATCAGCCATTCCTCGAGATGATCGAGGATGCGCGAGGCCGCACGTACGATGTTGAACGATTTCGAAGGGGAGCCGGGCCGCTCCCCATCGATCGTTACCTGGTTGGAGCCAGACAGGGTCAGTTCATCTCGATGTGGAGCTCTTTGGCGATCACATCGAGCACCTCCGGCCCGACGCGTCCCTTGGCCCATTTGTAGGTCGGCTGCATCGCCGCCTGCCAGGCCTTACGCTCGTCATCCGTCAAATAGTGCAGCGTGGTCTTGCCCGATTTCTTGATCTCGGCAAGCGCATCGTCGTTCTCCTTGCGCGCGATCGAGTTGGTGTAGTCGGTCGCCTCCGCCATCGCCTTTTCAAGCTGACCGCGAACACCCGGCGGCAGGCCTCCCCAGAACTTCGAGTTGACGATGACGGCATATTGCAGATGCGCGTGATAGGAGACGGTGATGTCCTTCTGCACCTCGTAGAATTTCTGGGTCAGGTAATTCGACGCGGTGTTTTCGCAGCCATCGACGACGCCGGTCTGCAGGGCCTGGTAGACCTCGGAAAACGCCATGATCTGCGGGATCGAGCCGAGAATCCTAAAATACTGATCGGCAATCTTGGAGCCCGAGATGCGGAACTTGAGGCCTTCGAAATCGGCCGGCTTCGACAACGGCCGGTTCGCTGATACCATGTGGAAGCCGTTATCCCAGTAGGCAAGCCCGGTGATGCCCTTGGTCTCGAGCTTCTGGAACAGCCATTTGCCGACCTGCCCCTTCATCGCCTGCGCGTAGGTCTCGTCGTCCTTGAACAGCCAGGGCAGATCGAGCGCCTCGAATTCCTTCACCCCGAGCGGGGCGAATTTCGCGGTCGACGGCGCGAGCATCTGCACTGATCCGAGCTGCAGCGCCTCGATCTCCTCTTTGTCCTTGTAGAGCGAGGAGTTTGGATAGACTTCGACCTTCACCTTGCCATCGGTATATTTTTCCGCCAGCTCCTTGAACTTCAGTGCACCCTTGCCCTTCGGCGTGTCATTGGCGACGACGTGACTGAATTTGATGACGATGGGTGTTTGCGCGAGCGCCGCGGAGGGCGCCAGAATCAGGCCCGCGATGAGCGCCGCAAGGATCGACTGACGCATCCATTCTCCTCCCGAGGACTCTGGAAACCCGTTGTTTTTTGGTTTTCCGATTTCAGTACTGGCAGCAAACCGAATCCGGAACAACTAGACCTAAGCCGAATGGTCCAGGTCGGTTAGCGCGGCAGCAGGAGAGTACAGGCTTCGCACGAACCAGGTCCAGCGTGACGCCAGTGCGAGGATGTCGCACCTCGCAACACGTCGAGCCTTGCGCTGCAGCACGATGAAGAGCCGCAATCGTCTCAGATCCTGCTGCAGCCATTCCACCCCGGGCGCTGCCTTGCGGCCTGCCGCAACCCTTTCGCGCTAACACTCGACTGCGAGAACATCAGCGTCAGGCTCCCCTCCTCGATGAGCCTGGTGACATCGCCTGCGCCCGCGCCGAGATTCACCACAGTCCGAACGAAAACTCCGGAATGCGCATCAAAAGGTCGATCACAAGGCCTCAGCCTGTGGTCCGGGAATTCCAGATATTGCTGCGGCTTCCAGACCATCGCCGGGCCCTTGGCTGGCGCGTGATCGTTGCGGACAGCCGGCCCCCTATTCGGGATCATGCTCGGTTGTTGTCTTGGCACCGAGCTGCTTGTATGTCCGTTCGCCCGCCTGCTCAAGTTCCGGCCAGCTATGTCGCACAATGAAGGCCGGCGCAGGCGTATCACCGGCAATCAGGAAGAGTTTTGACATGGATCTCGTACTCAAGACGAAGACCGCTCTCGTCAGCGGCGCCAGCATCGGCATCGGCCGGGCGATCGCCAAACTGCTGGCACTCGAGGGCGTGCGCGTCGTTGCGGTGGCGCGGCGCAGGGAGCTGCTTGATCAGCTTGCGGAGGAGGTCAAGGCGCAAGGCGGCACCGCCATCGTTCCCCTCGTGCAGGACATCATGCAGGCGGATGCCGCGGCCCGCCTGGCTGCGGCTGCGATCGAAACGGTCGGACACATCGACATCCTGGTCAACAATGCCGGGGGCAGCCGCCCGCTTCCTGTCGATGCGCCGGACAGCGCCTGGGATGAAGCGCTGACCTTGAACTTCACCCGCTACCGGCAAGTGACCCACGCCCTGCTGCCACAGATGATCGCGCGCAAATGGGGGCGCATCATCAACGTTACCGGCAAGTCCGAGCCCGAGGGACTGAATGCAGCCTTTGCCGCCAAGGCGGCCGTGCACGCCTGGGCAAAGGGCCTCTCGCGGGAGGTCGGCGAGCACGGGATCACCATCAACTGCATTCCCCCGGGGCGGATCATGAGCGAGCAGATCCGCCGCAATTATCCCGAGAACTACCGCAAGCGTTTTGCCGAGGAAGAGATTCCCGTCGGCTATTGGGGCGAGCCCGAAGACCTCGCCGTGCTCGCGGTCTTTCTGGCCTCGCCCCGCGCGCGCTACATCACAGGTGCCGTCATCCCGGTCGATGGCGGACTGCGCCGCTACCAGTTCTAGCGGCGCGAGAGCAGTCCGCTTACTCCGCAGGCGCCGCCGACATCTCCGGATGCGCGACGAAATCCTCGCTCGTTTCCATCCGGCCGAGTGCGAAGAACCCTGCCGCCATGACGGCGTAGGCCAGCGCAACGGCCGGTGTGACGCCAAGCCCGCCGCCGATACCGACCGCCTCGCCATGCATGAAGCCGAAATAGGTCAGCACAGCACCCGCGAGCGCGAAGGCTGAGGCCTTGACGAAGTCGCGCTCGATCACG
>NZ_JAFATE010000718.1 GCF_019244115.1 Bradyrhizobium sp.
TGAGGCGCCCGATCGCCTGCTGCAGCCGCGGCAGCGAGAGCGGCCGCTCCGAGGTCCAGCTCAAGGCCTCGAACCGGTCGGCCACCGGCCCGCGCGGCCCGACCTCGCGCAGCGCCGGCAGGCGATCAAGGTCCGGGGCGAACAACAGAGCTGGAGGCACCGCGCCATTGATCGCATCGACCACCACTGCCGCCGGACGCAGCATGCGGATCGCAGCGCGCATCTGCGCACAGGCCGCCGCGTCCACCAGATCCACCTTGCTCAGCGCCACAATGTCTGCTGCGCGAAGCTGAGAGCGGAGCAGTGCGTCCTCGTTCAGCGCCTCCGGCCGCGCCGTCGCATCGACCACGCACAGCACCGTCTCCAGGGGCGCCTCGCGCGAAATCACCGGGTCCATCAGGTTGCGGACGATGTCAGCGGGATCGGCGACGCCGCTGGTTTCGATCACGATCAACTCCGGCCGCGGCTCACGCCGCAGCAGCGTGGCAAGCGTGCGCAGGAGATCGCCTTGCAGCGAGCAGCAGATGCAGCCATTGGAGAGGCTGACCACACCGTCGCTGGCGCCCGCGATCAGCTCCGCATCGATGTTGATGGCGCCGAAATCATTGACCACGGCGCCGATCCGCCGTCCCTCCGCCTGCGTCAGCAGGCGGTTCACGACCGTGGTCTTGCCCGCCCCGAGAAAACCGGTCACCAGCAGGATCGGGACGGGCACGATCACCCCCCATCAGACCTGGGTCACGGGCCGGCGCACCGGCCTGCCCGGCCTCGCCGCCACATCGAGGATGCCATCTGATATCAGCGGCTCTCCGGAGACCACGAGGTGCCGCACGCCTTCGGACGGGCGGTTCATGGCCGAAAAGGTCGCACGATCGGTCAGGTCATTGAAATCGAACACCACAATGTCGGCATCCGCGCCCGCCTGCAGCCTGCCCTTGGCACGCATCGCCGGTGTGCTCGGAGACAGGATTTCGGCCGGGATCAGCGCGCATTTGCGGATGCCTTCGAGCAGCGACAGCGCCCTTCGCTCGCGCACCCATTCGCGAATGAAGCGGGTGAAGCAGGCCGCCGAGCGCGGATGCGATGTGGCGTCCACAGGCAGCGGCCAGGCGTCGCCGGTATAGGGGCGGCCGTCCGACAAGGTCCAGGGCATCGCGTCGGAGGCGATGGCGCCGCCGGGATACAGCACTGAGATGTCGAGCAGGTCGCGATGATGCGGGTTGTTGTCGATATCCAGGATGTGCCACAGCACCAGCGTGGAGGGTTCTTCCGCCTGCGCGGCCAGAAGCTCCTCCCGATCGCGAAAACGCCGGCCGTCGGTCACGCGCTGCACCGAATCATAGCCGGTGCCGTTGCGCGCCTCGAAGTCGGGATCGCTGAAGAACGCCGCCGCCAGCACCGTCGAGCCGGTGCCGTAGGGATAGGCTTCCACGGTGATCGGCAGGCCCTGCGCCTGCGCCTTCTTCACCAGCACGGCACAGCGTTCCACGTCGGTCTTGCTCGAGGAGTTGAAGTGGCAGATGTGCATGTGCGCGCCGGTGGCGCCGGCATAGCCGATCAGGCGGACATAGGCCTCGGCCGCGCTCTCCGGATCGACGCGGGACATGTAGGCGACATGCGTGAAGGTCGGCACGTCGTGGGCCGCCGCGAGCTGGCACACCGCGGTCAGCTCCTGCACGCCGGCTCCCGGCGCATAGGCGTTGAGAATGCCGATCCCGATGCCGCCCTCGTTCAGCCCGCCGGCGAGGCGTTCGAGGATGCCGGCGACCTCCGCGTCGCTCGCCACATTGTCGATCCAGCGACGATCGCGCATGGCGTTGCCGAATGCCTCCAGCGAGGACTCCGAGTTGGAGCCGGTCATCGTACCGATGCGCGCAAAAGCCCAGTTGGCTGCGGCGCCGTAGTTCAGCACGCGCCCCTTGGCGGCCTGGCGCCTATACCACGACGCGACCGGCAACACGCCGGCCTCCAGATCGAGCGTCGTGGTCACGCCGTCGAACGCCTGCATGCGGTCGGCGGGGATCGACTGGCCGTGTGCGTGCAGGTCGATGAAGCCGGGCGCCACCACGAGCCCGGTCGCGTCGATCACCCGTTCGGCGCTGCCAAGGAAGGTGCCGACCGCGGCTATCTTGCCATCCATGACCGCGACATCGCCCGTTGCATCCATCCCGCTTGCCGGGTCCACCACCCGGCCGCCGCTGATCACCAACCCACCCATACCGTCCTCTCCGCACGCAAACCAAAAAGTCCCGAAAACCGGCACCGGCTCCGCTGGGAGCTCGCGCCCTGTCCCATCAAGACAGATTTTCGCACCGGCGACCACCTCCGACGATGCCTGTGCAGCATGCGCTCATAAGAGCGGACGTCGGCACCCATCACGTCGGCATGCCCGGCCTTGTGCCGGGCATCCACGTCCTGTTTTCTTGGTGCGTTGAAGACGTGGATGGCCGGGACAAGTCCGGCCATGACGAGTCATTGGCTCAGGCCGTTGGCTATCAGCCATGCGTCCGTTTCAATCTCGGTCGGCACTGGATGTCAGACAGCCGATAGGACACGCAACCGCAGTCTCGCGGGCGAACACGCCCCGAGTGATGCTGAAACGTCGCCCTCGAAATCGAAGAGGGCGCAGGGAATGCCGGGAGCCGGCCGCCCCCATGGCCCGCCTGCAAAAAAGTAAGCAGGCGGCAGTTACCACAGGTTCAGCCAAATCACCCGGCATTCCCTGCACGACGGTTTTAACGCTTATAGCGCGCTCTCCCTGGGAACCGGGCTTTCTTGCTCCCATCACCTCGCGCATCATCAGGCGCGAAGCTTGGCCTCAGCGTCGGGAGGCCAGGACCACACGATTTCGCGTCCGCCTCGGCATCGTTCGTCCGCGCGCACGAGGCGCGCGCGACGCAAAGCGTCCATCGCATCCCGCACCCACGTTCGGTGACGATCGGCCATAACGCCCCTCTTCGAGCGAGGCGGGAAGGCGCATCATGCTTCTGATTCGGCGAAAAGTCAAGCGCATTTTCGAAACTCAGAAGTAGCGCCTCGCTGCGACAGAATGACACGACAGGCAATTTGTGAATGGCTCGGATGCGAGCCTATCCGGTCGAACACGCGCCGCCCGCTGCACCGGCCTTCTTGCCGCTGCTGATCGACCTGAGGCAGCGATTTCGGCCGTCCGACCGGGTCGCCGTGATCTCGGCCGCATCGATCCTGCACGAACCGCCCGCGCAGGTCCGGGTGAGCGACCGGAAACCGTTCTGACACGGTGGCCAATAAGCGCTGGATTTTGCCATGCGAGGCCGCCATCGATGCGCCGATCGCGCGACGATGGCCTTGCTGGCGCACAATCCATCCTGCTCAGATTCTCGTTCACGGGCTTGTTCCGACGCTGTAAGGTCGCCATGTCCTTGTTCGCGGCGCGACATGGATCATTCGTTGCCGCGATGGACGGAGAAGCGGATTGGCCACCACGACGGAAGACGACATCGAACGGATCTTCGATCGGCTCAGTTCCGACGACGACAAGCTGCCGGTCGAGGCGATTGTGGCCGCGGACGCCAATCGCACGGCAATGGTCCCGCTGTTTCTCCGCGCGATCGAGCAGTCCGCGCCGAGCGCGTCCGTGGAGAACGCGCTGTTCTTCGCCTTCCATCTGCTCGGGCAATGGCGCGAAAAATCCGCCTATCGGCCGCTCGCGGCGTTGCTGCGCCGTGCTCCGGACGATATCGAGCGCATCCTCGGCGACGCCAGGACCGAGACCAGCCATCGGGTGATGGCCGCCGTTTTCGACGGCGATCCCGGTCCGCTCTGCGAGGTCATCCTCGACCCGCAGGCGGACGAGTTCATCCGCGAGCGCATGTTCGACGCCCTCGTGATCGTGACCCTGCACGGCGAGCTGCCGCGCGAGGAGGCCGCTCGGTTCCTGAAGTCGTGCTACGCGGACCTGCAACCGCAGGAGGACGGTCTGGTCTGGGACGGCTGGCAGCGCGCCATCTGCCGGCTGGGGCTCCGCGAGCTCCTGCCGCTGGTCAAGCAGGCGTTCGATCGCGAACTCGTGACCCTGCCCTGGATGAACTTCGAGCGATTCGAACAAGATCTCCAGCACAATATCGGCGGGCCGGAGGGCTGGCAAACAAATGATGACGAGCAGCCGTTCGGCGATACGATCGAGGAGCTGTCGGGCTGGGACGCATTCTCGCCAGATCGGGAGGACGATCCCGACGACGTGTGGGAGCACGACCCCGAATTTGAATCGCCGAGCATTCCGGTCACCAACCCCTACCGGGGCGTCGGGCGGAACGACCCCTGCCCGTGCGGCAGCGGCAAGAAGTTCAAGAAATGCTGTCTCGACAAGGCCAGATTGAACCAGCTGCCATCCGCATTGCAGGACGCCGATCCGGAGTTCGAAGATTGGGACGACGCAGTGGAGGGCGCGAGCGGAGCCTACGATCCGTTCACGGAGCCGGACGCGCAGGAGTGGCTCGCACTGGACGAACA
>NZ_JAFATE010000737.1 GCF_019244115.1 Bradyrhizobium sp.
CTCTTGATCGCCGCCGGCGTGCCTTCCGCGATCTTGGTGCCGAAATCCAGCACGACGATGCGGTCGGCGAGGTTCATGACGAAACCCATGTCGTGTTCGACCAGCAGCACCGACATGCCGCCTTGGCGCAATTCGCGCAGCAGCGCCGCGAGGCGCTGCTTCTCCATGTGGCGCAGGCCCGCGGCCGGCTCGTCGAGCAGCAGCAGCATCGGGTCGACGCAGAGCGCGCGCGCGATCTCGACGATGCGCTGCTGGCCGAGCGAGAGCGAACCCGCGAGCTGGCCGATCTGGTCGGCGAGGCCGAGCCGCGCGATCTGCCGCGCAGCTTCCGCGAGCAATCGCGCCTCTTCTGATCGGTCGAGGCGAAGCATGCTGGAGAGCGCGCCGGAGCTGCCGCGCAGATGCGCACCGATCGCGACATTCTCCAAAACCGTCATGTCGGGCACCAGCTTGACGTGCTGAAAGGTCCTGGAAATGCCGAGCTTCACCACCTCCTGCGGCGGCGCATGGCCGGTCGGCTTGCCGAGCACGGAGACCATGCCGCCGGTCGGCGGCAGCACGCCGGTGATCAGGTTGAACGTGGTGCTCTTGCCTGCGCCGTTCGGGCCGATCAGGGCCACGATCTCGCGCGCCTGAACGTCGAAGGAAACGTTGTTCACCGCGAGCACGCCGCCGAACTGTTTTCGCGCCTTGTCGACCTGCAGCAGAACACGAGGCTCGCCCGACGCGCGCTCGCGCGCAGGCAGGGTAAGCGAGGTGTCGGGGCGTTTGCGTGCGGCCTTCAGCGGCAGATATGACACCAGCCACGGCCAGACGCCGGTCGGCGCGAGCTGCAGCAATGCCACCAGCAGGATGCCGAACACGATGGTCTCGAGCTGGCCTTCGCCCTTCAGGAGATAGGGCAGATAGCTCTGCAGCACCTCCTTCAGCACCACGACAATGCCGGCGCCGAGCACGCCGCCCCAGACATAGCCGGCACCGCCGACCACGGCGATGAACAGATATTCGATGCCGGCCTGGGCGCCGAACGGCGTCGGATTGGCGGCGCGCTGGAAATGCGCATAGAGCCAGCCGGACAGGCCGGCCAGCACCGCTGCGTAGATGAACACCAGAAGTTTGGCGCGCGGCGTGATCACGCCAAAGGATTCGGCGGCGATGTGGCCACGCCGCAGCGCGCGGATGGCGCGGCCGGTGCGCGAGTCCAGGAGATTGAGCGTGAGCAGCGCAGATACCAGCACCGCGGTCCAGATCGCATAATAGATCGTGTCGGGCGCGATCATGCGGAACGAGCCGATCGAGAGCGGCGGAATCGCTGAGATACCGTCATTGCGGCCGAGGAATTCAAGCTTGCTGAAGAGGTAAAAGAGCCCCAGGCCCCAGGCCAGCGTGCCCAGCGGCAGGTAATGTCCCGACAGCCGCACCGTGATCAGACCGAGCAGCACGGCGGCGCCCCCCGCGACGAGCAGTGAGAGTGGCAGTGTCAGCCAGGGGGAGAGGCCGTAGCTCGTGGTCAGGACCGCGGTGGTGTAGGCGCCGAACCCGCAGAATGCCGCCTGTCCGAACGAGGTGAGACCGCCGACCCCGGTCAGCAGCACGAGCCCCATCGCCACCAGCGCCGACAGGCCGATATTGTCCAGGAGTACGATCCAGAATGGCGGCATGCCGGGAATTAACGGCACCGCCGCCATCACGGCTGCGAAGATCAGGATGGGCCAACGCTCTCTCATCGCGTCAGTCCTTCTCTTCCTCGACCGCGGGCGCGGCGAGCGAACGGAGTAGCAGCACGGGGATCAGCAGCATGAAGACGATGACCTCCTTGTAGTTGGAGGCATAGAAGGAGGAAAAGGCCTCGACGATGCCGACGACGAGCGCCGCGACTGCGGTGAGCGGATAGCTCACCAGGCCGCCGATGATGGCGGCAATGAAACCTTTCAGGCCGATCAGGAAGCCGGTGTCGTAGTAGAGCGTGGTGATCGGCACGATCAGAATGCCGGAGAGCGCCCCGATCAAGGATGCGAGCAGGAAGGCGATCTGGCCCGACAGCGTGGTGCGGATGCCGACCAGCCGCGCGCCGAGCCGGTTGACGGCCGTGGCGCGCAGCGCCTTGCCATAGAGGGTCAATCCGAAGAACAACCAGAGTCCAACGATGAAGGCTGTCGCGACGCCGTAGACGGCGATGCTCTGACCGGTGAAGCGCAGCGGACCGGCCATGACGGCGGCGTCGGCAATCACGGGTCCGCGCTGTCCCTCGGCGCCGAAGAACAGCAGCCCAAGCCCCTGCAGCGCGAGATGGCAGCCGACCGACGCGATCAGGAGCACCAGCACCGAGGTGTGCGCGAGGGGCTGGAACGCAATGCGGTACAGGAATATGCCGATCGAGGCGACGATGATCAGCGACAGCGCGATGCACAGCGCGACCGGAGGATGATGCCCGGCCGCCCAGACCGTCAGCGCGAGCACGAGGCCGGGCAGGACGATGTTGACGGCAAAGGCCCGTGCGATGACAGGCCAGTGCAGCGCGCGGCGGGCGGCGTAGAGGTCGAAGGCGAAGGCTGCGACCCCCATCACCAGTGCCAGACGCGCCGTTCCCGGCATCTGTCCGGAGGACAGTGAGGCGTAGGTCAGGGCGCCATAGGTGACGAACTCGCCCTGCGGGATCAGGATTACGCGGGTCACCGCGAAGACCAGCACCAGCGCCAGGCCGAGCAATGCATAGACCGCGCCGTTGGTGATGCCGTCCTGCATCAGGAACAGCATGATTGTCATGTTCAAGACCGGACGCTCCCCCTTGAGCTATGGGTTCGGATCGCGGCTCCGTTCATGATTGGTGCCAGCGATCCGATCGGGGCAGTTGATCACTGCCGCCGAAATTTGATATGCTTCATAACAATTATTGAATATAATCTCAAGCCCGGTGTGGAATAGCCTACCGGGATTGCGGGTCTCAAGCGATGACTGTTTCAAGGGCCGTAACGGGGGAGGCCACCAAAGTGCGCAAGGAGACGCCCGAAGCGGCGGGCGAACAGGATGCGTTGCAGCTGGGCGAGCTGTCGGACCTGCTCGGTTATGTGCTCAAGCGCGCGCAGCTCAAGGTATTCGAGGACTTCCTGCGCTGCGTCGGGTCGCTGCAGCTGACCCCGGCGCAATTTTCCGTGCTCATTCTGCTCGAGAAGAATCCCGGCCGCAACCAGACCGAGATCGCCAATACGCTCGGTATCCTCCGGCCGAATTTCGTTGCGATGCTGGATGGCCTGGAGAGCCGCGATCTCTGTACGCGGATGCGTTCGACCAGTGATCGCCGCTCCCACATCCTGGTCCTGACCGACAAGGGACGCGCGGTGCTGCAGCGTGCCAAGAAGCTGGTCGCGAGCAAGCACGAGGCGCGCCTCAACGAGCTGCTCGGCCCCACCAACCGCGCGGCGCTGCTGTCGATGCTGTCGAAGATCTCGCGGGAGTTTTGATCCCCCTCCCTCTGATCGAAAGGGGCGACGCTTTCGTCACGGCTCAAGGTGTGCTGGCGCAACCTCCTCAACTGTCATCGCCCGACTTGATCGGGCGATCCAGTACGCTGCGGCTTCTCAATGAATTTCCGCGGTCTCTGGAATACAGGATCACCCGCTTTCCGCGGGTGATGACTAGGCGGATTTGCGGCTCCAGCACGCCACGGCAGGGTGGTGCGCATTATGATGCAAAAAGCCTCCTAACTGATACTTGACGCATCAGTATAGATGGTCGAGAATTGCATTCTCTCCCGGGTTTGGGGTGGGGTTCCCATGATCACGTCAGCGCAATTGCGTGCCGCACGCGCGCTTCTGGGCATCGATCAGCGCGAACTGGCACAGCGCTGTGGATTGTCGCTGCCGACGATCCAGCGCATGGAAGCCTCGGACGGTGTGATTCGGGGCAATGTCGATTCGCTTGTGAAGCTGGTCGAGGCGCTCGCTTCGGCTGGGATCGAGTTGATTGGGGAGGGCGCGGCTTCCGCCAGTGGCGGACGCGGCGTGAGGCTCAAATCATGAGCCCAGGGCAGGCCAGCGAGAGCGCGACGTGCGTGCGCGAAGGCGGCATGGCGGAGCGGCCATGATCCAGGCCGCGCTCTGGGCGGTCGCGGTGTTGTTGGCGCTGGCGCCTGTGGCGATCGCGCTGTCGCTGAACGCGCGAGGTTCTGTCATCGTCTACGGCGCAAGTCTCGTCGTCACCACCATGCTCTGCGCCATCGCGCTTGCTCACCTGCTTGACTCCACTCATCCGGTCGCGGCCATCGTCCTGCCGATTGGCCTGCCTTGGCTCGGTGCGCATTTTCGCATCGACGCGCTCTCGGCTTTCTTCCTCGTGGTTGTCAATTTCGGTGGCGGGGCGGCAAGCCTGTTTGCCCTGGGCTATGGCCGTCACGAACCATCGCCCGGCCGTGTGCTGCCGTTCTATCCCGCCTATCTCGCCGCGATGAACATCGTGGTGCTGGCGGACGACGCCTTCAGTTTTCTCGTTGCCTGGGAGTTCATGTCGTTGACCTCCTGGGCGCTGGTGGTCTCGAACCACAAGGACCCGGAAAACCTGCGCGCAGGCTATGTCTATCTCCTGATGGCGAGCTTTGGCACGCTGGTGCTGCTGCTCGCCTTCGGCGTGCTGGC
>NZ_JAFATE010000048.1 GCF_019244115.1 Bradyrhizobium sp.
GCTCGGGGCCGTCGCGGCCTGGGTCAGGTCTGGGTGCACGCGGCGTTGGCGGCCGTCAGCCGGTTCGTGATCGACCTGCGGGTCGGGCCGCGGGACCTGGCCACCGCCGCGGCGCTGGTGGCGTCGGTGGCGGTGTGCCTGCCGGCGGGGGCCGCGCCGCCTTTGATGCGCATCGACAACCACCGGCCGTACCCGGCGGCGCTGCTGCCGGTCGTCGGCGCGGTGCGGCACCGCCGCCGCTTGCGGCGGCGTGGCCGCACGAAGGCCCCCGGGCTGAAGCCGCCGCCGGGTCTGCTGGCCGGGGTGGTGCACAAGGTCCGCGACGCTGCGGGGAAGGTGGTCAAGGTCAAGTCCGCGGCGCTGTTCGGCCGGCTGGGGGCGATCCAGGCCCGGGTGGCCGAGCTGGGGATCGGGACGACGGTTAACCCAGATTATTCACGCTCAGTCGGACTATGACATCGACCTGGGACGTCAGGGGGCGTGGGTGGCCCTGCGGGGTGCTGGAGGCAGACTTTCCCCTACCCCGCGTGGTGATCTCAGCGTCGGTATTGGCGTGGGTGGGGGGAACGAGTGACGTCGCGACTACCCCGGGGAGGGTCGGGCCATCGCCTGGTTCACGGCCTGGCTGACCTGCAGGAAATGATCCAGGTGTGGCCAACTCCCCGAGAGCCGCACGATCACGCGCCGCGCCCGCGTGATCACCTCCGCCGCCACCTTGATCAGCCGCGTCCGCCACGTGCACGCGAAGCCTTCCCCCAGTGGGTCACGAGCACGCCGCGTGTTGAAGAACTGCTTGCGATCCGGCTCGTCCAGCGCCGCGGTGGGTAGCTCCGCCGGCAGTCCCAACGCGGCGGACGTCGGCGCCGGCTGCACGACCAGGTGCCGCAGCCGGACCAGCAGGTTCAACGCGGCCGCATGCAGGTACAGTCGGAAGAAGTTCGCCAGGAATCGGTGGTCGCTCAGGCGATCCGCCTTCAACTCGGTCTTCAGCTCCTTGTTGCGGTTCTCGCTTTCGCCGCGCAGCGCGTACTCGTCGTACACCGCCTGCGGCGACACGGCACAACCCGGGCGGTTGGTGACCACCGCCCGGCGGTTGGTCCCCTGCGCGTGGGCCTCGACCTTGATGATGACCGGCTGCGGGGCCGGCCAGCTCCCGGCCTGGTAATCGAGCGCCAGGAAGGAGCGCTGCGGCTGGCCGGTCCGTTCGTACGCGGCCACGGCCTCCGCGAGCAAGGGCTCGCTCAGCGCACGGAGTGTCGCATTCATCCCGATGCCGAAGGTGTAGCTGAGGCGCAGCTCGCGGCACACGTCGTACATCCGGGGCACGCCCAGGCCGCTGTCGCCGCGCACGTGGACGTGCAGGTCGGGCCAGACGGCGCGCAGCCGCCCCATCAGATAGCGCAGGTCGTTGTCGGCGCCGAGGGAGGCGTGACAGGTGCCGTGTCGCAATCCGACCAGCAGCACCAAGTCGTTCTCGGCGCAGGTGATGACGATCGGCAGGTACTGATATTGCTCGTAGTAGCCGTGGAACATGATCAGTTGCTGGTGCCCGTGCGCCGGGTCGTCGAAGGCGTCGATGTCGAGCGTGAGGTGCCCGGGCGCCGCGTCGAAGGATTGGATAAACAGATCGACCAGGACGTCGCGGAGCCGCCAGAGGTCGGGGATCGAGACGGCGTTCTCGAACCGCGAGAGCGTGGGCTGGCTGGCGAGGTCGGGGTCGTCGGGGAGTCGGTCGGCGAGGAGCTTGAAGACGGGGTCGGTGCGCAGGGTGTCGTGGTCATTCTGGTCCTCGTAGTCGGCGAGGATGCCGTAGACGCGTTGCCGGACCATGCTCAGGAGCGACTGCCGGGTGAGCGCCGGGTCGCGGCGGTCGTCGAGCGCGGCGGCGAACTGTTCGGTGAGCCGGATCCGCTCATCGAACTGGCGGATGGGCACGAGTCCGGCGTCGCTGGTCAGCGGTGCGGGAGAAACTTCGACCTCGACGGGCCGCGCCGGCAAAAAGTCGAAGGACAAGAGCGGAACAGACTGTAAACTCATGAGAGGCCCTCGTGTCGGCGTTGAACGTGGTGTGTGTGAACACGTTAGACGCCGCCGGGGGCCTCTCTGTTGGATCCAGTCTGAATAATCTGGGTTAAGCACCTTTTCTGGGCCGGCCGGGCAAAGTCCGTCCCTCGAATTTCGGGCGCCAGTTCGTGCCAGGCACTCTAGCCGCCTCCCGATGCGTCAACCGAC
>NZ_JAFATE010000195.1 GCF_019244115.1 Bradyrhizobium sp.
GCAGCGACGTGGTGCCGACCGCGACGATCCGCCCACCGCGCGCGCGCGCCGCGTTCAGCGCGGCCGCGGTCTCGGCTGACAGGCTTCCCCACTCGGCATGCATGCGATGGCCGTCGGTGTCCTCGGCCTTGACGGGAAGGAACGTCCCTGCTCCGACATGCAGCGTGAGGCGGTTCAAGCCGACGCCGCGCGCGCGCAGCGCGGCCTCCAGCTCGGGCGTGAAATGCAGCCCCGCGGTAGGCGCCGCGACCGCGCCCTCATTGGCCGCGAACATGGTCTGATAGTCGCTCGTATCGCGCTCGTCGGGCGTGCGCCTGGAGGCGATGTAGGGCGGCAGCGGCGTCGCGCCGAGGTCGGCGATGGCCTGGTCGAGCGTCGGTCCGTGAAACGTGAACGACAGCGTCACCTCGCCCTCAGTGCCCTTGCGCTCGACCTCGGCGTCGAGATGGCCGAGCAGGCAGACCTTTCCTTCATTGCCAAAGCGAATGCGATCGCCCTCGACGAGCTTTTTCGCCGGCCGCACCAGCGCCTGCCAGCGCGAGCCGTCGATGCGCTTGATCAATGTCGCCTCGATCTTCGGCTCGGTCTCCCGCCCGATGCGGCGGCCGGCGAGCTGCGCCGCGATCACCCTGGTGTCGTTGACGACGAGCTGGTCGCCGGGTTTCAGCCAATGCGGCAGATCGCCGACGTGCTGGTCGCGCAACGCACCGCCGGCCTCGACCACCAGCATGCGTGCGGAATCCCGCGGGCTGGCGGGCCGCAGCGCGATGCGCTCGGCGGGAAGATCGAAATCGAACAGGTCGGTGCGCATAGGGACTTCTAGCTCGCAAAATTCTGTCTGGCGATCGGCCGCAGGCGATGGCGCAGCCATTCGAGAGCGGGATCACGGCCGCGGCGGCTGCACCAGACCATCGCATGCGGCAGCGGCGGCAGCGGAAACGGCACCTCCATGCTGTCGAGCCGGTAGGCATGAACCGTCTCCCTCATCGCGAGCTCCGGCAGCGTCGCCAAGAGGTCCGAGCCGGCCAGGATCGGCGCCACGGCGGAAAAATTCGGCACCCATCCGGCAATGCTTCGCGCGAGGCCTGCAGCCGCAGCTGCCATATTGACGGGGCTCGTCAGCGTATCGCCGACCCGCACCACCAGATGCGGAAAGCCGACCCAGCTTTCGCGTCCCCAGGCGCGAAACGCAGGATGTCCATGGCGGCCAAAGCAGCGCCAGGCCAGCGCGCCGATCGACTCGCCGGTCACTCCCGGCGGCCAGTGCAGTTCGGCCGGGACGATCGCGACATCGATCGTGCCCGCGGCGACATCGAGCAAGGTCGGCTCGCGCGGCGCCGTCCATTCGACCGCAACGTGCGGCGCCTCGCTGCGCAGCCGGGTGAGCAGATCGGCAAACAGGGTCAGCATGAAATCCGGCGCGGCCAGGCGGAACACCCGATCCGAGCGCGCCGGATCGAACAGATGCTGCGGCGACAGCACGCGCTGGATGCCGCCCAGCATCGGCCGCGCCTGCTCGATCAGCTCGAGCGCAAGCGCCGTCGGCTGCATGCGCACGCCCCCTTTGAGCAGCAGGGGATCGCCGAACTGTTCGCGCAGGCGCGACAGCGCGTGGCTGACAGCCGACTGGGTGCGCCCGAGCCGCTCCGCGGCGCGCGTCACGCTCCGCTCGGTCATCAGGACGTCGAACACGACCAGCAGGTTGAGGTCGAAACGGCGTAAATCGATTTCGTTCATGATGAGTAATGATTACTCATTATGTCGATGATCTGTTTACGTCCATACCGCTGGCCTTGTTCCACGAAAGATTGATGCGAGGCCCAAACATGAAACGCATTCTTGCTATCGGCGTATTCCTCGCCGCTTCCGCTCTTGCCCTGTCCCCTGCCCAAGCCGAGATGTCCGTCGAAGCTGCCCGCGCCAGCGTCACGCCGTTCTACCAGGCCCTCAATGCCGCGTTCGCCAAGGACAGTCCCGATCTGATCCGGCAGGCGACCGCGCCCGACTGGGTTTCGTGCCGCGGCAACGATGTCTGCAACAGCCGCGACGAAGTGATTGCCGGCGTCGCTGCGCGCCAGAAATCGATTCCGGACCTCAAATGGGAGATCAAGGAGGTGCTGGTTTCAGGCAACCAGGTCACCGTGCGCGGCGAGGCAACCGGCACGCCCACAGCCGCGTTCTTCGGTGCCGCGCCGACCGGCAGGCCATTCAAAATCATGTCGATCGACGTGCACACGATGGAGGACGGGAAGCTGGTCCGCTCCTATCACATCGAGGACTGGATGGGCGCAGTGCGGCAGGTGAGCGCGAATTAGTCATACACAACTCTGGTCATCGCCCGGCTCGACCCTACGAGATGCACTCATCTTTGGAGCGGCTTTTTGTGGAGGGCAAAAAGTCGAATCTCATCAACGATCACGGAGTCGAGGACGTGCCTATCTTTCGGTGACAGGGGGGCATCTAAGTCCTTGTCTTTGAGTCGGTTTTCGAGACGTGTGAATCTCGTAGGGCTCGACCGGGCGATCCCGTAATCCGGGACACCGGAGATAGAGCCGAGAAGCCGCAGCGTACCGGATACCCCGCTTTCGCGGGGTATGACTGTGGAGCTTGTCTCGCGGCAATCAGCCAGCGTCCGCGGCCATATGGGCGCGGACGATCTTGTCCGGATCCTTCACGGGCTCGCCGCGCTTGATCTTGTCGATGTTCTCCATGCCCGCGGTGACCTTGCCCCAGACCGTGTACTGCTTGTCCAGGAAGCGGGCATCATCGAAGCAGATGAAGAACTGGCTGTCGGCGGAATCGGGACTTTGAGCGCGCGCCATCGACGTGGTGCCGCGCACATGCGGCTCGGCGTTGAACTCGGCCTTCAGCTTCTGGCCGGAGCCGCCGGTGCCGGTGCCCTGCGGACAGCCGGTCTGGGCCATAAAACCTTCGATGACGCGATGGAACACGATGCCATCGTAAAAGCCTTCGCGCACCAGCTCCTTGATGCGTGCGACATGATTGGGCGCGAGATCCGGGCGCATCTCGATGGTGACGGGCCCCTGCGTGGTTTCCAGGACCAGAGTATTGTCGGTGACAGCCATGTGTTTTCTCCTGCTCACTTCATGTCGGAGGCGACCTGCACCTTCACCATCTTGTCGGGATCGGTGACGGTGCCCGAGGCCGAGCCGGGCGGCGCCTTCTTCAACTTGTCGACCACGTCCATGCCCTGCACCACCTCGCCGATCACGGTGTACTGGCCGTTGAGGCTCGGGCCGTCCGCGAACATGATGAAGAACTGGGAATTGGCACTGTCGACACTGTCGCCCCGCCGCGCCATGCCGACGATGCCGCGCTTGAACGGCACGTTGGAAAATTCCTGCTTCAGGTTCGGGTATTTCGATCCGCCGGTGCCGTTGAAATTCTGGCCATCGCCGGTCTGCGCCATGAAACCGTCCATGACGCGGTGAAACGGCACGTTGTTGTAATAGCCTTCACGCGCCAATTGCTTGAGCCGCTCGGCATGCTGCGGGGCGAGATCCGTGCGGAGCTTGATGAGGATGCGGCCCTTGGTGGTGTCGATGACGATGGCATTCTGCTTGTCGAGGCCTGCTGGCAGCGACTGTGCCATCGCGGGAGTGACAGCGAAGAGCGTGACAATGAGGGCAAGAGCTCGGATCATGGAAACTCCGGATGTGACAGGGACCGCTTGCTAACGCGAAATAGCGCGGTTCGTTGACGCTTTTTCTTCAGGTCGAACACTTCGCCCGGAGACTGGCCGCCACGGAGGCCGGCACGAAGGGGGCAAAATTGCCGCCCATGCCGGCGATCTGACGGACCAGTGTGGCGGTGATCGGGCGGACGTCGGCCGAGGCCGGCACGAAGACGGTCTCCACGTCGGGGGCCATGATCTGGTTCATGCCGGCAAGCTGCATCTCGTAGTCGAGGTCGGTGCCGTTGCGCAGACCGCGGATCATCAGTGTGGCGCCGCTCTTTTGCGCCGCAGCAACAGTCAGATTGTCATACGTGGTGGCCTCGAAATCGCAGCCCGCCGTGGCGGCGACCGGCGCGAACACATCACGGACCATGTTCAGCCGCTCCTCGGTGGAAAACAGCGGTGCCTTGCTCGAGTGCACGCCGACGGCGACGATCAGGCGGTCACAGAGGTGAACGGCCCTCTGGACCACATCCAGATGGCCATTGGTGACGGGATCGAAAGAGCCGGGATACAGGGCAATACGAGGCATGCGCCCCTCCTAGCGTGCC
>NZ_JAFATE010000196.1 GCF_019244115.1 Bradyrhizobium sp.
TCGAAGGCCGGCGCCTCGGCGCGCGTCTCCGGCTCCGGCCTCAGCCGCAGATATCCCACCGCGAGCCCGACATGGAGCACGAGGACGATGACCACAGCCGCAACCCAGAGCGCGAACTCGCCGGATTGATCCGGTTGATCATCGACCGTGAGGACGGTCACGGCGCGCTCCTGCTCTCGAGCGCCACCAGCGCGACCTTCTGATAGCCGGCGTCGCGGAGCAGGTTCATCACCTGCATGACCTCACCGTAGGAGAGCGACTGGTCGGCGCGCAGAAACACCCGCTGCTGACGATCGGCACCGGTGGCGGCATCGAGTGCGGCAGCGACATCGGAACGCGCCACGTCATCGTCGCCGACCGCGAATGTATGGTCCGCCTTGTACGTGACGAAGATCGGCTTGTCGGGCCGCGGCTGCTGCTCCGATGTCGAGGCCGGCAGATTGACGGAGATGTCGACGGTCGCGAGCGGCGCCGCCACCATGAATATGATAAGCAGCACCAGCATGACGTCGATGAACGGCGTCACGTTGATTTCGTGCGCCTCGGCATACTCGTCGTCGCGCTTGGCAAAGCTGATGGCCATGCCTCACTCCGCCGATTGGGCGATCGACAGTGCCGGCGCGTCGGCCGCACGCGGGCCGCGCCTTAAGTCGAACTCCCGATTGTCCCGTTCGAGATCACGGCTGAGCAGACGCAGGATCGCCACCGAGGCATCGGTGAGGTCGGCGCGATATCCGCCAATCGAGCGCACGAAGACATTGTAGATCACGACCGCCGGAATGGCGGCGACTAACCCGAAGGCGGTCGCCAGCAGCGCTTCGGCGATGCCCGGCGCAACGACGGCGAGGTTGGTGGTATGGGCGCGGGAAATGCCGACAAAGCTGTTCATGATCCCCCACACCGTACCGAATAGCCCGATGAACGGGGCGACCGCGCCGATGGTGGCGAGCACGCCCATGCCGCGCCCGATCTGCCGTGCCGCTACCCCCTGGAGCCGTTCGAGCTCCCAGGCCACACGTTCCTTGATGCCTTCCGCGGAGAGGTCTTGCGACCTGTCAAGCTCATCCTCGGCTGCCGCCAGAAGCCGGATCACAGCGCTTCGCTGTCCCGCGAGTTGCCTGATCGCACCGAAGAGGGACGGGGACGCCATCAGCGTTGCAGAGGCTCGACGTGCGGCGCGCCGCGCCAGACGCAACTGAATCGTCTTGACCAGCAGGACGGTCCAGGTCGCGACCGATGCCAGCGCAAGGCCTAGGATGACGGCCTTCACCACAATGTCGGCGTGAAGAAACATGCCCCACGGCGACAACTCATCAGGAAGCGACCCGATGCTCGGGCCTGCCAGCGCCGATGGCGCGGGAGCCGCCTCTTCCGCCAGGGCATTCCAGGGCGCGACCACCGCAATCGAAAGCAAGGCAGAGCCGAGTGCTTTTCCAGATCGTGCGCTTGGCCAGGACTGCACCGGTCGCATCGGGAGATTGCGCATCGCGTTTCTTCCTTCGTTTCCTGCAAAGCCCGCCTTCTTGCTCTGGGCGGTCATGAGTGAGGGTGCACTCTCCGCGCAGGTGCTTCAAGAAAGATGCGGCAGAAAATGTCCCGGGCGCGTCGGGAAAAAATCCCGACCGGACGCGGCAGCATGTCGGTCACGCACTTCAGGGCCGGATCGGCGCTCGCCCAGGCCTGCATATTCGCAAGCGGGGTCCGCCAAATCCAAGCTGAAGTTTCATTACACGCCGAATCAAAAGGTGGGATGAGCCGAGGACGTCCGCGCCCCTCTGTGGTATTCCTCTACGAGAGCAGCAATCAAGTCGATCAAGGAAGTTGGTCATGCTGATTGATTCGCTTTTCGCTCTTGTTGCCGCAGCCTTTCCTCTCCCCCACCTCCCACCGACGGAACCTGACTTCATTCTGGCCGGGCTTCCATCGGGGGCAATCAAGCTCGCAATTCGGAATCTCCCGATATTGGTCCATTTTGGGGCTGCTGGATTTTTTATCGCAGGAGTATGGGCTGCCAGCCGACTATATTCATCGACAAGTCGAGAGGTGGGGCTCAGCTCGGACCGCAGTGGAAAAGCTCATTCTGAAATCACCTCGGAGCTTGCGGCACAATTTTCACTCCATGACGCAAAAGAGTCCGCGTCAGCCGCAAGTCCAAACACGGCAATTGATCACGACGAAGCTCCCGTGCAGACACCAGCTGGCGACAGTTCAAAGCCGGTGAATATCGCAGCCTTCGCGCCACCCACCGTCGCACCTGGTGACGATTTCTACATTCAGGTTGTCATACACAGCCCCGAGCAACTGGCCGATGCAAAGGCTGTCGCAGAAGAGCTCGATGCCGCCACCACGTTATTCAAGACTGTTCCGTTGAAGCTTCCTCTGTCGCATGGTGACAAAGTCCGAATTGCCATTGAGAGTCGGGGTGCCGAAATTCAAAGCCCAGATCAGGAATTTATGTGGCGGGGCTATGTTGCTCATGTTGCATATGCGGCAAGGCTCCCGACAAGATTCGGTGCGAGGAAGTACAAGCCGCTGATCCGGGTCTTTGTAAATGGAGCGCCCGCCGGGATCATCGAGCTAAGGCTACAGGCCATTCCTGATTCCGACGGGGCGACCTCGGCTCCGGTTGCCGAAAAGGCGCTGCGGTTCAACAAGGTGTTCTTGTCCTATGCCTCCGCAGATCGACCGAAGGTGCTCGATATGGTGAAAATGCTGAAAGCACAGAAGATCGACTACTTCCATGACCTTCTCTCGCTCGAACCAGGTCAACGCTGGAAAGAGGAAATCTATACACAGATTGCAGGCTGTGATGCCTTTTATCTATTTTGGTCATCCAATGCGAAGCGATCGGAATGGGTCATTCGAGAAGCAACACTCGCGCTGCAGAATCAAAGAAACTCGCCCGACGGGATCCCGCATTTCCTGCCCATCATCATCGAAGGCCCGCCGGTCGTCGAACCACCGCCGGAGCTGAGTGAATTTAATTTCAATGACCCAACGCAGCATGCTGTTTTTGCCGAAGAGTTTGCACGCCACCACGCGAGGTCAAATACGGACGGAGGTTGAAATTCATCATGTGGCGTCTTGATCAGCGAGCCTCGACAAGGTGTGTTCGAATCGTCGGGGCGGATGACCTCGTCGGCAAGACGCGGAACGCAAGTGCGCTTACTCCCAAAAGAAATGGAGATTGCAGGAGAGACGTCGCCGTCGAATCCACCGACAGAGAGAAGCCCGAACCCGCGATGGTGCCAATCAACAGGAAAACGAGGCCCGCCCATTTTCCCGACCGAACGATCATTGCGCGAATGACAAAAGCGAACGTCGCAAAAACATCGAGAGCTTCGCTAATCATGATCATCACTCCAACGAGGACGCCCCAGGCGGGGCGCGCCGCGATAAAAGCGCGTAGTTGCGCGCCGCCGCCGACCGGGAGATCGTTTAGTCCATTCATGACGACGTCGGGAATGAAGCGGGGAAGGACCACCAGCAGCAGAAGCACGTTCAGAAATATCAGGAAGTACAGCACCGGTGCCTTCCAATACGTATCGCCGACCGCGAATTTCCACGAGGCGAGCGCCGCGATAATGATCAGGCACTGTACCAAAACCCAAGCGAACAGCACTTTGATAAGCTCGGGCGGAAACTCGGGCGTCTCGTCAAGGCGAGTCTCCAACAGCATTTGAATATATCCCAACAAGGCCCCTATCGCGACAAAGAGCGAAACGCGACCGATTGTGGCAAGCCCGATGGTACGGATCAAATTCATTGAATTGATCTGTCGAATGAGCAATTTCAAAATCATACTACTGGGCGCGCCATCTGCAAATCACATCCCGCAGGATGGATGGGCCTGCCAAGTCCATCACCAATCGCACGGACGAAGCACCGAGCGATCTGCAAGGATCGAACATCGCGGCGCAGCGTTCTCTGCGGCGCGCGCCAGTACCGCGTCTCTGTCGTCACTATCGAGATGGCCGATGAGCGCGTCGATCGCGGGCAACGAGTCAACATTGAAGTTCGGGTGCGCGATCTGCACCGCGAAGTTTTCAAGTTGCTGTCGCGCGACCAGCGTGGCAGGGCAGAATCGTCGTTGGCGTGAAAACTCGCATATTCGCGTGCGAGGCCACCGCTTTGAGATCAAGTGATTTTGCCCGACGGGCGAATCAATTTGATTTTGGCGACGCCTAGCTTCGCGCGAAGCGGTCCAGGCCGCAAAAGTCGCTGGTGCGGAAAATCGAAATTCGTGAAGCTAATCAAGGCTGACCTCGCCGGTTGGGGACCGGCCGGCGAATTCCGCTTGACATGTTCTGAAAATCAGAACAATAGTCCACCCATCCCGCCTCGATGATAGAGGGCGTTTTGGCCAATCGTCACTGAACGTGAGGCGGGCCTGCGATGGACGCGAGCAAGGCGCTGGACGAGCGCAGTGAACGCGGACGGCAAAGGCGTGTGGTCCTGGCACCCCGACGCTGGTGTCAAGTTGGCGAAAAGACGTTTCGCCGATGACGGGGGCAAGAAAGCCCGGTTCCCCGGGGAGAGCGCGCTATAAGCCGTAAACCGTCGCGCAGGGAATGCCGGATGATTTGGCTGAACCTGTGGTTCCTTCCCCGTGCTTTTTTTACGCACGGGGGCCATGGGTGAGGCCTTCACCCGGCATTCCCTGCGCCCTCTGTTTTCTGGAGGGACAACGTGACCGCATCCCTCGGGGCTTTCCGCCCGCGAGAATGCGCCGCCGTGCCCTCAAGGCTGTTTGAAAATTGAATCGAAGAGTTTCGTCATTGCGAGGCGCCTTGGCGCCGAAGCAATCCAGACTGCTTCCCCGGCGACAGTCTGGATTGCTTCGCTTCGCTCGCAATGACGGCGGAGAGGCATGTCGGCGCTCGCGCCTCGTCATTGGGAGGCGCCCTGCGCCGACTTGTCCGCCGAAGCTCAGGGAACGAAGGCGGAAGCAATCCAGACCGTCTCCGCGGCGACAGTCTGGATTGGTTCGCTTCGCTCGCAATGACGGACTGACGGTAAGAGGCCGCGGCTGGTCCGCGAGCGTCAGTCCAGCTCGACGACCTTGCCGTCGACCAGCGAGACGCGGCGGTCCATGCGGCCGGCGAGCTCCATGTTGTGGGTTGCGATCAGCATCGCGACCCGCGTCGCCTTCACGAGCTGCATCAGCGCGTGGAAGACATGCTCGGCGGTCCCCGGGTCGAGATTGCCGGTCGGCTCGTCCGCCAGCAGGCAGCGCGGCGCGTTGGCGACGGCGCGGGCGATCGCCACACGCTGCTGCTCGCCGCCCGACAATTCCGCCGGCCGGTGGGTGACGCGTTCGCCGAGGCCGAGATAGCTCAGGATCTCGGTGGCGCGCTTGATGGTCTCCCTGCGTTTCAGGCCGCGGATCATCTGCGGCAGCATGACGTTTTCCAACGCGGTGAATTCGGGCAGCAACCGGTGCGACTGGTAGACGAAGCCGATATCGGTGCGCCTGATATTGGTGCGCTCGCCATCGGTGAGTTGCGAGGTCGGCGCGCCCGCGACATAGACCTCGCCCTCATCGGGGCTTTCGAGGAGGCCCGCAATGTGCAGCAGCGTCGACTTGCCGGAGCCCGATGGTGCGACCAGGGCCACCGACTGTCCCGCCCACAAGGCGAGCTTGACGCCATCGAGCACGGTCAGCGGCGCCTCGCCCTGGATGTACCGGCGCCTTATCTCGTGGAGATAGATGACCGGCACATCGTCCGCCCCCTGGCCCATCAGTGCCTCACTCGTAGCGAAGCGCATCGACGGGATCGAGACGCGCGGCACGCCAGGACGGATAGAGCGTCGCCAGGAAGGACAGTGTGAGCGCCATGATGACGACGGCGCTGGTCTCGCCGACATCGATTTCGGCCGGCAGCTTTGAGAGGAAATAAAGTTCCGGCGAGAACAATTCGGTCGACGTGAGCCAGGACAGGAACTGCCGGATCGTCTCGATGTTCAGGCAGATGATCAGGCCGACGAAGAAGCCGACGATGGTCCCGACCACGCCGATCGCGGCCCCGGTGATCAGGAAGATGCGCATGATCGCCCCTTGCGAGGCGCCCATCGTGCGCAGGATGGCGATGTCGCTGCCCTTGTCCTTCACCAGCATGATCAGGCCGGAGACGATGTTGAGCGCCGCCACCAGCACGATCATGGTCAGGATCAGAAACATCACGTTGCGCTCGACCTGCAGCGCGTTGAAGAATGTCGAGTTGCGTTGCCGCCAGTCGACCAGGAAGACCGGCCGGCCGGCGGCCTCCGTCACGCTCTTGCGGTAGGCATCGATGCGATCGGGATTGGTGGTGAACACCTCGATCGCGGAGACGTCGTTGGGACGGTTGAAATAGGCCTGCGCTTCGGTCAGCGGCATGAACACGAAGGTGGAGTCATATTCCGACATGCCGATCTCGAACACCGCGACGATCTTGTAGGGTTTGATCCGGGGCGTCGTCCCCATCGGGGTAACGGCGCCGCGCGGCGCCACCAGCGTGACGCTGTCGCCGGCATGGAG
>NZ_JAFATE010000213.1 GCF_019244115.1 Bradyrhizobium sp.
ACGTTTTGGGTTTCGGTGGTCATTGGGGGTCTCTCCATCCTCGTTTTGGAGCTATGGGCTCACCCCGTCCGACTTGGCCCGGGGCACGGTTTATATGGCATCGTTAATGGTGCATCGCAACACGAATGTTGCGATGCGAAATCACGAGAACGTGAATGGTTAAAAACAGGTCAGTTGCTGATTTACCGGGCTATTGCACCGCGCCGGGAACCCCATAGGCCTCTAATTGGGCTCGGACCTGCGCGACGTCGTGCCCGAACACCACGATGTCGTGCTTTTTGCCATCGATGTCGCGAACCTGGTCGCGCAGCAGGCCCTCGGCGCGAAAACCCAGGCTCTCGAACAGGACGATGGCCGCACGCTGGTCGACCGTCATCTGCACGGTGAGCTTTTCCAGGCCCGCATCGAGTGCGAGCGCAAACGTCTCCTGCGACAGCGCCCGCCCGACCCCCTGCCCGCGTACCTCCGGGGACACCACCATGCGGAGCTCGCCGACATGGGGCGACCAGGAATGCGGATCGCGCACCAGCGTGCCGCAGCCGACCACCCGCCCAGCTTTCACTGCAAGCAGACTTGAGATCGCGCCGCGCTCGATCTCGTTGATCCACGCTGTGAGCACCTTCGGCTCGCTGATGTTGCGGGGCAGGAACAGGAGATCGTGGGTCGGCAGATGCCGCGCAAAGGCGAGCACGGCGGCCTCGTCCGCGCGGGACATGAGACGGAATTCGATGTCGTCGCCCTCAATGGTGACGTGGCGGGGATAGGAACGCGCGTCGCTCATGTCGATCGTCCGGCTAGCCAGGAATCCAGTTTCGGCCACAGCCGCCGAACCGCATTGGCGCCGGCGACCAGAGAGACGTGACCACCTTTCAGGATGACCTCTTCCTTGTCGGCCGAGCCGACCATCGGAATGAGATGCTTTGCGGCATCATAGGGCACGATGTGATCGTGCTCGGCGACCGCATGCAGGATCGGCACCCTGATGCTCGCAAGGTCGCAGGCGTGGCCGCCGACCGACATCGTGCCGCCAAACAGCTTGTTGTCCCACATCAGGTCCTTGGTGATGGTGCGAAAATATTCGCCGGCGAGCGGCAGCGTGTCGGTCGCCCAGCGGTCGAACATGCGGTAGGATTTGACGTATTCGTCGTTCCAGATGTTGTCCCAGAGCTGCACCTGGCTGATCGCGCGCGAGGCCGGCCGCAGCATCTCGAACGAGGACAGGATCATCTCCGGCGGCACGTTGCCGACCGCATCGACCAGGCCGTCGACGTCGAAATAGCGGCGGTCGGAAAAATTCGAAAACAGCTCCATCTTGCGAAAATCGATCGGCGTCGTGAAGCAGATCAGGTTCTTCATCGGCCCATCGTGAAAGATCGAACCGTAAAGCAGCGACAGCACGCCGCCAAAGCAGTAGCCGATCACGCTGACGTCGCTCTCGCCGGAATCCTCCTGCACGCGGCGGATGCAATATGGGATGAAATCGAGGACGTAGTCCTCCATCCGTAGCGACTTCTCCTCCGGCCGCGGCGCGGTCCAGTCCAGCATGTAGACGTCGTAGCCCTGGCGCAGCAGGAATTCGATAAAGCTCTGGCCGGGCACCATGTCGAGGATATAGCCGCGATTGGTGGTCGCCATAACGATCAGGATCGGCACGCGGTAGACCTCGTCCGCAAGCGGACGATAATGATAGAGGTTCATGGTGCCGCGGGCGCTCAAGAGGTCCTTGGGCGTCACGCCGAGCGAGGGGCCGGAGGTCGTGAAATATTCGACGCCCTTGATGCTGCGCAGGATCGCGCGCTGCACTTCTTGCTGGATGCGCTCCGGGATCGATGCGAGGGCCAGTCCCGTCGCCGCGTTCATTTCTGCGCTCCGGAAGACTCCGGCGGACGTTTGGTGCGCGGCGGCCGCGGCGTGGCCGGCCCTGTCGCCTGGGCGCCAGGGCTGCCCCGCCCCTGCACGAGCAGCGCCTTGATCTCGGCAAGCTGCGCCTCGATCGACTGGAGCCGCGCCGCCATGTCGACCATCTGGGCCCGGCTCGGCATGTTCATGCCGACCAGATATTTCTCCATCATCTCGAAAAACTGTTTTTGCGCGCCCGCGGTCGCGCCACCAGCCTGATTCATGGTTTTTGAAAACTCAGGCGAGGTCATCGCCTTGTTGGCGAAGGCGTTAAAACCCTTTTCCATCTCGCCGAGCATGGTCTGCCAGACGGCAAACGGGTCGTTGCCTTTGTCGGCCATTCGATTCCCTCCGTGACCTCTGCGGCTGTCTTGCCTTGTCGTTCCGGCCATACGACACCGCCGCGGCGCGCCGGTCAACACGCCCCTTGGGGCGGACGCGTCGGAAAATCTTCTAAGCGGCGCCAAACCGTGCCATACATTCACCTTGCCACAACAGTGAAGGGAATGCCTGGCGTGTCCTCGACAGTTCATCAGCCGCCACAACTGGCGCGCGCCAACGGTATCGACATCTGCTACGAGATTTTTGGCGATGGCAACGCCGAGCCGATGTTTTTGATCATGGGGCTCGGCGCCCAGATGGTGATCTGGGACGATGCGTTCTGCCAAAAACTTGCCGCGCGCGGCTTTCGCGTCATCCGCTTCGACAACCGCGACATCGGGCAATCCAGCAAGATGCACGGCGGCAAGCGCCTGACGCCGTTCGAGCTGCTCAAGCTGCGGCTGTTCAAAATTCCCGTCGAGGCGCCCTACAAGCTCTCCGACATGGCGCAAGATACGATCGCGTTGATGGACACGCTCGGCATCCGCTCGGCGCACCTGGTGGGGGCATCGATGGGCGGCATGATCGCCCAGGAGATCGCCATCACCTTTCCGGAGCGGGTGCGCTCGCTGACCTCGATCATGTCGACGACCGGCGATCCCCGCCTGCCCGGTCCGACGCGCGAGGCCGCGGCGCTCTTGATGGCGCCGCCGCCGAAGACCAAAGAGGAGTATATCGAGCGGTTCGCAAAAACCTGGAAAATGCTGCGCGTCGGCAGCTTTCCCGAGGACGAGGCGCTCGACCGCGCGCGTGCCGAACGCACCTTTTTGCGCGGCTTGAACCCTGCCGGCGTCGGCCGCCAGCTCCGCGCCATCCTCGCCTCCGGCAGCCGCAAGCAGCGGCTGCATGGCGTCAAGGCGCCGACGCTCGTCATTCACGGCACGGTCGATCCGCTGGTGAATCCTGCCGGCGGCAGGGACACCGCGGCCTCGATCCCCAATGCAAAACTGATGATGATCGAAGGCATGGGTCACGCGCTGCCGCTCCGGATGTGGCCTGATATCATCGACGCGATCGACAAACACGCGCACGGCGCGGCTGCGAAAGCGGCGTAGCTCCAAGGAGTCCGTCATTGCGAGGCGCGTCAGCGCCGAAGCAATCCAGACTGCCGCCGCGGAAAAACTCTGGATTGCTTCGCTTCGCTCGCAATGACGCTTTGATACTTGTTTCGGTGTCATCGCCCGGCCTTGACCGGGCGATCCAGTACGCCGCGGCTCATCGGCTCAAACACTGCTGTCTCTGGAATACTGGATTGCCCGCTGGAGCCTGGCCTCGGGCGGCGCTTCG
>NZ_JAFATE010000220.1 GCF_019244115.1 Bradyrhizobium sp.
GCTCAGGGATCATGGCGTCCAGCACCTCTTCGGTTATCCGGGCGGCGCGGTGCTGCCGATCTACGACGAGATTTTCCAGCAGAGCGATGTCGAGCACATCCTGGTCCGGCACGAGCAGGGCGCGGGCCACGCGGCCGAGGGCTATGCCCGCTCGACCGGCAAGCCCGGCGTGGTGCTGGTGACGTCGGGTCCCGGCGCCACCAACATGGTGACGCCGCTGACGGATGCGCTGATGGATTCCATTCCGCTGGTCTGCATCACTGGGCAGGTGCCGACGCATCTGATCGGGAACGATGCGTTCCAGGAATGCGACACGGTCGGCATCACGCGGCCCTGCACCAAGCACAACTGGCTGGTCCGCGACGTCAACGATCTCGCCAAAGTGCTGCACGAGGCGTTCTATGTCGCAACCACCGGCCGTCCGGGTCCGGTCGTGGTCGACGTGCCGAAGGACGTGCAGTTTGCCACCGGCACCTACCATCCGCCGCGCAAGTCCGACGTGCATGTCTCCTACGCGCCGCAGGTCAAGGGCGATGCGCAGCAGATCCGCAAGGCCGTGGCGATGCTGGCTGGCGCCAAGCGCCCGGTGATCTATTCCGGCGGCGGCGTCATCAATGCGGGCCGCGAGGCCTCAAAGCTGCTGCGCGAGCTGGTCGAGGTCACCGGCTTTCCGATCACGTCGACCTTGATGGGACTCGGCGCCTATCCGGCATCGGGCAAGAACTGGCTCGGCATGCTGGGCATGCACGGCACCTACGAGGCCAACATGGCGATGCATGATTGCGACGTCATGCTATGCATCGGCGCGCGCTTCGACGACCGCATCACCGGCCGCACCGACGCGTTCTCGCCGGGCTCGAAGAAGATCCACATCGACATCGACCCGTCCTCGATCAACAAGAACATCCGCGTCGACGTGCCGATCATCGGCGATGCCGCCAACATCCTGGGCGACCTGCTGCAGGTGTTCAAGGCGGAGACGAAGAAGCCGGACATCAAGCCGTGGTGGGCCGAGATCGCCAAATGGCGCGCGCGCAACTCGCTGTCCTACCGGGCGAGCAACGACGTCATCATGCCGCAATACGCGATCCAGCGGCTGTTCGAACTGACGCGCGGACGCGATACCTACATCACCACCGAAGTCGGCCAGCACCAGATGTGGGCGGCGCAGTTCTTCGGCTTCGAGGAGCCGCACCGCTGGATGACCTCCGGCGGGCTCGGCACCATGGGCTATGGGCTGCCCTGCGCGGTCGGCGTGCAGGTCGCCCATCCGGACAGCCTCGTCATCGACATCGCCGGCGATGCCTCGGTGCAGATGACGATCCAGGAAATGTCGACGGCGGTGCAGTACGAGCTGCCGATAAAAATCTTCATCCTGAACAACCAGTATATGGGCATGGTGCGACAGTGGCAGCAGCTTCTGCACGGCAACCGCCTGTCGCATTCCTATTCCGAGGCGCTGCCGGATTTCGTCAAGCTCGCCGAAGCCTATGGGGGCGTGGGATTGCAGGCGATCAAGCCGGGCGATCTCGATGGCGCGATCAAGGAGATGATCAAGGTGAAGCGGCCGGTGCTGTTCGACTGCCGCGTCGCGGCGCTGGAAAACTGCTTCCCGATGATCCCCTCGGGCAAGGCGCATAACGAGATGCTGTTGCCGGCCGAGGCCGCGGATGAGGCCACCACCGCCGCCTTCGCCGGCGGCAAGGCGCTGGTGTGAGGTGCAACACGATGGACACACGCGGAGCCGCAAATTCAGTTGTCATCGCCCGGCTCGACCGGGCGATCCAGTAATCCCCGCTGTCTCGGCTCGAGCCGAGGCAGCGGGGATTACTGGATGCCCGCTTTCGCGGGCATGACCAGCAGAAATGGAGGAGCCATGTTTGGCCTCGCTGAACTCGAAGCCGCGCATGAGATCGTCGGCCGTGCGGTGCCGGTGACACCGGCGCATGCCTGGCCGCTGCTGGCCGAGCGGCTCGGCACCGAGGTCGTGGTCAAGCATGAGAACCATACGCCGACCGGCGGCTTCAAGGTGCGCGGCGGTCTTATCTATCTCGACCGCCTGATCAAGGCGGAGCCGCAGACCACCGGGCTGATCTCGGCGACGACGGGCAATCACGGCCAGAGCATCGCCTTTGCCGGGCGCCGCCACGGCGTGCCGGTCACGATCTATGTGCCGTACGGCAATTCGGTCGAGAAGAACCGCGCCATGCGGGCGTTCGGCGCCACGCTGGTCGAGCATGGCAACGATTTCCAGACCGCACGCGAGGAGGCGTATCGGCAGGCCGCCGTTGCGGGCCTGCACGTCGTGCGGGCGTTCCATCCGCACCTCGTGCTCGGCGTTGCCACCTATGCGCTCGAACTGTTTCGCCAGGCGGACGACCTCGACATCCTCTACGTGCCGATCGGACAGGGCTCCGGGATTTCGGGCTGCATCACCGTGCGCGATCTCCTCGGCATCAAGACCGAGATCGTCGGCGTGCAGTCGACCCTGGCGCCGTCCTACGCGCTCTCGTTCGTCGCCGGCAGGGTCGTCAACACCAACTCCAGCAACACGCGCGCCGACGGCATGGCCACCCGCAATCCAGATGCGGAGGCGCTCGACATCATCCTGAAAGGCGCCTCGCGCATCGTGCAGGTGAGCGATGAGGAGATCGCCGCGGCGATCCGCGCGCTGTGGACCGACACGCACAACCTCGCCGAGGGCGCGGGCGCGGCGCCGCTCGCAGCCGCACTGCAGGAGAAGGACAGGATCAGGGGCAAACGCGTCGGCCTCGTGCTGTCAGGCGGCAACATCGATTTCGATTTGTTCCGGAGTTGGGTGATGGCGGAAAGCGCCGTTGCGGAAAAGATAGCGGTGTGATGATGGCAATCATCGCGCCACAAACACAGTCGTCATCGCCCGGCTTGACCGGGCGATCCAGTACGCCGCGGCCTGGGTTCTTCTCCCAGACGTCGGCGGCTACTGGATGCCCCGCCTTCCGCGGGGCATGACAGGAGAGGATAGGGAGATGAACATGAACCAGCCCGCATCGGCCTATTTCATCGAAGACCGTCACGATCCGAATGAGACCCACACGCTGTCGGTGCTGGTGCAGAACGAGCCCGGCGTGCTCGCGCGCGTGATCGGGCTGTTTTCCGGGCGCGGCTACAACATCGAGAGTCTCACCGTCTCCGAGACCGAGAGCCAAAAGCATCTCTCGCGCATCACCATCGTCACCACGGGCACGAAGATGGTGATCGAGCAGATAAAGCACCAGCTCGACCGCATGGTCCCGGTCTACCGCGTCGTCGATATGACCTTGACCGGCCGCTCGATCGAGCGCGAGCTGGCAATGGTAAAGGTGCGCGGCGCCGGCGAGCATCGCGTCGAGGCGCTGCGGCTCGCCGATGCGTTCCGTGCCCGCGTCATCGATGCCACCATCGAAAGTTTCGTGTTCGAGATCACCGGCAACACCTCCAAGATCAACCAGTTCATCGACCTGATGCGGCCGCTCGGCCTCGTCGAGGTGTCGCGGACCGGGGTTGCCGCCATCACGCGTGGATCCGAGGGGATGTAAGACCATGCTGGCGCGCGACTGGTACTACAATCAGCGGCGGCGGTTCGGGCTCGATAACGCGGTCGCCGCGATCTACGACCGTCACGACGGCAGCGACGTCCGCGCCCGCGCGACGCTCGTCGCGCTCGGTGTGCAGCGCGGCTGGAAGCTCGCCGACATCGGCTGCGGCAACGGCGTTCTGGCCACCGAAGCGGCGCTGATGGGCGCCGAGGTCGACGCGATCGACATCTCGCCGGCGATGCTCGCGCTCGCCGACATCTACGCCCGCGACCGCAAGGCCGATATCCGCACCCAGCCGGCTGGGCTGCTCAGTTTCGCCTACAGGCCGAATTCCTACGACCTCATCGTCAGCGAGTTCACGCTGCACCATCTGCCGGACTTCTGGAAGGCCGTGGCGCTGTCGCGCATTCTCGCCGCGCTGAAGCCGGGTGCGCATTTCTATCTGCGCGACATCGTGTTCGTCTCGATGCCTGACGGCACCGAGCGCGACGTTGAGGAGTGGGCCGATTTCAATATCAAGAACCACGATTTTGCGCGCGACAGTGTCGTCACTCACATGCGCGACGAGTATTCCACCTTCGGCTGGGTGATCGAGCGCATGCTGACCGAGACCGGCTTCATCCTGGTCTCGGCCGACTACCACGCGCCCCTGCACGGCACCTATCTGTTGCAGAAACCGAAATCCGACGGGCAGGCTGAACTGACAGGCGCAACCAAACTCGCAAGACAAGAACAATGAAACCTGCCCGCATCAGCTTCGCCGTCATGAGCTTGCCGACGTGTGCGCGGGCCGTCCCGAAGGGGGCCAACAACAACCATGTCGCAATCCCTGCTGATCGCCTTCCTGCTGTTCACGCTCGTGATGTCCTTCACGCCGGGGCCGAACAACATCATGCTGCTGTCGTCCGGCCTCACCTACGGCTTTCGCCGGACACTGCCGCATGTCGCGGGCATCACCATCGGGTTTGCCTTCATGGTGGCCGCGGTCGGGCTCGGTCTCGGCACGGTGTTCATTGCCTATCCGATCCTGCAGATCATTTTGAAATATCTCGGCGCGGCGTACCTGGTCTATCTCGCCGTCGCGATCGCGCTCTCGGGACCGCCAAAGACCGGCGAGGACAAGCGCGGCGGCCCGATGACCTTCTGGGGCGCGGCGGCGTTCCAATGGGTCAACGCCAAGGGCTGGGTGATGGTGATCGCCAACATCACCGCCTACGCCGCGATCGCACCCTTCCCCTGGAACATTGCCATCCAGACCGCCATCACGCTGGTGACCGGCTCCGCGTCCTGCACAACCTGGGCGCTGTTCGGCAGCGCGCTGCGGCCGATGCTCACCTCCGAACGCGCGGTGCGGACCTTCAACATCGCCATGGCGATCCTGCTGCTCGCCTCGCTTTATCCCGTGGTCGTGGACTGAGGAGAGCCATGCGAGAAAGGGGTTTCGCAAGCATCCGAAAATGTCTAGACAACGGGCGCAATCCGTTCGGGGCCGGACCGGCGTTCCGCATCCAATCCCATGATTCACCTGCCGATTTTGGCCACTCAATGAGGACATCACCATGCGTGTTTACTACGATCGCGACGCCGACCTGAACCTGATCAAGGGCAAGAAGGTCGTCATCGTCGGCTACGGCGCCCAGGGCCACGCCCATGCGCTGAACCTGAGGGATTCGGGCGTCAAGGAGGTCGCGATCGCGCTGCGCAAGGGTTCGGCCTCGACGAAGAAGGCGGAAGCCGCCGGCTTCAAGGTGATGGAGG
>NZ_JAFATE010000265.1 GCF_019244115.1 Bradyrhizobium sp.
TTCCGAAGCCGGCGCGCAGCCAGCCCAAAAAGATCGAGGTCAAGGACGCCTCCTGAGCCCGCGACCGACACCGCTCCCGACCTGGACGGGTCGGGAAAGCGGCTTGCATGAGCTCGAAACCGACGCGCCGCAGTGGGCTCTGCGGCAGCGGAGGGACGTTCGAAGGAGCATCCTTCGAAGCTCGGAATAGACGCCAGACAAGGAGGCCCGCCATGGCCAAGGCAATTGGGATCGACCTCGGGACGACCAATTCTTGCGTTGCCGTGATGGAAGGCAACAAGCCGACGATCATCGAGAACGCCGAAGGTGCGCGGACCACGCCTTCGATGGTGGCGTTCACGGGTTCGGGCGAGATCCTGGTCGGGCAACCCGCCAAGCGCCAAAGCATCACCAATCCGGAAAACACCATTTTTGCGATCAAGCGCCTGATAGGTCGCCGTTACGACGACCCGATGACGCAAAAGGACAAGGGGATGGTGCCCTACCGGATCGTGCCCGGCGACAATGGCGACGCATGGGTCGAGGTGCTGGGGAAGAAATACAGCCCAAGCCAGATCAGCGCCTTCATCTTGCAGAAGATGAAGGAAACCGCTGAAGCCAATCTGGGCCACAAGGTGACGCAGGCCGTGATCACCGTCCCCGCTTATTTCAACGACGCCCAGCGTCAGGCGACGAAAGATGCTGGACGAATTGCGGGTCTGGAAGTGCTGCGGATCATCAATGAGCCGACGGCGGCGGCACTCGCTTATGGTCTCGAGAAAAAGAAATCCGGCAAGATCGCGGTCTACGATCTCGGTGGCGGCACATTCGACATCTCTATTCTCGAGGTCGGAGAGGGCGTGTTCGAGGTCAAATCCACGAATGGTGACACGTTCTTGGGAGGCGAGGATTTCGACAAGAGGATCATGGATTATCTTGCCGACGAGTTCCGCAAGGAACAAAGCATCGATCTGCGCAAGGACCGCCTCGCTCTGCAGCGCCTCAAGGACGCAGCGGAGAAGGCCAAGATCGAGCTGTCGAGCGCCACCCAAACCGATGTGAACCTGCCTTTCATCACCGCCGACCAGAACGGCCCGAAACATCTCAACATCAAGCTCACTCGCGCCAAGCTCGAGGCGCTCGTCGACGATCTCATCCAGAAGACGATCGGCCCCTGTCAGGCCGCCCTGAAGGATGCGGGCGTGCGAGCCTCCGAAATTGAGGAGGTCGTTCTCGTCGGCGGCCAGACGCGGATGCCCAAGGTTCAAGAGGTGGTGCGGAACCTGTTCGGGCGCGAACCGCACAAGGGGGTCAATCCGGACGAAGTGGTCGCCGCGGGCGCCGCCATCCAGGCCGGTGTCTTGCAAGGTGACGTCCAGGACGTGTTGCTGCTCGACGTCACGCCGTTATCGCTCGGCATCGAGACGCTGGGCGGCGTGATGACCAAGCTCATCGAGCGGAACACGACGATCCCGATGAAGAAGAGTCAGATTTTCTCGACCGCGGAGGACAATCAGACAGCGGTCACCATCCGGGTGTTCCAGGGCGAAAGGGAGATGGCAGCCGACAACAAGCTCCTAGGCCAGTTCGACCTGGTCGGCATTCCTCCCGCGCCTCGAGGCGTGCCGCAGATCGAGGTGACCTTCGACATCGACGCGAATGGCATCGTGAATGTCTCTGCCAAGGACAAGGCCAGTGGCAAGGAACAGACGATACGCATCCAAGCCTCGGGGGGCCTCTCCGAGGCTGACGTTCAGCGCATGGTCCGCGAAGCCGAAGCGCATGCCGAAGAGGACAAGCGCCGCAGAGCGCTGGTGGATGCCCGCAATCAGGCGGACGCGACCATTTACACCGCGGAGAAAGCCCTGAAGGACGCAGAAGGCCGTGTGCCGCCCGATGTGAAGAGCCAAGTCGAAAGCGCTCTCTCCTCGCTCAAGGATGCGATGAAGGGCGAAGGCACACAGCAGATCCTGCAAGCGACAGAGGCACTCAGGCAGGCAACGATGAAGCTCGGCGAGACCCTCAACCGGAGTGCGGAAAATACCACCGGCAGCGCCGGCGCCAGCGGGTCGGATGATGTCGTGGACGCGGAGTTCACGGACGTCGACGACAGCAAGCGCAAAGCCGGTTAGCCCGCCAGCCCTGATCCATTCCCGCCAGCACATGTGAGCTCATCTTGGCAGACGATGATCGCGACGACAAAGCTCAGGCACCGAGCCAGGTCAGGGCCGAGCCGCACGGCCTGGAGGCCGAGAACGCCTCGCTGCGCGACCGGTTGCTGCGCGCACTGGCCGACGCCGAGAATACCCGCCGACGAGCCGAGCGCAGCGCCGCCGATGCCCGCCAATTTGCGATATCGCATTTCGCCTCTGAACTTTTGACGAGCATCGACAATTTGCGGCGGGCGCTGCTCTCGGCCGAAAGCCTGCCCGAGCAAGGCCCCGCTGATACCGCGCTTCTTGACGGAGTGCGCGCCACCGAGCGTCTGCTCACCTCCACTCTCGAACGCTTTGGCGTGCGCCACAGCGAAGCAGCAGCCGGGACGCCTTTCGATCCTTCGCGGCACGAAGCCGTGACGGAAGTCGAGGATGATGCGGTTGAACCCGGCACCGTGGTGCGCGTTCTGGAAGAGGGATATACGATCCATGATCGTTTGCTTCGGCCGGCCCGCGTGATCGTCGCCCGAAAGCGACAAAAATCGGATGCTGCCGCCTCCAATGAGCGGCAGCATTCCTCCAATACCATCGGTTAGGTTGTCGTGGTTGGGCTACGCCTGTGATGGGCTGGCTCGATTTGAGTCGAGCGTGCTTACTCGTCGCGTTAGCGCGCCGATGAAAATGCCGTCCTGGCGACCCGGCTCGCCATTTCGGTGAGGCGCCTGTTGGACGACAATCGATCAAAAGCGCTTTCTTCGCGCTTGAGATGAAAGCTGCCGGGGCAAGCAGGCGATGCTCGCTTGGGTTGGCGATGCGCTCACACGCTGATGGTGATGTGATTTTCAACGCGAGTCACCCCCGGAACCTGCCAAGCAACGCGCTCGGCCTCCTCGCGTTCGGCCCAGGAGCGGACAGCGCCTCTCAGCTTCACCAGGGTGCCGTCTGTTTCTACCGTAACCCGATTGGCATCGAGCTCCGCATTTCGGCGAAAGGATTCTT
>NZ_JAFATE010000521.1 GCF_019244115.1 Bradyrhizobium sp.
GGCATCTGCTTTACCGGCTTTGCGCGCCAGCTGTCAGGCGTCCACCGCTCGGACATCACAAACTCCTCAAGCAAAACCGCGACTTATCGGCGGTTCCGAAGCACCGCTATATACACAGGCCGCAAGGCTCCTGCCACTTGGAAATCAAATGCGGCGACAAATCCTTGCGGTAAAAGCCAAATTCGCCTTTCTTGACGCCGGAGGTCAAGAAGGGGCTCGGTTCGTGACTGACGCGGCGCAGGACGACGTCTTCCGCGACGATATTCTCGTCCCGGCTGTCGACGGCTATCCGCTCGCCGCCACGCTGTTCCTGCCGCGCGGCCCGAAACGGTACGCGGTGCTGATCAATTCGGCGACCGCCACCCCGCGAAAAATCTACCGGGGGTTTGCGGCCTATCTCGCCCAGCACGGGGCTGCGGTCCTCACATACGACTATCGCGGCATCGGCGGTTCGCGCCAAAAAGATGTCGTCGGCTTCAACCGGCCGAAATCGCTGGTCGGCTTCAGAGCGTCGATGGCAGACTGGGCCATGCTCGACGTGACGGCCGCCGTCAGCTGGATGCGCCAGCGCTACCAACACCTGCCGCTCAACTATTTCGGCCATTCCTTCGGCGGCCAGGCGCTCGGGCTTCTCACTAACAATGCCGAGGTGTCGCGGGCGCTCTTCGTCGCCTCCCAGGCCGCGTATTGGAAGCTGATGACCGCGCCCGAGCGCTACCGGGTCTGGACCTATCTCAATCTGATCGGCGTTCCCCTGACCAACACCCTGGGCTATGCGCCAGCCTGGAGCGGGATCGGCGAGGACCTGCCCAAGGAAGTGTTTCTGCAATGGGCGCGCTGGGTCATGAAGCCGCGCTATCTGTTCGACGACGCCTCGCTGGTCGGCCGGGTGACGAATTTTTCCAACTACACGGGTAAACTGCGCGCGCTGTGTTTTGCCGACGACCCCTGGGCGACGCCAGCCGCGGTCGCCCTGCTCTGCTCGGGCTTTGACGCGATCAGGCCCGAGATTCTGACGATCGCTCCTGACGATGTGGGTGTCAAAAAGATCGGTCATTTCGGCTTCTTCCGGAGCGAGCATCGCGACACGCTGTGGCAGGATGCGGCGGCATGGCTGCTGCGGGAGTGAGGAGCTGGGCGAGAATGGTCCCCTCGCCTGTCCCGCATGAGGCAAACCTGTCGTCGCCCGGCTTGACCGGGCGATCCAGTACGCCGAGGCTTATCCGCTCTATCACTGACGTCTCTGGAATACTGGATTGCCCGCTTTTCGCGGGCAATGACAGCGAGAGCACGACACGTATTTCGGCGCATGCTTCAGCGTTCTCGCGGCGCAAATCGCGTCCGAGCTTTGCATCTGATGTCGCCCCCAAGACGAGAGGGCGCAGGGAATGCCGGGTGCTGGCCGCCCCCATGGCCCGCCTGCAGAAAAAAAGCAGGCGGCAGTTACCACAGGTTCAGCCGAAACATCCGGCATTCCCTGCGCGATGGTTTTAACGCTTATAGCGTGCTCTCCTTGGGAACCGGGCTTTCTTGCTCCCATCGCCCACGAGATCATCATCTCGCGAACTTGACCTCAGCGTCGGGAGGCCAGGACCACACGCCTTCGCGTCCGCGTCGGCTTCGCTCGTCGGGCGAGACCAACGCGTCCACCGCATCCCCGCCTCACGTCTCGTGACGATCGCGATACGCCCTCTGCATCGAGGCGGGATGGTCAGGATCAAACCACACATTTCCGAAAAACGGAAGCAAAAAATTTTTACGAAGAGGACTAGACACCGGCCATAGAATCAGCATTCGCGGACGTGCAAACTTCGATTGCGCGACGCGGCCCTAGCCTTCCAGGGTAAATCCGACGCGCAGCACGACCTGATAGTGGCGAACTGTTCCGCCTTCGATATGGCCGCGCATCTGCACGACCTCGAACCATTTCATCTCGCGTATCGTTTTTGAGGCGCGGGATATGGCGTTCTGAATGGCATCGTCGATGCCTTTTTCGGAGGAGCCGACCAGCTCCAGGATCTTGTAGATATGCTCGTCGGGTGCAGGCATGCGATCCTCCGTTGCGTGCGACGCTCGATTGTGTGAGGTCCAACGTCAACGAGCCCCGGCCGAGCGAGTTCCAGAACGCTCGGGGCGCTCAGAGCGACCCTGCCCTTGCCACGCCGCCTCCAGGCGGCGGCGACCCCGCGCCGAATCCCAGCCACGCAAAGGGGAGCGCTGCGGCGCAGAGCCCCGCCATCGCAACAAAGGAGGCGCCGGCATAGCGCGCGTACAGCACCCCCGACATCGCGGTGATCACCGCCGTGACGAGCCCCGAACCGAATGCGTAGACCGTTTGCGCCGTGGCCGACAGTTTTGTCGGCACGACGGCACCGAGGATGCGCATGCAGGCAAGATGAAGCAGCGCGAAGGTCAGTCCATGGAGCGGCTGCACCAGCGACAGCAGCAGGACCGACGTCGTGGTGCCCGCAACCATCCATCGCACGATCCCTGCGAAAGCCGCCACGCTCGCCGCTCCGCGCGCGCCGAGATGGTGGACCAGGGCCGGTCCGAGGAGAAAAAACACGACGACTTCCGCCGCGACGGCTTCCGACCACAACAGGCTGATGACCGGCGCAGCGATCCCGGAATCGCTCCAGCGGATCACGGCAAACGCATCGTGCATGGCGTGGCTGCCGTAAACCAGCGCGGAGACCGTAAGGACACTGCGAAAGCGCGGGATCCGTAGCAGCGGATGCATCCCCATCCGATCGGCCGACTTGCTCGTTCGTGGCTCGGCGGGCGTGCGGACAGGCGGCAGCAATGCGGTCGCGGCGGCCGCGGCCAGGAGCAGCATTGCATTCAGCCAGACGACGGAGTCGAGATGGTCAGGCCGAATGAACTGTCCAATGATGATGGTGCCGGAGGCGAATGCAGCCGACGCCGCGCCGCGGATCCAACCATATTCGAACGGCTTTCCTGCAATCTGCGGCCTCGCCGCGCTCACCGACAGCGCGTCGGCGATCGATGTCATCGGGGCAAGCGC
>NZ_JAFATE010000557.1 GCF_019244115.1 Bradyrhizobium sp.
GAGGATGCCGACCAGGCACGCCAGAATGATCGAATGTTTGAACACGAAGCGCAGGATGGTGCCCTCATGCCCGAACCATTCGGTCGCGGTCGATGCGACGACGATCGACTGCGCGTCGATCATCTTGCCCATCACGCCGCCGGAAGAGTTGGCGGCGGCCATCAGCACCGATGACAGGCCGAGCTGTTCGGAGGTGATCTTCTGCAGGTTGCCGAACAGGATGTTCGAGGCAGTGTCCGATCCGGTCAGCGCCACGCCGAGCCAGCCGAGCAGCGTGCCGAAGAAGGGATAGAGCACACCGGTCGCGGCGAAGGCGAGGCCGAGCGTGGCATCGATGCCGCCGAGCCGCGTCAACGTCCCGATCGCCAGCATCGCCGAGATCGTGATCAGCGAGATCGCGCAGATTCTTAGCGTGCGGCCGTACTCGGAGATGAGCTTGGCCGGCGACAGTCCCATCAGGAAGCCGGAGATGATCGCCGCGATCAGCATGCCGGTGCCGGTGAAGGACAGATAGGTGAAGGCGAACACCGCGCCTTCCTTGGTGGGCTGCGACACCACCGGCGGCACCTTGTTGATCATCTGGTGCAGGTCGGGCACCGGATAATTCCAGGTGAAGATCGAGTTCGCCCAGGTCTTGAACGCACCGTTGCCCCAGATCAGCATCACGATGCAGACGATGATCCAGGGCAGCAGCGCGCCCCAGAGTTGCGCCTGGCTGAGCGGCGTTTTGTCGAGAGGCTGGGCCGCAGCCATGGTCGCCGCCGACTCGTCATTGCCGCGCAGGGCCGGCGACAGCCAGAGCTGCCGCGGCTGCCACACCCGCAAAAACAGGATCAGGCAGCCCATCGAGATCAGCGAGGCGCCGATGTCGACGATCCACGGATTGATGTAGTTCGATATCACGAATTGCGGGATCGCGAACGACACGCCGGTGACGAGAATGGCGGGCCAGATATCCTTCATGCCCTTCCAGCCGGCAAACGCCCACACCACCCAGAACGGCACGATCAGCGAGAACACCGGTAGCTGCCGTCCGACCATGGCGCCGAGAATGTAGGGATCGAGGCCGGTCACCGAGGCGAGGCCCTGGATCGGCGTGCCGAGCGCGCCATAGGCGACCGGCGCGGTGTTGGCGATCAGCGACAGGCCGGAGGCGGCGAGCGGCGAGAAGCCGAGCCCGATCAGGATCGAGCCGGTGATGGCAACCGGCGTGCCGAACCCGGATGCGCCCTCGAAGAAGGCACCGAACGAAAACGCCACCAGCAAAAGCTGCAGGCGGCGGTCTTCGGTGACGCCGCCGACCGCGCGCTTCAAGAGTTCGAAACGTCCGGTCGTTACCGTGATCTGGTACAGGAAGATGACGTTGAGAACGATCCAGCCGATCGGGAAGAAGCCCGAGACGATCCCGAGCAGGGAGGCGCGGATCGACATGCCCGCGGGCATGGTGAAGATGAAGATTGCGATCAGGTTGGTCACGATCACGGCGATGATCGCCGCGATGTGCGCCTTCACTTTCCCGCTCGCGATCAGCACCAGAAGCGTCACGACGGGAATGGCCGCGGCGACGGTCGAGAGCGCCGCATTGCCGAGCGGGTTATAGACTTGATTCCACATGTTGGGTTTCCTCACCACGCCATTGTGTGTGCCGGATTCCCGACGTGTTGGAATCAGGCATGCCAGGCGCGAATGCAGAGGTGCCCTTGCCGTGTGTGCGGGGGTGAGCCTAACAATTTGGCAATGTTCGCCAAACGTCGCTCAAAACCTCGCGAATATGGAAGGCGCCCCCACCCCTCGCCGTTGGCCCCATGCTAGGGTCTAGGTGAAGGCCCGGACAAGCGGACCCGAACACCGCCCCTTACGACTTTAGTCTAAGCAACTCGGTTTTGTGTAACCGTTCAAGTGCTTAGACCGTTCTCCAGGAGACCAGAATCTGTGAACAACATCCGCTCGACGCTCGCCATCGTATGGCGGATCGCCATCCGCTATTTCCGCTCGGAGGATAGATGGGCAGGCCTCGGCCTGCTCGCCGCTGTGATCGCGATCCAGCTCGCGCAGGTGGCGATCGACGTCATGGTCAATGCCTGGCGCAACCGCTTCTACAACGCGCTTCAGCAATACGACTGGGACGCCTTTGTCAGAGAACTCCTGATCTTTTGCGCGCTCGCCGGCGTCGGCGTGGTCTTGAGCGTCTACGGGCTCTATCTCAACCAGTGGCTGCAGATCCGCTGGCGCCGCTGGATGACCAACCACTATCTCGGCCGCTGGCTCGACGGCGCCAACCACTATCGCATGCAGCTGAGGCGGGATGCCGTCGACAACCCGGACCAGCGCATCGCCGAGGACGTCAAGAGCTTCATCGAGCAGACGCTGGGCATCGGCGTCGGCCTGATCGGTGCGGTGGTGACGCTGGCGTCCTTTGTCGTCATCCTCTGGGGCCTGTCCGAAGCCGCGCCGCTGCATTTGTTCGGCAGCGAGGTCTCGATCCCCGGCTATCTGGTCTGGGGCGCGCTGATCTACGCCGTGATCGGAACGGCGCTGACGCAGTGGATCGGCGCCCCGCTGGTCGACCTCAATTTCCAGAGAGAGCGCCGCGAAGCCGATTTCCGCTTCAACCTGGTGCGGGTCCGGGAGAACGGCGAGCAGATCGCGCTGCTGCGCGGCGAGCCGGCGGAACACGAGCGGCTCTCGGCGCGCTACGGCGCCGTCATCGCCAATTGGTACGCCATCATGAGCCGCACCAAGCGGCTGGTGTTCTTTACCGGGAGCTATGACCAGGCCGCGGTGATCGTTCCCCATATCCTGATCGCGCCGGCCTATTTCGCCAAGGCGGTCCCGCTCGGCGGTATGATGCAGACCGCCGAGGCGTTCGGCAGCGTACAGACCTCGCTGTCGTTTTTCGTTTCGGCCTACCGCACTCTGGCTGAGTGGCGCGCCGTCGTGGCACGTCTCGACGGTTTCGAGACGTCGATCGCGCGCGCCGAGGCCCTGGCGGGCGAGGCGCGCGCAATCGATGTCGCCAGCTCGAACAAGCGCGATGGAATCGATCTTGCGCAGCTGCTCGTCAGCCTGCCGAACGGCACGCCGCTTGTTACGGCGGAGGCATTTTCCTTCAAGAGCGATGCGCATACCCTCGTGACCGGCCCCTCCGGCGCTGGCAAGTCGACGCTGTTCCGTGCCATCGCCGGCATCTGGCCGTTCGGCCGCGGCTCGATCGCCGTTCCGGCCGATGCGACGCTGATGATGCTGCCGCAGCGGCCCTATTTCCCGGTCGGCACGCTGCGCGCGGCGATCACCTATCCGGGACCGGAAGAGTCATTCGCCGCGGACAAGGTCCGCGGGATCCTGAGCGCGGTCGGCCTTGGCCGGCTCGAGCCGCAACTCGAGGAGGAGGCGCACTGGAACCAGTTCTTGTCGCTCGGCGAACAGCAACGCCTGGCAATTGCGCGTGCCCTGCTGCACGCGCCGCAATATCTGTTTCTGGACGAGGCCACCGCCTCGCTCGACGAGCCGGCAGAAGCGCGGCTCTACCGCCTGCTTGCCGAGAGCCTGCCGGACACCACGATTATCTCGATCGGCCACCGCTCGACGCTACAGGCCTTCCACCAGCGCAACGTCGCGCTGGCGCCCGAGGGCGACCATTTTGCGCTGCGGCTCCGGACGACCGAGAACGCCGCGGCGTCCTGAAGCGCAATGAAGTTGGGTTGAACCGTCTCTGCGCGCAAACGGTTCACCTCTCCGCGCTTGCTCCGCGCTTACGGGGAGAGGTTGCATCGCTTTAGCGATGCGGGTGAGGGGGACTCGCCACGAGCGCGGACTTGGAGACTCCCCTCACCCCAACCCTCTCCCGGCAAGCGGGGAGAGGGAGCGCACCTACCGCACGGTTCCGATCGAACCTCATCTCATCAAGCGCTGGTCTGCTGATATCTCGGCACGCCGCGCGTCCCTCACCCGCATCGCGTCTTTCGATGCGATCCGCGGTGCGACCGCACGTGATTACGCCGGCAAATGACCGGAGACGCAAAAGGGCGGCAGATCGCTCTGCCGCCCGTGCCCACAATCCCCTAAGCAGAAAGCTCACTTCAGATTGGTGATTGCCGTCAGGTCAGCCGACAGCTTGGCGACACCTGCCGCGCCGCACCAGTTGGAGCCGAAGCCACCCGGGTTAATCGCCGTGATGTTGGACGGACTGAAGGACGTGGTGCTGTAGTCGCTGGTGAAGGCATTGCAGCTTGCCTTCGACAGGTTGGTGTCCGAATAACGCAGGTCCAGCGTGAACACCTTGTAGGTGAAGCCGACGCCGACGTTCCAGGTGTTGTAGCTCGGCTCCGGAATGCCGTTCGGGAACGGACCACCGAAGGCGGTCGCGACCGTCGTGCCGTAGAACGCGTCGGAGGTGCCGAGCCACTGCCGACCGAACTCGCCGGAGATATACATGCCGACGCCGCTGCTGCCGAAGATTGTGCTCGGTGCAGTCCACTTGGCCGTGATCGACGAGTAATTGCCCCAGGCGCCAAGGTTCAGGAAATTCGGCGAATAGAACTCGTTGAAGCCGACCGTCCACTGGTCGTTGATGTTGATGTTGAGCTTGGCGTAGCCCTCATAAAAGCTCGCATTCCGCTTGGCGAAGTTGCCATTGATCGGCAATCCGCCAATCCCGGGCACCCCGAAATCGATGCCCTGGCCGAAAGAGGCGCAATTGTTCGTCGGTGCAGGCACCGTACCCTGTGCACCGAAGCACTGGCCGCCTGGATAGAGATAGCCCCACACGCCGAAGTCGAAGGCGAAGATGCCGAAGGTCGGGCGGATACCGCCGTAGATGTCCACCTCAGCCGCGGCTCGGTTCGGGAAGGAGATGCTTTCCGCCGAGGTGCCGACGTAGAGCTGGACATCCTTGTTGACGTTGTAGCGCGGCTCGAAATAGGCGGCGACGGACGGCTTGTGGTTGGACTGGGTCACGCCGCGGAAGATGTAATCGCTCATGATCGCGCCGCCGAACGCGATATCCCAGGGCTCAAATGGGGCGGGCGGCGGCGCCTTGACGGCCTTCACGGCCATGTCCGCGGCCAGAGCCGATCCCGATACCATTGCTAGCGCCGTTGCTAACAAAGCGATCTTCTTCATCTGGTTCCCCATCACTTTCCAAACCCAGTTCGATTTCCGCCGCCCCCGCGGCAAACGACAACCGACTGCGACCAAATCTTTGCAAACCCGCCGCAATCTGGAACGCCTCCCCAAGACCGTGAAGCAAAAAAAACAAACATCTGCCGACTTTTTGGGCGTTTGGGCCTTTTCGTGAAATGTTGTCGGAACGTGTTGCATTTGGACAACAATTCCAGGGTGCCCAAATCCTCTCCTGATGCGTTTGGGACACGCGGGCCCCTGCAACGCGTGCCGCGAACCTGGCCGACGAATCACTTGTGCACGGTCGCCCGACAATCGATTGCAGGATGATCGAACGAAAAAGGCCGCGGCAAACCCTGCCGCGGCCTTTTGCCGACTTGCTGCTCCCTTAAGCTCCTCGTTCGCCTCAGCCTCCGCAAACGCGAGGCTCGTCCTTCCCTAGGCCAAGCCGTTGCCCAGCCCGAAATACGTCGCCTCATACGATAAACCAAGGCGCGATGGCGGCTGACCTGAACCCAACTTCGTCACCGGACCCTCGCCGCTTGTGACCCAGCAAGGCGTGAGGCCATCGCGCTTTAGCTTCAGCCTCAGTTGTGGTGCTCTTCGCCTGACGAGGGGCCTGCCCATGAAGATTCGGAATGCGAGGGCGAAGAGGCCTCCCAGCTCGATTCCTCTTGCGCCGGAGCCGGCTCGGGCATCGGTGCAGGCTTCTTCGCCGCGCGCTTCTTGGCAGCCTTTTTCGGCGCCGCCGCCTTGGCGGCCGATTTCTTCGCCGTCTTCGCGCCCTTCTTGGCCTTTGCCGCCTTCTTGGCCGCTTTCTTCGGGGCCTTCTTCGCAGACTTCTTGGCGGCCTTCTTCTTCGAAGTCTTCTTCGCGCTCTTCTTCGCCATCAGAAGCTCTTTGCTGTCGTCTTTCTTGCTTTTCTTCTTTTTCGCTTTCGCCATTTTTGATCCTCCTATTGCCGCCGATCAATGTCCATCGGGCGCTTGAGTACGTCCCGCATGATGGGCGGGGTCATCAATCATTCGATCCTGGCCGAGGACCGCCGGTCGCCCAATCGAGAAGCTCAATCGTGTGCACCACAGGCACTGACGTGCCGCCGGCAATCTGAACCATGCATCCAATATTGCCAGCGGCGATCATGTCCGGCTTGACGCTTGCGATGTTGGCGATCTTTCGATCGCGCAATCGCTCTGCAATGTCAGGCTGGAGGATGTTGTACGTCCCTGCCGAACCGCAACACAAATGACTCTCAGGCACATCTTTCACTACGAATCCGTTCTTGGAAAGCAAATCTTTCGGAATGCCTGTGATTTTCTGTCCATGCTGCAGCGAACAGGCCGCGTGATAGGCGATGACGACATCGCGCTTGTTCGCTTGCCTGCTCGTCTCCTCGGGCTCTGAGCAGCGTAATTCGATGCCGTCGAGATATTCAGTAATGTCCTTGGTCAGTGCCGAAACCAGTGCCGCGGGGCCTGCGAAATCGCGGTCTTCGCGCAGCATATGGCCGTAGTCCTTGATCACGGTTCCACAGCCCGAGGCCGTCACGACGATGGCATCGAGGCCGCCACGTTCGGCTTCATCGAGCCACGCCGTGATGTTGGCGCGCGCCCTCGTCAGCGCATCGTCGTCGCGCCCGAGATGGTGAGTCAGCGCGCCGCAACATTGCTCGTCCTTGACGAGGACGACCTCGATGCCGTGCCGGGTCAGCACGTTGATGGCGGCCTGGTTGATTCGCGGTGCCAGGACCTGCTGGGCGCAGCCCTGCAGCAAGGCGACGCGTCCGCGCCGCTCGCCCTTCGCTGCGAAGACGCTGCCGGGCGCCGGCCCACGCGGCGGCAGCGCCGGGGGCGCCAGCGACAGCATCGCTTTGGTGCGCCGCAGCAGAGACGAGTTGACGCCGGCGCGATCAGGCAGCAAGCGCGCCAGCGGCCGGCCGAGCCGCGCCAGCGACATGGCTAAACGAAACAGCGCCGGTTCCGGCAGGATCCGGGCCAGCACGGCGCGCAACAGACGATCGGCAAACGGTCGCGCAAATCCCTTCTCGATCCGGACACGGGCCTGATCGACGAGATGCATGTAGTGCACGCCGGAGGGACAGGTTGTCATGCAGGCCAGGCACGACAGGCAGCGATCGATATGCTTGACCACCTGCGCCGTAGGGGCCTGGTCCTTCTCCAGCATCTCCTTGATCAGGTAGATCCGGCCGCGCGGGCTATCGAGCTCGTCGCCCAGCAGCACATAGGTCGGGCAGGTCGCGGTGCAGAAGCCGCAGTGTACGCAGGCGCGCAGGATCTTGTCGGCTTCCGCGATGTCGGGATCGGCGAGCTGCGCCAGGCTGAATTCGGTCTTCATGCCGCTGATGTCCCGGTTGTCATGTTGCTGGGCGTGTCATCCGGCCGCGATTGAGGATGTTCTTTGGATCGAAGCTCGCGCGAAGCCGCTCACTGAGCGCGGCGACGCCGCCCGCCTGGGCCGGGAACACGTCGACCTCGCGCCGCACCGCATCGGATGCGCGAACGAGCGTGGCGTGGCCGCCGGCCGCCGCGGTGCGCTGGCGCACCACCGTGGCGAGCGCATCCGCTTTCGGCGGCAGCGCCGCCCAGATCAGCCCGCCGCCCCAGTCGTAGATTACCTCGCCACCGGTCTCGCGCGCGAGCTGCCGGCCCAGGGCACCGCCGGAAGCCGGCGGGCCCACGATCCGCCACACCGGCCAGGCCCCGAGCGGCCCCGATGCGGCGAACGGCAGCACGTCGCGCAGAGCAGTCCAGGCCGCGGCCGAGTCGGCGTCCTCGACGATATCAGCGCGGCCGGACGGGGCGAGCTCGGCCGCCAGCGCCCTGGCGCGGTGAACGGCGGAGGCCAAAATGCCCTCGAGCCGCAGCAGCGTGACCGCCTCGCGCGGCGAACCAAAGCGATCGAGCCCGCCGACCTCCGCGCCGAGCGCGGAGACCGGCACATGGGCGGCTCCGGTCACGTCGAAAGGCGAGCCCAGGGCCTGCGTCATGACACGGTTGGCGGCGATGTCATCGAGGCCGCGCAGCACCAGGGTGCGCTCGGCCTCGGGGCGCGGCAGCACTTTGAGCGTCACCTCGGTCATGACCGCCAGCGTGCCCCAGGAGCCGGCCAGCAGCTTGCAGAGATCATAGCCGGTGACGTTCTTCACCACCTTGCCGCCGGTCTTGAAACTCTCGCCGAAGCCGGACACCGCATGGGCGCCGAGCAAATGGTCGCGCACGCCACCGGCCTTGACGCGGCGCGGCCCGGCCAGGCTGGAAGCGATCATGCCGCCGATGGTGCCGAGTTGAGGCGTGCCGAGCAGCGGCGCTGTATTGACCGGCTCGAAGGCGAACTGCTGGTTCTTGGAATCGATCAGCGACATCACGTCGGCGAGCGGCGCCCCGGCCTCAACCGTCACGATCAGCTCGTTCGGTTCGTAGGACTTGACCGCGTTCAGGGCGGAGAGATCGAGCACGGCATTGGTGGCCATGATCCGGCCGATCCGGCGCTTGGAGCCATGCCCGACGATCTCCAGCGGCTGCTCGGCCGCGATTGCCGCCCGCACGGCCGTCTCGACGTCACCGGCGTCTCGTACTTTCAGGACATCCACACTGGTCGCCTTCGCCTCGATCCTTTCAGATGGAGCGCCGCCGTCCTGCGGCGATCAATCCGCCTCGCATTACCCGTTCTAAAGACATGGAGGCCGGACACAAGGGCAACAAATGACGCAAGCGGACGGTCGCCGCGCCGCGCGGTGAACCATCCCGCACCTGTGACGCCGCCGCGCATCCAACTATTCGATCGTTATCGAATTATCGACGAGAACAATTCGTCTATTGTCGAATTGTTGATGTCGGCCGGCAAGTATCGTCCAAGTATCATTGCGACCGCCGGCCGCTGAATGTCACAGCAAATGGGAGTGACGACGATGGCGCAATATGCAATCGACCAGACAACCGTGAGCGAGGCCGTCCGGGGCGGCGGTCTGCTGGTGGTCGCACAATGGGAAGCCAAGGAGGGACAGGCCGACAAGGTTGCGGAGATTCTCGGGCGCTTCCTGCCCGAAGCACAGCGCGAGCCGGGTGCCGCGCTGTTCCTGATCAGCCGCGCCCGGGACAACCCGGCGCAATTCTTGTTTTACGAACTGTTCCGCGATGAGGCCGCCTTCAAGGCGCATCAGGACAGCGCGCATTTTGCCACCTACATCGCGGGCCAAGCGCTACCGCTGCTCGAAAGGCGCGAGCGCACGCAATACACGCTGCTCTGAGGACGATGGAACCAACGAAATCACTTCGACCACGGTCGAAGTGATTTCGGGAACGGAGCGCATCGGGCGCGGTTGACGCCTGACATTTGTGACCGCCCCGATGGTCCTCCGTCAATATTGGGAGTTCACAGCATGGATGTTTCGCTCTGCCCCAAGCTCGACCCCCGCGAAGAGCATTTCAGGATTCCCGGGCCGCGCGAAGGAATGTCGCTGTTCCTGCGCTTTTTGCCCGCGGCGAACACGACCTTTCGGCCTCGCCGCGCGGTGCTCTATGTACACGGCGCGACATTTCCGTCAGCCCTTTCGATCGCGCACCGGTTCGACGGCACGTCATGGCGCGACGCGCTGAACGAGGCCGGCTTCGATGTCTGGGGACTCGACTTCTACGGTTTTGGCCATTCCGACCGCTATCCCGAGATGGACGACAACCCCGCCGACCATCCCCCGCTCTGTACGGCCGATGATGCGTCACGGCAGCTCGAGGCCGCCGTCCGCTTCATTCTCGGGCATCAGGCTCTCGATCAACTGTCGTTGATCTCGCATTCCTGGGGCGCGATGCCCGCGGGGCTGGTGGCCGCGCGCCATCCCCGCCTGGTCGATCGCATGGTGCTGTTTGCTCCGATCGCACGTCGAGATCCGCGGCGTTACGAAACGCCTCCGGCGTTGCCCGCCTGGCGCATCGTCACCTCGGAGGACCAGTGGACGCGCTTCATCGAGGACGTGCCCGCGCACGAGGCGCCGGTGCTGTCGCGATTTCATTTCGAGGACTGGAGCGCCCGCTATCTCGACACCGATCCGGACAGCCGCTCGCGCGATCCCGCCGGCGTCAAGACGCCGCTCGGTCCGTTTTCGGAGATCATCAAGGCCTGGCATGGCCAGCTCGCCTACGATCCCTCAAACATCCGCTCGCCGGTTGCGATCATCAGGGGCGAGTGGGACGGGCTGATCAGGGATGACGATGCGCGCTGGCTGTTCGACGCGCTCGCGCAGGCGCCGGTCAAGCGCGACATCAAGATCGGCCGCGGCACGCATCTGATGCACCTGGAGGCGATGCGGAAGGCCTTATGGCGGGAGAGCATCGCCTTCCTCGGCGGCGACGATGTCGCGGCGGTGCCCACATGAAACCAGCGGAAGGAGAAGCCGATGTTTTCCGTGATCTTCGAAGTGCTTCCCAATGAGGGAAAGAAGGACGCCTATCTCGACCTCGCCAAGCATCTGAAGCCGATCCTGGAATCGATCGAGGGTTTTGTCGACAACGAGCGCTTCGAGAGCCAGTTGCGCCCTGGCTGGGTGCTGTCACACTCGACCTGGCGGGACGAAAAATCCGTGGTGCGCTGGCGCACCGAGGGCGAGCATCACCTCGTGCAGGAAAAGGGCCGGTTCGAGATCTTTGCCGACTATCATTTGCGCGTCGGCGACGTCACCGCCGACACCGATCCGCCGTCAAGCGCTCCGATCAAGCCGCTGCGCTTCGACCAGACCGAGATCGGCAAGGCCAAGGTCGTCACCTTGACCGAGATCACCCCGCGCAAGGGAGCAGCCTTCGCCAGCCAGGCCGACCTGTTGCCATCGCATCTCGGCCTCGACCTGACGAACAGCGCGATCGCCGGCCACGACGTGTGGGCCAGCATCTACAATCCCGGCAAGATGGCGCTGCTGGTCGGCTGGACGGATGTCGAGCTCGCCGGCCGCTGGATGCCGAGCAAGATCGACGGCATCGAAAAACTGCGGCATCGCGCCGTCCGCGTCATCCGCGACTACGGCCGGTTCGACCGCCGCGAGGCGCCGCAATTCTATGCAGACGTCAAGGGCCGCGAGACGCTGCATGCCCGCCAGGCGGAGGCGCTGAAATAACAGCTGGCGCAAAGCGCGAAGCGGCCTTCCGGCGAGACCGTGTTCAAACCAACGAAGTGGGCGCGATGGTGATTCGACCTCAGGCCATCGCGCTCTTGGACTAGAAGATTCTGCCGCACGATTTCACGCAGAAGCCGTTCGTCATGCCGCCGAAAATGCAGTCGGCGTAGCACTCGATTTGCGGATCACGTTTCTTCCTGGCGAATGAAACTGGAGCTTGCCGGGAAAGCCGTGAGCCGGTGGCGCTGGAAAATCCGGGGTTGGTTTCCCCACCGCGCGGCCACGCTCTGGCGACGCTGCTCGTGCCGGCGACGAAGCCGATGAGCAGCAATGCAATCGACGCCCGGATGGCTGGTCTTGACATTGGGAACTCCTCTGGTTGGACACCTTCGCAGCTCCCTTATCCAGTTCTCACACGGCCGACGCTGTGAGCATCGTCACACTGAGCAGGCGCATCCTCCTCAGCTAGAACCGCGGAAGGTCCGGGAACGCCAGCTTGCCGGCATGGACATGCATGCGTCCGAGCTCGGCGCAGCGGTGCAGGGTCGGAAACACCTTTCCGGGATTGAGCAGGCCTTGCGCGTCGAAGGCGCATTTCACCCGCTGCTGCTGGTTCAGGTCGACCTCGGTAAACATCTCGCCCATCAGGTCGCGCTTCTCGATGCCGACGCCGTGCTCGCCGGTCAAAACGCCGCCGAGCTCGACGCAAGCGCGCAAGATGTCGGCGCCGAACGCCTCGGCGCGGTCCATCTCGCCGGGCTGGTTGGCATCGTAGAGGATGAGCGGATGCAGATTGCCGTCACCGGCATGAAACACGTTGGCGCAGCGCAGATGGTATTTTTCCGACAGCGCGCGGATGCGGGCCAGCGCCTCCGGCAGTTTGCCGCGCGGGATGGTGCCGTCCATGCAGAGATAGTCCGGCGAGATCCGCCCCACGGCCGGAAAGGCCGCCTTGCGGCCGGCCCAGAACAAATTGCGCTCGGCCTCCGAGGTCGAGATCCGGCACGAGGTCGAGCCGCAACCGAGTGCGATCGCCTCCACCCGCGCGATCAGTTCGTCGACCTCGACCGCAGGACCGTCGAGCTCGATGATCAGCAGCGCCTCGACGTCGAGCGGATAGCCGGCGTGCACGAACGCTTCAGCCGCATGGATCGCGGGCTTGTCCATCATCTCCATGCCGCCGGGAATGATGCCGGCGCCGATGATCCGCGCCACGCATTCGCCCGCCGACTCGACCTCGGCAAATCCGACCATCAGCGCGCGCGCCGTCTCCGGTTTTTTCAGGATGCGCACGGTGATTTCCGTGACGACACCGAGCAGCCCCTCCGATCCGGTGATCAGGCCCATCAAATCGTAGCCGGCGCTTTCGGCCGCCTTGCCGCCGATCCTTAAAATCTCGCCGTTCATCAGCACGATCTCGCAGCCGAGCACGTTGTTGGTGGTCATGCCGTATTTCAGGCAATGCACGCCGCCGGAATTTTCCGCAACATTGCCGCCGATCGAGCAGGCGATCTGCGAGGAGGGATCCGGCGCATAATAGAAGCCTTCATGCGCCACCGCCTGGCTGATGGCGAGATTGGTGACGCCGGGTTCGGTGACGACGGCGCGGTTGTCGAAATCGATCTCGCGGATGCGCTTGAACTTGCCGAGACCTAGCAGCACGCCGTCGGCGAGCGGCAGCGCGCCGCCGGACAGCGAGGTGCCCGAGCCGCGCGGCACCACCTTGATGCCCTCGGCCGAGCAGTACCGCAAAATCTTCGAGACCTGTTCGGTCGATTCCGGCAGCACCACGACCATCGGGGGCTGGCGATAGGCCATCAGCCCGTCGGACTCATAAGGGAGCATTTCAGCCGCGCTATCGATCACGCCCTCGCCGGGCACGATCGCCCGCAGCGCCTCGACGATAACAGCACGCCGCGAAAGCACGGCCTGATCGGGTTCAGGCATGGTCATCGCCATCATCGCGTCTCCCTCAAGGCGCCGGGTCGGTCAAATTTAGCCTGCCAAATCAATCATATCGACACCGGTTTCGAAAGCCGCAAGGTGCGGTTGCGATGCTCGTGGCACCTGCTCCGTAAGGCGGCTTGTGCACAGAAAGCTCGCGTGCCAGAACCACAGCGACATTTCGCCCGGCAAATCCACCACAGCACGAGACTGTCCCATGCACAAACTGACTTTGACCGCACTTGTCATCATTGCCACATCGGCAACCTCGGGCGCGCTGGCGCAGGATGCCGCCAAGGGCGATCCCGCCGCGGGCAAGACCTCTTTCAACAAGTGTCTCGCCTGCCACTCGATCGGCGAAGGCGCCAAGAACAAAGTCGGCCCCGAACTCAACGGGCTCGACGGGCGCAAGTCGGGCACCGCGCCGGACTATTCCTATTCCGATGCCAACAAGAACTCCGGCATCACCTGGAACGAGGCGCAGTTCAAGGAATACATCAAGGACCCGAAGGCCAAGGTGCCCGGCACCAAGATGATCTTCCCCGGCATCAAGAACGAAAAGGAGATCAACGATCTCTGGGCCTACATCTCGCAATACGATGCGGACGGCAAGGTCAAGGCGAACTGAGCCGATCTGACGCGACCGCGTTTGCATCGAATGCGTGCGCCTTCGAACCGAAAACCCCGGCTCCCCCGTCGGGGTTTTTTCATTCTTGGTGCTCCCTCTCCCCGTTCTTACGGGGAGAGGGTTGGGGTGAGGGGCCTTTTTCAAGAGCGCAGCAGGCGGAGAGGCCCCTCACCCGCCGCGCACTTAGCGATGCCAGAGGCATCGCTCTTGGCGCGGCGACCTCTCCCCGCAAGCGGGGAGAGGCAGCCTCAATTCGCCGCGGCCTCGGCGGAATTAAGCTCTGCGATCATCGCATCGATTTCGCGCGCGACGAGATCAGGCGCGGCCTGTGCGACCATGTGCCCGACGCCAGGCAGCACGATGAGCTTGGTCTGCGGCACGGCGGCGGCAAACGGCTGGGAATGGATCCTCGTCGACACTGTCTTGTCGGCATCGCCGGAAATGATCGTCACCGGCACCTTGATGTCGCCATAGTGCGGCGCCTGCTCGACCACCGCCTGCTTCAGCGTGATGAGGTCGCGCGCATTGGCCAAAAATTCGCGCGGACGTAGCAACAACGGTGTCGCGGTGCTGGCGACAAAGTCCTGCGGTAAGATCTGCGGCAGGAACACGCCGCGCGCACCGGATTCCGCGAGCATCAGTCCGAGCGGCAGCGTGATCGTGTAGGCGAGCAGCGATCCGACCAACGGCGTTGTGACCGCCGCATTGTACCATCCCACCCCGCCGCGCCAGGGATAAGCGACCGGCGCCAGCATCACCAGGCCCGCGACACGCTCGGGGTAATCGAGTGCCATGCGCGTTCCCAGCGCACCGCTCCATGAGTGCACGACGAGGATGGCCGGACCAATGCCGAGCTCTTTCAGCGCCTCGGCGATCATGCCTGCCTGCAGCGCCGGCGTGGAATCCGCTTCCCTGTCGCGCACGCTCCAGCCATGACCCGGCCGATCGATCAGGATCACGCGATGCGTGCTTGCGAGCAAATTGCCGAGCGGCTGTCGCATCACTTCGAGATTGCAGCTCGCACCGTGGATCATCACGATCGGAGGCTTCACTGAATCGCGAGGACCGATATCCACAACATTCAGCGTTGCGCCTGTGACATGGATGGTCTTTCCCTTTGCGGGATATGCGCGCTCAACAATCGCAACCGCGGCCTGCGTGGCGAGCGCGAGAAGTGCTGCTATCGCCACCAGAGCGATTGAAATCACTGACATTTTCCGGACGATTCCTGGCACGATCCAGCTACGGGCGAGCCCCTACACAGTTTCATGGCTTAGCGCGGAGGTTGTTCCGTAGTATTTCGGCGTGTGTCACACGTACGTCGTCGGCCTTTTTATAACCATGGTCGACACGTTCTCTGAACGCCGGATGATTGCTGATGGGGCAATCATCTCTCGATCTGTCCACATCATCCACAGCAACGATCGATCGGGCGCCACGTTTGTCTCGCAGGGTAAAATGAGTGGGAGGGGGTTTCGAATGAGTTTCAGAACCAATGACGCAGCCATCGACGAGATCGTGGCCAATTGTGGCGGCGATCTGCGCGGTGCGCTGAAGGCCTTGCTGCTCGTCAATGAGCATCTCGAAGCGGAACTGGCACAGCTCTACGCCGCGGCCGCGCATAACGGCCTCGCCGAGCGCCGCAACAGCGTGCTGCACTGAACGGAGGCAGCTTGAAGCGCTGCCTCCGCTGTTCGAGCATGACGGCTGCGGAAAGCCCGGGACAGTTTTCCGCATCATGCTCGCCCAACGCGACCGTCAGTCCTCGTCGGACTCCGGCTTTGGACACGCGCCGATGGTCGAGCGAGCCAGCTTCGCATCGGCGCGCGACTTGTACGGACCGTCCGCGAACCAGATGTCGCCAATGATGACCGGATTGCTGGTGACGATCTCGCATTTCGCGCTCGCGCGATTGCCGACCACCCAATAGAGTTCATCAGCCAGCGCAGTCGAACAGGCAGCGCACGCGATAAGCAGCGCGGCTACGAGCGTGGATGCGGCAGCCATGATCATGGTCGGGTGCCTCTTGGCACACCTCCTTGCAACGGATCGCGGCATTTTAGGCATTCCCGCGGCAACTGGCGCGACAATCATCATGACACGGTCGAACGACCGCGGCCGTGGTTAATGGCTTGCTGCTCGTTAGATGTCGCGGCCCTCGACCTTTTCGGTCAAGGTCTTGACCAGGTCGGGCACCTTTTCCAGGTGCGGATTGACCGCGAGCGCCTTGCGGAACGCTTCCAGTGCGTGCTTGTCGTCGCCGAGTTCCTGCATGATCATGCCAAGGCCTGCGAGCGCGCCGAAATGACGAGGTTCGCGGGCAAGCACCTGCTGGATGTCGGAGAGCGACCGCCCATAGTCGTTTTTCAGATAAAACACCGTGGCGCGCCGGTTCCAGGCTTCGACATAGTCGGGGCGCAGCTTGATCGTGGCATCGAGCAGCTTGATCGCGACGTCCATCTGGCGCGTGTCCATCGCCGCTTTCGCGCGCGTCATGAGCAACGCGGCCGTGTCGCTCGGGGTCTGCAGCCAAAGCGCCCAGATGCGCGCTTCCACGGCCCGGGCGCTGGCATCATCGGGCGCGGCCTTCAGCGCGCCGAACAGGAAGTCCAGGCCACGGGAGCGGTCCGCCGGCACCTTTGGCAGCTTGCTCGGCGCCTCCGGAAGCTTCTTCTGCTTTTGCAGCGGATCGGGCAGGTCGTCCTGCTGCGCTGACGCGGCAGGCACGATCATGAGCATGGCGGCGACGAGGACCGCCGAACCGAGGTTGCAGGCCGAAAATCGAAGCGTCATTGCGTGAGTCTAAACGCAGCCGGCCGCCCTTGCAATGCAGCAACGGTGTCAAAGACCTGTGATGGTGTGATTGATCGCCGTCGAGCGCGCGTCAGCCCTGCCGCGCCTTGAAACGGCGCTGCACCTTGTTGATGACATAGACCCGACCCTTGCGGCGGACCAGGCGGTTGGCGCGGTGCCGGCCGCGCAGCGATTTCAGCGAGTTACGGACCTTCATCTTCAAAAATCCTGATGCTTCTGGAAAGGCCGTGTTCGACAGGCCGGACATCGCAAAACGGGATCATCCCCGCCGGCGGCCTTGCCGCCCGGGACGGCGGTTTCTAGGCGAAGCCACCGCCAGATGTCAATCGAAACCGCCCCTTCCCGGGCGCTCTGCCACATCGCGCTCTCAACATTTGCGGGGCTCGTCTCCCCTCCCCCTTGCGGGGAGGGGTTGGGGGTGGGGGTCCCCGGACGCTGCTGTGCGTGCGACACCCCTCCCCAACCCTCCCTCGCAAAAGGGAAGGGGGCGCACCTCCGATGCGGCGCTAAGGGCAGATCAGGTCCCGCGGGAACTCCACGATGGCCTCGCCGGTGGCGACCGTCTTGCCCGAGCGGTTGCGGACCACGACGTCGATCAGGACATAGCGGGACTTCTTGCTCGCCCGCTTGGCCTTGATCAGACCCGTTGGGTGGACGGTATCCCCGGGCCGGACCGGCCTGACCCACCTGGTTTCCAGCCGGCGGTGGACGGCGCCGAGCGGACCAGCCCAACTGGCGATCATGCGCGTGATCGGCGCGTCGTCGTCATGCCGCGTTGCGCCAAAACTCGGCCCGTCGATCCCGTCGCCGATCCGCAGGCTATCGAAGCTGGTCGTCATGCCCCCTGCTCCCGTCGTGCCCTGACTATCGCACGTGGTGCCGAGCGGACAGTGACGCTGATGCCGGCATGGCAGGTTTGTCCCCGCCTTTTATGCCGCCGCTTTGCGAAATTGGTTATATAGTATAATCAATTGAGCAAACTCAGACATGCCGGGAGAACGACCATGCCCAAGCTGAAGCTGCCCAACATCGACGACGTCGTCGCCATCGACATCCATACCCATGCCGAGGAGCCTTGCGGCCTGCATGCCGACGACGGCTATGATGATTTTCAGGCGCAGATGGCGGAGTATTTCAAGTCGCCGAACAAGCATCCGCCGACGGTCATGGAGACCGCGGCCTATTATCGGGCGAAAAACATCGCCGCCGTGATCTTTCCGGTCGATGCCGAGCGCGAGACCGGTTTCCGCCGCTACAGCAATTACGAGATGCTGGAGGTCGCCTCGGAAAATCTCGACGTGCTGATCCCGTTCGTCTCGATCGATCCGCACAAGGGCAAGCTCGGGGTCCGCGAGGCGAAGAAACTGATCGAGGAGTATGGCGTGCGCGGCTTCAAGTTCCATCCGACCATGCAGGGCTTTTATGCCAACGACCGCATGGCCTATCCGCTTTACGAGGCGATCAATGACGGCGGGGCGATCGCGCTGTTTCACACCGGACAGACCGGGGTCGGCTCCGGCATGCCCGGCGGCATGGGCATGCGCTTGAAGTATTCCAATCCGATGTACATGGATGACGTCGCGGCGGATTTCCCGGACCTGAAAATCATCCTCGCGCATCCCTCCTTCCCCTGGCAGGAGGAGGCGCTGTCGGTCGCGACTCACAAGCCGAACGTCTATATCGACCTCTCCGGCTGGTCGCCAAAGTACTTTCCGCCGATCCTGGTGCGCTACATCAACTCGATCCTGCAGGACAAGATGCTGTTCGGCTCGGACTGGCCGGTGATCACGCCGGACCGCTGGCTGTCGGATTTTGCAAAGCTCGACATCCGCGACGACATCAGGCCAAAAGTGCTAAAAGCCAACGCGCGCCGGCTGCTCGGGATCTAGCTGAAGCGTGACGAATTGAATTGGAAGTGTTGCCGCATTGGCGGTCGGCCCCCTCTCCCCGCTTGCGGGGAGAGGGTTGGGGTGAGGGGGAGTCTCCACCGGCGCGGTGCTTGGAGAGTCCCCCTCACCCACATCGCATCTTCGATGCGATGCGACCTCTCCCCGCAAGCGGGAAGAGGTGAACAGCACAGGTGGCCCGACGCAAGAAGGGCCTAACAAGAAAAGGTGTGCCGTGAGCATCAAAGCCGTTGTCTTCGACGCCTACGGGACACTCTATGACATCCAGTCGGTGGCCGATGTCACCGAGGAGGCCTTTCCCGGATACGGCGAGATCATCACCCAGGTCTGGCGCATCAAGCAGCTCGAATACACCTGGCTGCGTTCGCTGATGGGCCACTACGCAGATTTTGCCGCCGTCACGCGCGATTCTCTCGCCTACACGCTGCGCATACTTGGCCTGAGCGATGAGCCTGCCGCCTTCGACGGCATCATCCAAAAATATCTGCATCTCGATCTCTATGGCGATGCGCTGGCCACGCTGTCAGCGATGCAGGACAGGCGGCTTGCCATCCTGTCCAACGGCAGTCCCGAGATGCTGAACGCGCTGGTGAAAAACAGCGGCCTCGATCGCCTGCTTCAGGCCACGATCAGCGTCGACGCCAGCAAGGTGTTCAAGCCTGCTCCAGCAGCCTACGCGCTGATCGAATCCACACTGCACGTATCGCCGGCCGACGTGCTGTTCGTCTCGTCAAACCCCTGGGACGCCTGCGGCGCAAAAGCGTTCGGCCTGAACGTCGCCTGGATCGAGCGGGTGACAGGCGAAGCGATGGCGCTCGCCTGCGTCGAAAGCACGGTGCTGCCGCCGCTCACCCTGTTCAAGGCGATTCGCACCCAGATGGACGAGCTGGGCTTTGCGCCCGATCACCGCATCCGCTCGCTCTCCGAACTGCCGGGGCTTCTCTCCCAACATTGAATGGATCAGCATGAGTCTCGAATCCGTCCGTGCCTTCTTCGCCGAGAAGGCCCCTGACATCGCTGTGATGGAATCCGCAACCAGTTCCGCCACGTCGCGCTGGCCGCCGCGGCATTCGGCGTCGAGCCGGCGCGGATCGCCAAGACGCTCTCGCTGCGCGTCGGCGAGCGCGTGATTTTGATCGTGGCGAGCGGCACCGCGCGCATGGACAACAGGAAGGTGAAGGCCAAGTTCGGCGGCAAGCCAAAAATGCTCGGGCTCGAGGAGGTCGCCGAGATTACCGGCCACGAGGTCGGCGGCGTCTGCCCGTTCGGGCTGAAGGCGCCGCTGCCGGTCTATTGCGACATCTCGCTGCGGGCCTTCGACGTCGTCGTGCCGGCGGCCGGCTCGACCCATAGCGCGCTGAAAATCACGCCGTCACGGCTGGCCGAGCTCACGTCAGCCGAATGGATCGACGTCTGCCAGAACGGAGCGTGATCGCGATCGTGGCGTTCCGCGTCGCCCGCTTCTGTTGCAGCTCACCTCACGATGGCGCCGTAGACGATGTCCTGGACCTGCTCGCGGTAATATTTCCTGATCTCGCCGGGCGCCGCCGTCCCCACCACGACGACGAGACGCTCCTTCGGGTCGCAGAAGAACTGCGTGCCGTAGGCGCCGTTCCAGGTGAACTCCCCGGGATTGCCTGGGACCGACGAGAGCCCTTCGCTGGTGCGCACAGCCACGCCGAGGCCGAACGAAAACCCGCCGCGATGCGGCTCGACATTCGCGACCTTGTTCTTGATCTCCGGACCGAGGTGGTTGGAGATCATGTGGTGCACCGTCCGGGGACCGAGAATGCGCTGGCCGTCGAGCTCTCCGCCGTTGAGCAGCATCTGCGCGAAGCGCAAATAATCGCCGACCGTGGCAAACGCGCAGGCCCCGCCGCAGTCGAATTTTGCCGGCGTGTCGAGCAGCTTGATCGCCTGTGGCTTGCCCGTCAGCGGATCATCGGCAAACGGACGGGCAAGACGATCCCGCTGCGGCTCGGACGGAGCGAAGGTGGCATCCTTCATGCCGAGCGGCTGCCAGACATTGCGAGCCAGGTATTGGCCGAGGCGCTGCCCACTCACCTTCTCGACGACAGCGCCGAGCACGTCGATCGAGAAGCCGTACTCGAATTCCGTACTCGGCTGGTGCGCCAGCGGCAGTTTCGTGATGCGATCGATGAAGGCCTGTGTGTCGCCCTCGATCGCCGGGGCCGTCCCCTCCGGATAGAGACGCGCGACCTCGCTCGACGAGTCCGGCCGTCCGCCATAGATCAGGCCGGACGTATGACGATAGAGGTCGTGGATGGTGATCGGCGAACTCTGCGCTTCGAGTTTCAATGAACCGTCAGGCTGCGGCACGCCCACCTTCATGTCGGCGAATCCCGGATAATAGTCCGAAAGCTTCGCCTGAAGCGGCAGACGGCCCTGCTCCATCAGCGTCAGCGCGGCGACCGCCGCCATCGGCTTGGTCATGGAAGCCAGCGCGAACACCGCATCGAGCGGCATCGGCGTGCCCCTGATCGGATCGAGCGCCCCATAAGCCTTGTAGTGCACGAGCTTGCCGTCGCGCGCGATTGCGACGACCGCGCCTGGCACACGCTTCGCGCCGGTCTCGCGCGCGAAGAAATCGTCGAGCCGCGACAGACCCTGCTCGGAAAACCCGACGTCATCGGGCTTTGCCTCCGGCAAGGGAGCGCCGTACGCCACGTTCAGTACAAGCCCGACGGCCGCTGCTGCGGTCACGATGCGCGTCTTCATGCTCTCCTCCCTCGAGGACGGATCGATGTCGCTCATTGGTGCGATCGCGGTATCCGCCGACGGTATGATTAGATCACGTCCGCAGCAGCGACAAGTAAAAGCGGCCCCCGGCGCTTGCACGGCAAGACGTCCTGCACGGGCGAAAACGTCATAGCTTGTTCAAGGCAATGCGGAGCGCAACCGAACGAACGACGAGCTGCCGGCTCGACGGGGCGCAAGACCCGCGATCGCGGGACGACCGAAGCGGCTGGACTAGCGCGTCTTCGGCACGCGTCCGATCAGAGGATTTTTCAGCGATTGATCCGAGCGGCCCGGTCGCTGCGACGGACTGGCTGCGCGGGCTGCTGCGCATTGTCGCTGGACATGAACACCGCGCGGCACGGCTCGGAAAGCAGCGGCGTGTTATAGCGGAGACAGGCAATGATGCGGTCGGGGTCGGGAATCTGCGCGCCGCAGAGCCGGAACACGTCCGGCGTGCAGGCCATCTGCTGTTCAGGGGTGCCGCGATTGTCCTGCGCGACCGCCGCGCCTGCGCCGACGAGGCTGACGACCGACAGTGCAAGGGCAAGGATCATCCGCTGCGTCAGCATGTCCGGTTCCTTCTATGCCGTGCGCGGCCGTTCCACGCGGGCTCCAACACTCGCCAATGAATGCGGCGCGGAATGGTTCGCGTTCCACAAGAAAACGTGAAGTTGCCGTTCATGTGTCCTCCGGGCCGGCGCTCGAATTTGCACGAGATCCTGCCTGCATCGGATGCGCCGATTGCCCGTCGTGCCAATCCGCCGCAGTTGGTTGATTTCTGATTTTTGCAATCGGGCTTGACTTTTGCGTAAATCAGAAGCATCATCCGCGTCGTCCCGCACTCGCTACGGAGGGGCGCTTCGCGATCGTCACGGACGTTGAGCGCGGGATGCGATGGCTGCGATGGTGTCGCGCGTGCCCTGTGTACGCGGACGAACGATACCGACGCGGACGGTGAAATCGTGTGGTCCTGTCGCCCCGACGCTGGCGATAAGTTGCGCTGATGACGTCGGCGCGACGATGGGGGCAAGAAAGCCCGGTCCCCAGGGAGATCACGTATAAGCCGTAAAGCCGCTGCGCAGGGAGGGCCGGTTGTTCGGCCAAACCTGTGGTGACTGCCGCCAGCTTTTTTTGTTGCTGGCGGGCCATGGGTGCGGCCTGCACCCGGCCTTCCCTGCGCCCTCTGTTTCCAGAGGGACGCGACTGACGCAAAACTCGGGTGTTCAGCGCCGCGAGAATGCGTAGTTGCGCTCTCAAGCTGTTCGAATGTTTGAATCAGAAACTGATGTTCACCCCCGACATTATTGCAGAACGCCAACGTCAGTTTCGTAGGGTGGGCAAAGGGTGCGAGAGCGCCGTGCCCACCATCTGGCCGCGTTGCGAGAACGGTGGGCACGCTACGCTTAGCCCACCCTACAAACTATCGTCATTGCGAGGCGCAACGCGCCGAAGCAATCCAGAGTCGCAGTTAGGGCGCTGGATTGCTTCGCTTCGCTCGCCATGACGGGACACACCTCATTTCTTTTTCCCTCTTGCGAACTGCTTCACCAGAAACGCCGCCAGCACCTCGACGCGCGCGGGCCGCGGCCCGCCGGGCGGGGTCAGCAGATGAACGGCGCCTTCCGCCTGCTTCCAGCCTTTCAGGATCACCTCGACCTTGCCGGTGGCAACGGCGTCGCCGACGATGAACTCCGGCAGGTCGGCGATGCCGAGCCCCGCGACCACGGCCGGCAGCAGCGCCTCGCCATTGTTGACGCGCAGCGGTCCCGCAGGACGCACGCTGACCTCCTCGCCCGCGGCGTTGGTGTAGTGCCAGACATTCGGGTTCGACAGATAGGCGTAGCCAAAACATTTGTGGTCGGCGAGATGCATCGGATGGGTCGGTCGGCCGTGGCGCCTCAGGTAGGATGGCGCCGCCACGGTGTAGCGCGGCATCGGGCACAGCCGCCGCGCCAGCAGCGAGGAATCCGGCAGCCGCGCGATGCGCAGGCCGGCATCAAATCCTTCGCCGATCAGATCCACGGTCGCATCGCTCAGATGCAGGTCGATCGCGACTTCCGGGTAGGCTTTCAGGAACTCGGGCAGCAGCGGCGCCACCACCTTGACGCCAAAAGTCATCGGCACCGCGAGCCGCACCAGCCCGCGCGGGGTCGCCGATTGCGCCAGCACCTCGCTCTCGGCCGCTTCGCCATCGGTGAGCAGGCGCGCGGCGCGCTCCGACAGCCGCTGCCCGGCATCGGTGAGTGCCAACCTGCGCGAGGTGCGGTTGAACAGCCGGGCCCCGAGCCGCTCCTCGAGCCGGCTCACCGCCTTCGAGACGGTCGCCTTCGACAGCGCGAGTTCGCCGGCGGCCGCCGCGAAGGAGCGCAATTCCACCACCTTGGCGAAGATCGCCAGCGCCTCGAAATCCGGGAGTTTTGCCATTTTGTTTGGATCGCCAGCAGCGCTTTTGGAAACAATGAGTTTCGATAGTTTCTATTTATGCATCATGCGGCGACGCTTATCCAGAGCCCAACGACATCCAATCGTTTGAGGGAAAATCCCATGATCGAACTGAAACCTTATGCAAAACTGGGCGGCGCCGACCACGGCTGGCTGAAGGCCAAGCACCACTTCTCCTTCGCGAGCTACTATGACCCTGAGAACATGGGACATGGTGCCCTGCGGGTGTGGAACGACGACGAGATCGCGCCGAACACCGGCTTTCCGGCGCATCCGCATCGCGACATGGAAATCATCACCTATGTCCGCGAAGGCGCGATCACGCACCAGGATAGCCTCGGCAACAAGGGCCGCACTGAAGCCGGCGACGTGCAGGTGATGAGCGCCGGCAGCGGCATCCGCCATTCCGAATACAATCTCGAGCCGGTCACGACACGGATTTTCCAGATCTGGATCGAGCCGACCACGGAGGGCGGCCAGCCGACCTGGGGGGCAAAGCCGTTTCCGAAAGCCAGCCGCAACGGCAAGTTCGTGACGCTGGCGAGCGGCATCAAGGGCGACAATGACGCGCTGCCGATCCGCGCCGATGCACGGGTGCTCGGCACCACGCTGAAGGCCGGCGAGACCGCGGAATATTCAGCGGACAAGGCGCGGCATCTTTATCTGGTGCCGGCGGTCGGCCGCGTCGAGGTCAACGGCGTTGCCGTCAACGCCCGCGACGGCGCTGCGATCCGCAACGAGGAGGCGCTGAAGATCACGGCACTGGAGGATTCCGAACTGGTGCTGGTCGACGCGGCGTGAATGCAGTCATCGCCACACACAACCGTCATGCCCGGGCTTGTCCCGGGCATCCACGTCTTTCCTTCATCGCCAATACGTGGATGGCCGGGACAAGCCCGGCCATGACGACTGAGACAATCGGGCATTCCAAAATCACTCAAAGGAGAGCAATCATGGCTAAAGTTCTTGTCCTCTATTACTCCGCCTACGGCCACATCGAGGCGATGGCCAACGCGGTGGCTGAAGGCGCCCGCGAGGCCGGCGCCAGCGTCGACATCAAGCGTGTCCCGGAGCTCGTGCCGCCCGAAATCGCCAAGGCCTCGTACTACAAGCTCGACCAGGCCGCGCCGGTCGCCACCATCGACGAGCTGGCGAATTACGATGCGATCATCGTCGGCACCGGCACGCGCTTCGGCCGGATGTCGTCGCAGATGGCGAACTTTCTGGATCAGGCCGGCGGCCTCTGGGCCAAGGGCGCGCTGCACGGCAAGGTCGGCGGCGCCTTCTCCTCGACCGCGACCCAGCATGGCGGCCAGGAGACCACGCTGTTCTCCATCATCACCAACCTCCTGCATTTCGGCATGACGGTGGTCGGGCTCAACTACGGCTTTGCCGGACAGATGAAGCTCGACGAGATCACCGGCGGCTCGCCCTATGGCGCGACCACCATCACCGGCGGCGACGGCTCGCGGCAGCCCAGCGCGAACGAGCTCGCCGGCGCGCGCTATCAGGGCCGCGTGATCGCGGAGACAGCCAAAAAGCTGCACGGCTGAGCGTCATGGCTGATGCGAGAGGGGCGGCATTCTCCGATGCGAATGCCGCCGCTATCGGCTCAAAGCTCGTGCGCGGCTCGCTTGCCAAGCAAGCGGCCGACGCGCTCCGACAGTGCCGGATAGCGGCGGATCCATTGCGCCGCGCAATCGCGCAGCAGCAGCGGCAGGCCGCGCCAGCCGAGCAGCAGGCTCACATCGGTCAGCGGAATGGGGCTGGCGCCGAAACGGCGCTTGAAGGCGTAGTTGCCGATCGAGAGATCGAACTGCGTGATCCCCTGTGCGGACAGCGCATCGATGGAGCGCTCGATGATCAGGCGGCTCGGCGAGCAATGCGACCAGCGCTCCCCCGCATTGCTGATCCGCAGGAAGATGAAGGTGTTGTCACGCCGGATGCCGAGCGCAGTCGCAACGGTGGCCTCGTCGCAGGTCAACGCCGCGACCACGACGTAGCCGTCGCCAAGCCCATTGCCGATGAGCTCGCGGTAGAATTTTGCGCGCGGGCCGCTGTCGAGATTGAATTCGAGGCCAAGGCTGCGCATCCGCGCCTCCTGCTGAGCGTCGGTGGTTGCCAGCAGCGCCAGCGCTTCGGCCGGACTGGCGACGATGCGGAAGGCTGCGCCCGGATATCGGCTGAACACGCGCCAGCTCCGTGGCAGCTGCATGCGTTTGATCGCGGCGCGGTAGGAGTCGATGTCGTCGCCGAGGTCGATCAGGTTGCCATTCAGCGAACACGAGCCGGCACGGCCGGGCGAGGCGAAAGGATTGGGATGGCCGCCCAGTTCGGACGGCATTTTTTGCAGCCGCAGCAGATCGGCCCCGCCCGGCAGGCGGCGCAATGCCGATATGAGCGCGCGGCAGAGTGCGGCCATGCCGGCAGGATCGTCCGGCGCTCCGCGTGCGAGCAGCGGCGCGTTATAGTCGGTGAGGCCGAGGTCGGCAAATTCGACGATGCGGATGCCGCTCTGCGACCGCCGCACCAGCGGCAGCAGCGCGATCGGCTCCGAGGTCGCCGCGTCCAGCACGAGCGCGATCAGCGGCTCGAGCGTCCCCCTTTCACCGAAGGCGTCGTACCAGGCGCTGATCCAACGGGTGTCCTGGAACGGCGTCCCCGCGCTTTCAACGGTCCAGCGCGAGGTGGCCTGCCGCCAATCCCTGACCAATTCGACGCGAAACCGGGCCGCCCGTGGCCCGCCGGTCGCCTTCACATCGGCCTTCAGATCTCTTGCCGACAATATGGTCATGCTAACCCTCGCCGCGCCCTTTCTGGCCATTCCTCTCAGGCGCGAAGACCATCCGCCGCTGTCCCGATCTGGGACGAACGGCGCCTGACGTCGTTCTGTCTGGCAAGAGGGGTGCCGTCCTACCGTGGGACCGTTGACCGGTCGCTAATCAGTGCCGTGTATGGCTAACGCAGAGATTGTCAGGCGCTTACCATGAGGTCAGGCCCCGCACATCACGTGCTTTTCCTCGACGCGGGCGCGCAGATGCAGTGCGGCGTCGGCCAGTTCACGCGCCGTCTCGCCGAGACGATCGAGCGGCTTGCCCCGGGCACCACGACGACGTTTTCGCTGACGCGCGAGGATGGCACGGCGGCCGAGATCTGGCGGGCCGTGGGATCGGCGCAGAACATCGTCTGCAACTTTCCGATCGTGGCCTGGAAGCGCCTCATCATCGCCCCGCTGCTCGCACTCGCCATCGCGCGCCTGCGCGGCCGACGTGTCATTTTGCTCCAGCATGAATGGGCCGGGCTGCACTGGCTGCGTCGCCTCGCCTACATGCCCGCGCTGCTGCTCGCCGACATTATCGTGATGTTTTCCCCGCTGTTGCAGCGGCAACTCGCTGCCGACCCGATCGTCGGCCGGACCGCGCGCAAATGCATCCTCGCGCCGCTGCCGCCCAACATCGAGGCGCCCGCAGGGATTACGGAGTCCCGGTTGTATCACCGTCTCGCCCGGGCCCGCACGGACGGGCAGCTCATCATCGGTCATTTCGGGTCGATCTATCCCGGCAAGCAGCCGAACGCGCTGCTCGGCATCGGCGCCGTGCTCGCCGCGCGCGGCATGAGGCCGCTGATCCTTTATGTCGGCTCCTTCATCCGCGGCATGGACCGGACCAAGGAGGAGTTTTATGCCCGCGCCGAACTGCTCGGCATCCGCGACGCGGTCCTCGTCTCGGGTTTTGTCGCTTCGGATCATGAGGTGTTCGGTTTGTTCAGCCTGATCGACGCGTTCTGCTATCCGCTCGACGAAGGCCTGAGCGCGCGACGCTCCAGCATTCTGGCCTGCGTGCAGTCCGCTCGCCCGGTGATCGTGACCGGCCCGGCCGAGGACGGCGAGTTCGACCATCATCCGCGCTTCCGAGCCCTGATCGAGCACGGCACCATCACGCTGGTCGCGCGCGGCGCCAATGAGGCCGCCTATGCCGATGCGATCATGGCCGCGCTCGACCGGCCCGCGGCGCACATGCCGTTCGATTTCGACGGGTGGTGGGCCGACGTGGCGCGCGTCATCCGGGCGCAGTTTGCGCTCAGGCCTTCAGGCGAAATCGCGCCAAATAGTGCAGGCCAAACACCGCCAGCAAGAACGTGAACCAGAGCGGATCGGCACGATCGAGGAAGAAGCTTTCCAATGACGACAGATAGAGGCCGAACACCCAGAGCTGCAGCAGCAGCAGGAGGAGCGGGCCGCCATTGCCGGCACGGTCGGCGCGCTGAAAATTCCGGAGCGGCACGATGACCAGCACGAGGATGAGCAGCGCCAGGCCCGGCAGGCCCGTCCCGAGCGCCGCATCGAGATAGCCGTTGTGGCTATGCGCCGCGGTTTCAGCCCATTCGTTTCCGTCCGGCAGATCGCGGATCGCCTCGGTGCCCCAGAAGGCGGCGAAGCCGTACCCGGTCAGGAGACGCGACTGCAGCGACTGCAGTGCAAACGTCCAGATGTCGGTACGTCCGGTGAAGCTGGTATCGAGCGGCAGGGCCTTCGCAATCTCGGCGAGGCCCTCGCTCATGACCGTGCCGATGGACAGAAGATTGAGCAGAGCGAGCGGCGTGAGGAGCATGGCGGCCCGCAACCAAAACGGCCGGAGGATCATCGTGAGGAAAGACACCATCAGCACGACAACGGTCAGGGCGAGGGAACTCTTCCCTCCGGTTTTCAGCAAGAACAGCAGGGCAAGCGCCGTCGTCGCGCCCCCGCTCAGCCAGGCGCCGGAGCGGCAGGTGTAGATGCCGATGAAGACCAGCATCGCCATGATGGCGGCGGCCACGTTCTTGTGCCCGAACACGCCGCGCCAGGCGCCGGCGAGATGCCATTCCTGGGCATCGGTGGCGAGATGGATCGACAGATGCGGCACCAGTACGACGCCAAGATAGCAGGCGCCGAGCAGCACCAGGGCGGCAATGCTGAAATAACGCATCAGCTCGTTCTGCGTCTTCGGCAACAGCATCATGGTCGCCGTCACTGCGATGACACAGGCGGTCAGCGCGAGGCGGCGTACCGATGTCGAAAAGTCCTGCGACAGGACGACCGTCGCGATCAGCCAAGCGCCGAACAGGATGAAGGCCGGATTGACGAGACTGGCGAGGCCGCGCCAATCGTCGCGCAGCGCAAGCGCAAGCATGAGAACGCCCATGCAGCCGAACGAGAGATAGGTCATTGTCTCGTTGCCGGCGATCGGAACCTTGAACTGCTGGCGGCCGAGGTCGGCAAAGGGATGCAGCGAGATCCAGGCCAGCAGCAGCGCGCCGATGAAGGCGAGGCCGCGGACGATGTCCATGACCTGCTGGCGCCGCAATCCGCCGGCGATGACGCGCAGGTCCTGTGTGGTGACGAACTGGCTCATGATATGATCTTCGAGGCCTTGTACGGCTGCGGCTCGAATCCAAACGCCGCCAGCGCGCTGCCGGTGGCGACAATGATCGGATGCAGCGCGATCAGCGCCTTGCGACTGGTCAGCGCGAGACACATGGCACGAAACAGCGAGAATGGGAGCAGCGCCACGAGCTTGGCGATCAGGCGAAGCTGCGATCCGACATCATCGGCAAGCCTGCGTTGGACGTGATAGTTGATGGCCCCGATGCGCAAGCCGCGCAGCGCGAGCCAGGCTGGACTGGTCCGGCTGCGCGGGACGCTCTCGGTGATGACGGCGTCCGCAGCCCAGTAGAATCTCATTCCCGCTGCGCGGCAGCGGGCGAAGAAATCAGTATCGCCCCCGCCGAGGAAATTGAACCGCAGATCGAACGCCGGAAGCCCAAGACGCGTGAAGACGTGACGCCGGATCAGGCAGTTGCCACAGCCATAGATCATCGGCACCGGACCGCTCGCATCGTAGGCCGGACGAAACGCCGGATGATCCCGCAGCCCGCGCTTCTCGTCCTCGTCAAATTTTGCCCACACCGGTCCGCCGACGATGTCGGCGCCACTGGTTTCGGCGGCACGAAGCATCCGTTCCAGCCAGTCGGGGGAGGCGACCTCGTCGTCATCGATCATCAGGAAATGGGCGGCTTGCGGGAACGCCGCGAGGGCCATCTCGAACGCCGCGTTGATGGCGTGGCAGTTGCCCTGCCGCGGCTCGACCACGCACAGGCCCATCAAGTCTTGGAGCCGCAGGACATCCGAGGCGACAGCAACGCTGGTCCGCTCGGCGGCATCGTTCTCGACAACCACGACGGCAAAGCGGCGGCGGGTACGCTGGCCCGCGAGCGAGCGCAGCGTCATCCGCAACAGCTGCGCACGACGATAGCTCGGAATGCAAACGACGATGCCGATCGTCGGATCGAGCACAGGCGACGCTGCCGCGATCGGATGCATCGGCGAACACGTGACATCATTCGCGGCGCTCAAATCCTGCCAAACCAGGTTCATATCATCACGTCAATCAAATCGCCGACAAAAGAGTGTTCCGCAGCGGGACGTCCCACCATCCAACATCCGTCTGACAGGACGTCGCCCGGACAGTCCGTTCTGCAATATCCAGTCCAGGATGAGGGTGCATCGAGAGAAACGCCGCGCCATGGTAAAGCCGAGCGTGGACACGCTCGCCTCTACATCGCGACGCCACAGCACGTGAAGGCGAGGCGCCCGCTGTCTCAAATGCAGACATGGCGAGCGGCTCCGCTGTGCCAAAACGGGTCTTACGACCCGCGATAAGCGTCTCGGTTGTGCACTCACGTTCATTGCGTGTCCGACAACCTGCAACCGCGCAGCGCGTTAACCATTCCCAGATCAGCGAACCGTGTTTTTACGGGTCCGGCACCGATCTTGCTGTCTCGACCGCAAGCACGTCACGTCTCGCATTGCCGAGCATCCATTTGCAATCCCAAGCGACCACAATGATGAAGCCTATCGCGTTGCTAACGCCGACCTATCGACGCGATCTGGATCGCTGCGCCTTGCTTTGCGAGAGCGTGGACCGCCATCTCTCCGCGGCTTCGACCCACTATCTGCTGGTCCCTGACGCCGACCTCGCTTTGTTCGCCCCGTTTACGAGCAAGCGACGCGTCGTGCTGGCGGCCTCGCATTTCCTGCCTGACTGGCTGCGGCCGCTGCCGTCCTTCATCCGTCGCAACCGGCGCCAGTTCTGGTGGTCGTGGCGCGCGAAGCCGGTGAATGGCTGGCACATCCAGCAGATCCTCAAGATTGCCGCCGCCATCGCGCTGCCGGAGCAGCGTTATTGCATCCTCGACTCGGATATTGTGTTCTTTCGCGATTTCGATCTCTCACGGTTCGCCCATCCGAGGCCAATTCCGCTGCTGGCGAGGACGAACGAGGTCAGCGCGACCACCCCCTGTCATGCGCGCTGGATCCAAACCAGCCACCAGCTACTGGGCCTGCCGGCTGCAGAACTTCCGGCGGAGGATTTCATCGGCCATGTCATTCTGTGGGACCAGGACACCGTCCGAGCGCTGGCTGCGCGCATCGAGACGACCACCGGCCGCGGGTGGATCGAGGCGCTCTGCCGGACGCGCGAGTTCTCCGAATACATGCTCTACGGCATCTTCGCACAAACCACCGCGGGCCTGTCGACGCGACATATTCGTGTCGGCGGCACGCCCTGCGCGAGCTACTGGGACGCACCGACGCTGGGTCGGGACGAGCTGACGGACCTGCTGCGACGGGCCGACAAGAACGCCGTTGCGTTCTCCATTGCGTCGTTTTCCGGCACAGCAGTGGATGCGATCCGAACCGCGCTTGTCGGGCACGAGCGACGGCTTGCTCGTTCCGCAAGCGCATCCCCTCCCGCGGAGCTTGCGACGCCATGCTGATCCGGCAAGCGAGCATCAATCTCATCGCCAACGTCGGTTCGGCGCTGCTGGGACTATTGAGCGTGTCGATCTTCACGCGGCTGTTTTCGGCGCACGATTATGGCGCCTACCTGCTTGGCACGGGTCTCGCCGCCGTCAGCAGCGTCTTCCTGGTCGGCTGGTTCCGCAACCTGATCCTGAGCGGGCACGCGCGCGATGACGGCGCCGATATCCGCGGTGTCGTTCTGGCCGGATATGCCATCTGCGGTCTCGCGGTCCCCGTTGCGTTCCGGCTGGGCCAGCTGCTCGGTCTCGATCGGCCCTCCGCGCTCGCTGCGATCGCCCTCGCAGTTTCGATCGGCCTGTTCGAGCTGACCCAGGATCTGCTGCGAGCCCGTCTCGAGGCGCTCGCGGTCATGAGAGCAATGCTGGTCCGCGCCGTCGCGCTGCTCGCGCTCGGCGTCGCCATCGCCTTCCTCCACCCGACGGGACCTCTCCTGCTCACGGCCTCGGCTGCAGCCTATCTGCTCGCAGTGCTGGTCCAGACCCGCACGGCATGGGGTGGCGTGACCGTCACGTTCGATCTCGCCAAACTTATCGCAGCCGCGAGAAGCGGCCTGCCGCTGACGCTGTCACTGACCCTGTTGGCCATCGCCAGCGTGACCGACCGCTTCGTGATCGCCAGTCTGGTCGGCACCGCCGATGCCGGCCAATATGTCGCGGCCCTCGACCTGGTCCGGCAGACCCTGATGATGCCGGCACTGAGCGCCGCGGCAGCGTTCTTCCCGCTTGCGATGCGTATTCATGCCGCTCAGGGCAATGCGGCGGTCAGCGCCCACCTTGCCGACTGCGCCGAGTTGCTGTTTGCCATCATCTTGCCGGGATGCCTTGGCTTCGCGATCATCGCGCCGCACGTCGCCAATCTCGTCCTCGGCCCCGATTTTCGCCTGCTCGCCGCACAGGTCATGCCGATCGTGGCGTTCGCCGTGCTGTTTCAGATCATGACCCAGCAATATCTGCATGCGAGCTTCCTGCTGTCGCGCCGCAACTCCTTCTACCTGATCAATACCGCGACCATCATCACCGCGAACGCGACCCTGTCCTATCTGCTGGTCGGCCATTTCGGCACGGTCGGCGCCGCGTGGGCGCGGCTTGGCGCCGACGTGATCGGCTTTGTCTGCGCGCTGCTCCTGAGCCGCTTGGCCTTCCCGATTCCGGTGCCGGTCCCCCGGCTCGCGCTCGTGACGATCGCGGGACTCGTGATGGCGCTGTTGGTGGCCGCCCTCGACCGCGGCCTGCGCGCAACCGATGCCATCGCATGTCTCGTGCTGGTCAGCGCGGGGATTCTTGCTTGCGGCGCCATGTACTGGCTGCTGGACATCGCACGGGGCAGAACCCGCCTGAAGAGTGGCGTTGCGCTGTTCCGAACCAAGTTCGTCAATCCTGATATCGGATGATGCTCCATGAACATGACACTGCCGCCTGATCTCCGGCGTTTCAAGGCGACGAAGCGTAAACCCTCAGCCGGCGCGTGCGGCGGTTCGAACGGAGGCTGAGGACCATGCTTGCCTATGACCAGCCGATAGCTCGGCGCGAGCTGAACGGAGCGACACCGTCCGCCCCGCAGGGCGACGTCGACCTGCTGCAACTCGGCCGCCTGCTGTGCCGGCGGCGCATCATGATCGCATCGGGCGCGCTGATCTGCGCGCTGATCGCGGTTGCCGCCGGCAAGAGCCTGACGCCGCGCTTCACCGCCACCGCCGAGCTGTATGTCGATCCGCGCGAATTGCAGCTGGTCGACCGCGAACTCACCCCGCGCGCGCAGGACGTGTCCGGGCTTGCCATGGTGGTGGACAGCCAGGCGCGGCTGATGACCTCGAGCAGCGTGCTGTTGCAGGTGATCAAGGAGCAGCACCTGGATGCCGATCCGGAGTTCGGCGGCAACGCCAGGGGTCTCCTTGCGAGGCTCGTCGGCCTCGCCGGGGTCGAGCTGCACGGCGACGCCACGCTGGCCGCGACCGCGGCGCTGGAGGCGCTGAACCGGCACATCACGATCCGCAAGACCGAGCGCAGTTTCGTGGTCGATGTCGAGGTGTGGTCGAACGAGCCGGCCAAGGCGGCGGCGCTCGCCAACGCCATTGCGAGCACCTACCTTGCCGAGTCCCACGCCTCGCAGGCGAACGCGGCGCGCCGCGCCACCAGCGATCTCTCCGGCCGCCTGAAGGAGCTGCAGCTCCGCCTGCGCGATGCCGAGACCACGCTTGCGACCTACAAGGCGCAGAACAATTTCGTCGGCACCCAGGACACGCTGATCAGCGATCAGCAGCTGTCCGCCTCCAACCAGCGCCTTGCCGCGGCGCGGGCGCAGACCATGGACGCGAAGGCGCGCTACGACCAGATCGAGGCGACCCGCCGCGGCTCCGCTGATGCCGGCGCGATTGCCGAGGCGCTGCAGTCGCCGACCATCGCCAATCTGCGCGCCCAGTACGCGGAGGCCCGCAAGCGCCTTGCCGAGCTGACCGCCGAACTCGGCCCGCGGCATCCCGCGCTGCGCCAGACCGAAAAACAGGTCGATGATCTCCGCCGCACCATCGGCGAGGAGATCGACCGGTTTGCGCAATCAGCCAAGAACGACCTGATCCGCGCCCGCGATTACGAGGCGTTGCTGAACAAGGCGCTGGAGACACAGAAGCGGCAAAGCGTCGAGATGAGCCAGGCGTCGGTGCGGCTGCGCGAAATCGAACGCGACGTCGAGGCGAGCCGCGATGTCTACCAGTCCTTCCTCAAGCGCTCGCGCGAGACCGAGGAGCAGGAAAGCCTCAACACCTCGGCCGCGCGGATCATCGGCGAGGCCACCGTTCCGCAGCGGCGCTCGTTCCCGCCGGCCGTGAGCCTCTTAGCCATGATCGGCTTCCTGTTCGGCGCGCTTGCCGCCGGCGGCCTCGCCGTCGCTGTCGACCGCTTGCCAGGACAGGCGCCGGAGCCGGGGCCCCGGGGCGAGGGGCGCAAGCCGCGCGCGGCCGCGCCCGCGCAGCCGGCCGAAGCCGCATCACCCGTCCCGGTGCCCGGCGCAGTTGCCGAAGCAGCGACCAGCACCGCGGTGCCCGTCGCACCGGCCGAAAAGCCCGTCATCGTTCGCCTGCAGGAGAGCGACATCCTGCGCACGCTGGGCGGCATCCTCGCGACCTCGGCAGCCGCCGACGTGACGCGCCTTGGCTGGCCGATCCTGCGCAACGGCACGGCGCCGTCGGCGTTCCTCGATGGCGTGCGCGGCATCCGCGCAAGATTGCCGCGACGCGCGTCATCCAACACCGTACCGGTCGTGGCCGTGATCGGCGATGCCGCCGGGAACGACGACCGCAGCATCGCCGCGCTCAATATCGCACTCGGATGCGTGCGCGATGGCGCAAAAGTCCTGCTGATCGACGCCGACCCCGACACTGGCTCGCTGTCGCGGCGGCTCGGCCGGCTGGGCAAACTCGAGCCTCACCGGCTCGGCCGGCTCAGCATCGCCGGCCACGCCTCGCGCGCGATTCAGACCGCGAACGGGATTTCCATCCTGCCCGCGCTCAAGGGACACAACGGCGAGGCCGCCGATGCCGTGCGCAAGGCGCTGGCGCGGGCGCGTTCGGCCAGCGACTTCGATGTCGTGATCCTCGATGGCCCCGCGATGCCGTGGGACGTGGCCGATCTCCACCTGCTGGACGCGGCCGATGTGCTGGTCGCCGTGCTTCCGCTGCGCCTCGGCATCAACGAGAGCATGGAGGAGATCATCGCAGCGCTCGGACCTGCGCAGGACCGGCTGGCTGGCGTCGTCCTGAACGAGCTCGGCGCTGCGACGGTGCAGGAGCAAGGCAGGCAATATGCCTGAGCGCCGGCAAAATCTCCTTGGGCGAACGCTGACTGCCGGCATCCCCCGGGTCACGCTGGGTGGATTGCGGCTCGCCGTGCTCGACATGGAACAGACCGCGAATTTCATGATCGCGGCGGCGGCGCCGCAGCATCGCGCCGCGCGTCCGCTCTATCTGACATCGGCCAATGGCGAGGTGCTGTCGCGCTGCGCGACCGAACCGCTCACCGAGCGGCTGTTCCGTACCGCCGACCTGATCAGCGCCGACGGCCAGCCGCTGGTGATAATCTCGCGCCTGCTGTCGCGAACCCCCCTGCCGCAGCGCGTGGCGACCACCGACCTGTTCCATGTGGTCGCGCGCAAGGCGCAACTCGCCGGCCTCTCCTTCTATCTGTTCGGCGCGGATGAGCGGGAGAACGCGGCCGCCGTCGCCAATATCAGCAGGATTTATCCGGGCCTCAGGATCGCCGGCGCCTGCCACGGCTATCTGCGCGGCGAGAGGCTCAGCGCCAAAATCGAGGAGATCAACAAACTCGCGCCGGACTATCTCTGGGTCGGACTCGGCGTGCCCTATGAGCAGGCCTTTGTCGAGCAGTTCACGCCGCAGCTTCGCAATGTTGGCGTCATCAAGACGGTCGGCGGCCTGTTCAACCATCTCTCCGGCAGCCGCAGCCGGGCACCGCGCTGGATGCAGCACGCCGGGCTCGAATGGACCTGGCGCGTGTTGACCGAACCGCGCCGCCTGTTCTGGCGCTATCTCACCACCAATCCGCGCGCGCTGTATCTGTTGCTCAGCAGGAGCGGCGATGCGGGCCGCGGTCGCGCGAGCACAGTCGCGTTTGCGGGGCGCGCTCAGGTTCGAGACTCGGCACGTCCACACGCTAACCTCGTCCCCGCGAGAGCGGGGACGCATAACCACAGGCTTTGAGCCGCGCAAGCTGGGGCTCGAAAATTCGTCATTGCGAGCGAAGCGAAACGATTCAGAAATCTCTCCCAGGAGAAAGTCTGGATTACGTCGGCGCGGACGCGCCTCGCAATGACGCGCTTCCAATTCCGGCTTCAACATGTCAGAGAACAGAGGGTGTGAGTCCGCATTCTCGCGGCGCGAATTGCGTCCGAGCTGTCGAGCGAACGGCCCTCCGAATGAGAAGAGGGCGCAGGGAATGCCGGGCGACGGCCTCGCCCATGGCCCGCCTGCAAGCAAAAAACGCAGGCGGCAGTCACCACAGGTTCAGCCAAATCATCCCGGCATTCCCTGCGCGATGGTTTTAACGGTGTCCTTCGTGCTCTCCCCGGGGAACCGGGCTTTTTTGCCCCCGTCGCTCGCGATCATCTCGCGAGCTTGACACCAGCGTCGGGGCGTCAGGACCACACGACTTCGCCGTCCGCGTTGGCATCGGTCGTCTGCGCGCAAGAGCGCGCCGCGACATCATCGCGTCCACCGCATCCCGCGCTCCACGTATCGTGACGATCGGCCGAAACGCCCCTCTTCGAGCGAGGCGGGACGGGCGGATCATGCCTCTGATTTGGGGTCGGCGTCAAGCATATTTCTGTAAATCAGAACACGCCCGCTGCGACAATTTGGCACGACGGGCAGTTTACGCATGACACACATGCACGAATTGCCTGCAGCTTTTAGGGTTGGCAAAGGCGCGCTCGCGCCATGCCCACCATCTTTCCGCAATCTGACATGGTGGGCACGCTGCGCTCTGCCCACCCTACCGATCCAAACAGGCAGCGAACATGCTGCAACGCTGGCCGCGCTAGAGCGGCTTGATCTGAACCTTGCGGAATTTTACCACGCCGGAGCCGTATTGCAGGGCGATCGGTCCGGCATTCAGGTGTTTTGAGTCCTGTACGTCGGCGGTCTTCTGCCCGTTGAGCACGACGGTGAGATGCGGTCCTTGCGCGGTGATCTCATAGGTGTTCCACTTGCCGGCCGCCTTCGGCATCGGATCGACCTTGGCGGTGTCGACGATCGCACCGGTGCCGTAGCTTGGATCGGGGCGCTTGTCGAAGATGTTGACCTCGTAACAGGTCTTGCCGTCGATCTTCTCCGACTGCTCACAGCGGATGAAGATGCCGCTGTTGGCCTCGTCGTCGACCCAGAACTCGGCGTGGATCTGGAAATCCTTGTAGGAGGTCTTGCTGACGAGATAGGCGAGATCCTTGCCGTCGAGCTTGTCGGCGACGAGCAGACCGTTCTTGAACGCCCAGTTGGCTTTGCCGACCTCGCCCCACTCCCCCTTCCCAGTCTGGTCCATCAACGTGACCCAGCCGTCCTCGCCGAACGCCAGACCGGCATGTTGAGCGGCGATCAGCGCCGCAGCCGCGAGCGTCGTAAATCGTTTCATGAGTGTCCTCCCTGAGCGCCTTTGGTTGGGCGCAACCTAGTGGCCGCGCGTTGCGGCGTAAATGCATTTCGATGCTGCGGTTGCGTGCGCGGCGCATAGTTTGAGCATGATCCTTTCTGGTATCCGCTGCACACTTTTCCGGATCATGCTCGTGCAACCTTGCGGGCAAGGAATAAGTGGAGCTAGCCTGGGTTTTGCAGAGCGCAACCTCAAAACCCATCATCAGGAAGGAACAATGACGAAAAGCACCCGGCTCGTCCGCACCCTCGCACTGCCGCTCGCGCTTGCCGCGAGCCTGAGCATCGGCTCCGCCGCCGAGCTCAATCCTGCCGCCGTGATCTACAAATTGCCCGATCAGATTCCCTGGAGCAGCGTCGATGCGCGCGGCGCTCAAAACGCCGTCGTGGTCGGCGATCCGAACAAGCCAGGCTTCTACATGGTCTACACCAAATGGACCAAGGGTAACCATTTCAGCCACCCGCATTTCCATCCCAATGATCGCTACATCGTCGTGCTGCAGGGCACCTGGTGGGTCGGCTCCGGCGCAAGGTTCGATCCCGAGCACGGCACCGTGCCGATGCCGGCGGGGAGTTTCGTCACTCATTTCGGCAAACAGGTGCATTGGGACGGCGCCAAGGACGAGGATGCCGTGCTGCTGATCATGGGCGAGGGACCGGCAACATCGACGGCCGTTGCCGAAGAAAAGTAGCTTGGCATGATGCTTCCGCGCATGCAGTTCGCCCTCCCCGCAAGCGGGGGGAGCGCAGGGACATCCTGGTCACGGCTCGACTTGATCTCTGGCGAACAGCCCGCGCCACGCGGCTCAGGCGCGGGCGCGGTTCTTCTGAGCGCCCGCCTCGGGCTGCAGCGGTGGCGAGGCAGCCAAGGCTTGCGGCTTCAACAGCTCGGCGAGCTCTCTGGCCGGCAGCGGTTTTGAGAACAGAAAACCCTGCATCTCGTCGCAGGCATGGCTGCGCAGAAATGCCTCCTGCTCGGCATTCTCCACGCCTTCGGCGACCACTGTCATGCCGAGCGCCTTGCCCATGTTGATGATCGCCTGGGCGATCGCCTGATCCTCGGTGTCGTCGTGCAGATCGCTGACGAAAGAGCGGTCGATCTTGATGGTGTCGATCGGAAAATGCTTCATCAGCGACATCGACGAATAGCCGGTGCCGAAATCGTCGATCGCAAGGCGGATGCCGCGGCTCTGGACTGCAGTGAGCACCTTGACCGCGCGCGGGACATTGCCCATCACCATGCTTTCGGTGACCTCGAGCTGCAGCAGCGTCGGCGACATGCCGCTGGCAATCAGCGCCTCGTCGATGTCCTGCAACAGGCGATCGTCGGCGAACTGCCGTGGCGACAGGTTGACCGCCATCGAGACTGGCCGGAGGCCCCGGCGCTGCCAGGCCATGTTCTGGGCGCAGGCTTCGCGGAGCACCCAGCGGCCGATCGGCACGATCAGCCCGGTCTCCTCGGCGAGCGGAATGAATTTCATCGGCGGGATCATGCCGAGCTCGGGATGGGTCCAGCGCAGCAGCGCTTCGACGCCGGTGATCTGCCGGGTCTCCATGTCGATCTTGGGCTGATAGTGCAGCGACAGCTGCTCGCGCTCCACCGCGCGGCGCAGCGCCGTCTCCAGCGTCAGGCGTTCGATCGACTGAGTCTTGACCTCCGTGGAGAAGAAGCGGAAGGCATTCTTGCCGTCGTCCTTGGCGAGATACATTGCCATGTCGGCATTTTTGGTGAGCGCCTGGGCGTCGGTGCCGTTCGACGGATACATCGCGATCCCGATCGAAGCCGTGGTGTGGCACTCATGACCGTTCAGCAGCACCGGCCGGCTCAGCCCGGCGAGCAGGCTGGTAGCGATCCGCTCGACGTCGGCGACTTCGCCGCATTCCTCCAGCAGCACGACGAATTCGTCACCGCCGAGCCGGGCCACGACGTCGCTCGCGCGCAGCACCGTGCGCAGCCGTTTGGCCACTTCGACCAGAAGCGCGTCGCCGGCATCATGGCCGAGCGAATCGTTGATGACCTTGAAACGGTCGAGATCGATGAACAGGAGCGCGAACTGCCGCTCGTGCCGGGACGCCACTTCGATCGCATGGCGCAGCATCTCATTGAACATTTCCCGGTTCGGCAGATCGGTCAGGCTGTCATGGGAGGCGAGATATTCGATGCGCTCATCGGCCTTGCTCTTCTGGTCGACGCGATCGAAATTCTCCAGCGCAAAGGACACGTTGTCGGCGAGCCGCTGCAAGAGCTCGGCGAAGTCCCTGGTAAATATTCCCTTCTCGGTCGCGATGAACAGCATGATCCCGACGACCTGCCCGTTCACGAGCAGCGGAAAGGCCGCGCCGGAATTTGCACCGTCCTCACGGATACGGGCATGCAACGCCTGCATACTCTGGTCGGCGAGATAATCGTTGCTGATGCATGCCTGCCCGGAGCGGAACGCCCGGCCGCTGAGACCGCGGCCCCCCGGATGGGCCTCATTGGTGGACAGTTGCACCTTGAGAGAGAACTCCGCGACCGGGCCGCCGGCGGCGACAGTATCGAGAAAATCACTGCCGGGCCTTGCCAGAGCGATCACGATCGAGGTGAATTTTCCGCCGCTTGCGGCCCCCTGGCAAACCAGGTCGAACATCTCCTCGCGCGACTTGGCTCGCAGGATTGCCTCGTTGGTCGCGGACAGCGCCGCGAACATGCGCGCCAGCCGCTCTTTCTGCTCATCGGCTTTCGCCTTAGCCTCGGCGCGATCGAAATTGTCGAGCGCAAAGGAGACGTTTTCGGCAAGCCGCTGCAAGAGCCCGATCAGTTCGACGCTGAACACGTTGAGCTCATGCGACAAGAACCTGAGCGCGCCGATCGCCCCGCCGTCCTTCAGCAGCGGAAAGGAGGCGCCGGAACGGACGCCGTCGCGCCGCGCCGCCTCGAGCAGGGCGCCGGTATTCCGAAAATCCCGCTTATAGTCGTTGGAGATGCAAGGAAGCAGCGTGCGGATCGCGGTTCCTGTGATACCGCGTCCTTCCGGCGCATTCGCATCCGCCGATAACCGTGTTTGCCTGGTCTGATCGCCACGCGGACCCGCGGAGGCGACGATTTCCAAAAACTCTTCGCCCGGTTTCTCCAGCACGACCGCGGTCGAGGTGAAGTCGCCGCCGACCACGGCGGCCTCGCAGACCAGCTTGAACAGCTCTTGGCGCGATTTCGCGCGCATGATCGCCTCGTTGGTGGCGCTGAGCGCCGCGAACATCCGCGCCAACCGTTCCTGCTGCCGGTCGGCGCTCGCCTTCGCCTCGGCGCGGTCGAAATTGTCGAGCGCGAAAGAAAGATTCTCTGCGAGACGCTTCAGCAGTCCGATCAATTCCGGGCTGAACGTATTGACCTCGTCGGACAGAAAGACCAGGACTCCGATCGCGTCCCCGCTCTGGAGCAGCGGAAAGGCTGCGGCCGATCGGTTCTTGCCTTTGACATCCTTGTAGAAGTGCCAGTTCGTGCCGAATTCGGCGATGTAGTCGTTTGAAATGCGCGGCTGTCGGGTCCGGAATGCGATGCCGGTGATGCCCTGCCCTCCGGGACGCGACGCATCGGTCGAGACGCGGATCTGCATGACACGGTCGCGATCAGGGCCAGCGGAGGCGACATGTTCCAGAAATTCCGCGCCAGGCCGCTGCAGCGAGATGGTCGTGGAGGTAAAACCACCGCCGACCACGGCCGCCTCGCAAACGAGCTCGAACAGCTCCGCGCGCGAGGAGGCGCGCATGATGGCCTCGTTGGTCGCCGACAGCGCCGCGAACATGCGCGCGAGCCGCTCTTTCTGCTGGTCGGCCCTGGCCTTCTCCTCGGCACGGTCGAAATTGACCAGCGCAAAGGAGACATTCTCCGCAAGGCGCTGCAACAGCTCGATCAGTTCCAAGCTGAACACGTCGCGCTCGCTCGACAGGAAACGGAGCACGCCGATCGTGTTGCCGTTCTTCATCAGCGGCAACGCGGCCCCGGAGCGGATTCCCGCCTCGTGGGCGGCCTTGAACAGGGGACCCGTGCTGCCGAAATCGCGCTGATAATCGTTGCTGATGCAGGGTTGCCGCGAGCGCAGCGCCCGCCCTGCAAAACCTTGCCCCTCGGGCAGTTCCTCGAGGGCCGACAACCGCACCGTCATGGCCCGTTCGCGGTCGGGACCGGCGGAGGCGACGTTTTCCAGGAAAAAGGAATCGTCGCGCAGCAGCGCGATTGCGGTGGACGAGAAATCGCCGCCGACCACGGCGGCCTCGCACACCAGTTCGTACAGCTCTTGCCGCGAGCGTGCGCGCATGATGGCTTCGTTGGTGGCGCCGAGCGCCGCGAACATGCGGCTGACGCGCTCCTTGTCGCGGTCGGCCCTGGCCTTCTCCTCGGCGCGGTCGAAATTCTCCAGTGCGAAGGAGACGTTGTCGGCGAGCCGTTGCAACAGCTTGATCAGTTCGGGGCCGAAGGCGTCGAGCTCGCGCGACAGGAACACCAGCGCGCCGATCGGCTCGCCGTTTTGCAGGAGCGGCAGCGCGGCCCCCGATCGCGTGCCGCTCTCGCGCACGACCTTGGAGAAATGACCTGCTTCGCCGAAGGTGGCGATATAGTCGTTGCTGACACAGGGCTTTCGCGAACGGAACGCGCGTCCAGTGAGGCCCTGGCCTTCGGGAAGATCCGCGCGGGCCGACAGCCTGACGCGCAGCGCCCGCTCGCGGTCCGGGCCGGCGGATGCGACATTGTCCAGGAAGTCGGCGCCCGGCCGCTGCAGCGCGACCGCGGTCGAGGTGAAGTCGCCACCGACCACGGCGGCCTCGCAGACCAGGTCGAACAATTCATTGCGCGACTTCGCGCGCATGATCGCCTCGTTCGTGGCGCTGAGCGCCGCGAACATCCGCGCCAGCCGCTCTTCCTCGCGGGCAATGCGCGCGCGTTCCTCCTCGCGCGCGAAATTGTCGAGCGCAAACGAGACGTTTTCCGCCATGCGCTGCAGCAGCGACACCAGGTGGGCGGTGAGCGAACCGACCTCGCGCCTCGTGACCATCAGCACGCCGACCGCTTCGCCGCGGCAGACCAGCGGCAGCGCCGCGGCAGCGCCAACGCGCGCCTTCGCAGCCCCTGTGCGCCAGGCGAGCGAACTTGGGTCGTTGAGATAATCGTTGATGACGCAGGGCTTCCTGTCGCGGAAGGCGCGGCCGCAAACGCCGGCCCCCTCCGGCGTGCCGGCTAGGATCGAAATGTCGACGCTGCGAAGTCTCGGAACATCCTCGCCGAATCCGGCGGCAAAGCGGAGCAGGCCGGTCGCAGGCTCGAGCAAAAAGATCGACGTCGCCAGAAAGTCGCCGCTGGAAAACGCAGCTTCGCAGACTTTGGCATATAATTCATCCGGTGACTTGGCGTACAGGATCGCTTCGTTGGTCGCACTCAGCGCCGCGAAGGTCCATGCGAGATTGGTCTCCAAGATCCTAAAACTCCCGGCAGTTCTTGCCTTCCGGGGGCGATTTATGCGCCGTGGAGACCTAAATGGGCGTTAGGGCGGGTCCTAAACCATGATTCAAAGTAAATGGCGGGCGAACAATTTGTCCCGCGAAACCGAAAGTTAATCATGGCGCGGCGGCGCGTCGGACGGTCCCCGAAATTCTGCAGGCCTGCGCGGTCTTTTCGGTGATTGCCATCGCGGGCCGGCTTTGCAACCATGGTTAATGGTCAAGCAAGATCCGCCTCCGCGCGGACATCCCTGAGGAAACCCCATGCCGATCGTCACGGCCGATCGCCTCACCCGCATCGGCGTCGCGCTGCTGAAAGCGGCGGGCGCATCGGATGAGGAAGCCAGCGCCGTCGCGAACGGCTGCGTCGCGGCCAATCTCGCCGGCCATGATTCCCACGGCGTCATTGCGATCCCGACCTATATCGACCGCATCAGGTGCGGCCATATCGTGCCCGGCGCAAAATGGGAGATCGTGCAGGAATCGCCGACCACCGCCGTGATCGACGGCCATTGGGGGTTTGGCTTCCACGTCAATGCGAAGGCGATGGCGCTGACGATCGAGAAGGCGAGGAGCGCCAATCTCGCGGCCTGCACCGTGTTCCGGCAAAGCCATGTCGGCCGGCTCGCGACCTACCCCTTGATGGCGGCGCGCGAGGGCATGATCGCGCTGGCCACCGCCGATTCCGGCCGCTCGCCAAAACACGTCGCCCCGTTCGGCGGGCGCGAGGCGCGGCTCGGCACCAATCCGATCGCGATCGCGGTGCCTTCCGACCTCGAAGCGCCGTTCTATCTCGACATGGCGACCTCGGCGGTGGCGGCCGGAAAGATCCAGCTCGCGGTCGCGCGTGGCGAAAGCATCCCGAAGGGCTGGATCATCGACGCCGAGGGACGCGCTAGCACCGATCCGCGCGACTATCGCAAGGGTGGTGCGCTGCTGCCGCTCGGCGGCAGCGAAGGCTTCAAGGGCTCGGGCCTTGCCGCAATGGTTGAAGTGCTGTGCGGGCTTTTGACAGGCCTCGGTTTTGGCGTCGAACCCACAGGGCGGCACAATGACGGATGCTTCATGGCCGTGTTCAACGTCGCGGCATTTCGGCCGCTCGCCGATTTCAGGCGCGAGGTCAGAGATTTCGCGCATTATCTCAAATCGACGCCGCCATCGGAAGGATCAAGCGGCGTGTTCTATCCGGGCGAGCTGGAATATATGCGCGAGCAGCAGCGGCGGCGCGACGGCATCGCGATCGAGGACGCGACCTGGGAAAGGTTTTCCGCGCTCGCGGCCGAGTTCAAGCTCGCGGCCGAGCTCGATCTTGCGTGACGGGAGGATGGCATGACACGGCAGATGGCCCTGGTCGGCTTCCTGCAGGCCCAGAACTGCACCAACCTGCCGAGCTCGTGGCGGCATCCGGCCTCGCGCGACGATTCCATGTCGGCCGACTATTACCAGGAGATCGCCCGGATCCTGGAAGCTGGAAAATTCCACATGGCGTTCTTCGACGATCGCCTCGCGATGCCGGACCGCTACGGCAACGATCACGCACACACGGTGGAATACGGCATCCGCTGCGTGAAGATGGATCCGATCATCGTGCTGACCACGATGGGCATGGTCACCGAAAAGCTCGGGCTCGCCTCGACCTGCTCGACCACCTATTTTGAGCCGTTCGACGTGGCGCGGCGCTTTGCGACGCTCGACCTGATGACCGGCGGTCGCGCCGCGTGGAACGTCGTGACCTCGGTCAATGACGGCGAAGCGCTCAACATGGGAAAAGAGAGTCACCTCGCCCATGACCTGCGCTACGACCGTGCCGACGAGTTCATGGAGGTCGTGCTCGGCCATTGGGACGCCTGGGACGATGGCGCCGTCATCATCGACAAGACCAGCGGGCGCTTCGCCGACCCGAGCAAAGTCAGGCGGCTCGACCATGCCGGCCCTTTCTTCAAGTCGCGCGGACCGTTCACGGTGCCGCGCTCACCGCAGGGCCATCCCGTGGTGATCCAGGCCGGCGCGTCCGGCCGCGGCCAGCGTTTTGCCGGCCGCTGGGGCGAGGTGATCTTTACCGCCGCGCGCAATCTTGCCAGTGCGAAACAGGGCTACGATGCGATCCGGGGCGAGGCGGCCAAGGCCGGGCGCGATCCCGACCAGATGTTCTTGTGCAACCTGATGACGCCGGTCTGCGCCGCGACCAAGGCGGAAGCCGAGGACCGGATGGCGCTGATCGAAAAACTTCCGCTCGAGATCGATGCGCTGTCGCTGCTCGCGGAGGGACTGAATTTCGATTTCGCCGCCAAAAATATCGACGAGCCGCTCACCACCGAGGAGCTTGCGGGCATGCAGGGCATGCTCGGCATCCGCGACGGCGTGCTGCGCAGCTCCGGCAAGACCAATCCGACGACGCGCGATTTCATCACTTTCTCCGGCCGCGGCCAGACCCAGGATGCCGTGGTCGGGGGGCCGAAAGAGATCGCTGACAGACTGGAAGAGATGTTTGTGGGCCGCGGCTGCGATGGCTTCGTCGTCGCGGCGACCTATGTGCCGGGCTCCTATGCCGACTTCGTCCGCCATGTCGTGCCGGAACTGCAGCGCCGCGGGCTGTTTCACGACGAGTACGCGGGCAAAACCTTGCGCGAGAATCTGGGGCTGAAACGGCCGGCAGTCGGCGCATGGAAAACTGCTCGCGCAGCAGCGGCGGAATAGGAGATGGCATGCGCTGGCTGAAATTCACCACCGAGGGCAAGACGTCCTGGGGCCTTGTCGAGGGCGATCGTGTGATCACCATTGATGGTGATCTCAGTGACTACAGGCGCACCGCGCAGCTGTACGCGCTCAATGATGTCAAGATCGAGCTGCCGCTCATTCCTCGCACCTTCTATTGCGTCGGGCTGAACTACTTCAAACATCTCAAGGAGGCCGCCGACCGGCGCGGCGAAGTGCCGGCCGTGCCCGACCGGCCCGAGGTCGGCTACCGCGCGCAGAACGCGCTGATCGCCCATGACGAGGAGGTGGTGATCCCGGAATTTGCCACCGAGAAAATCCACTACGAAGGTGAGCTGGTCGTCGTCATCGGCAGGAAGGTCAAGCATCTGACGCCCGACAACGCGATGGACTGCGTGTTCGGCTACACCATCGGCAACGACGTCTCGGAGCGAACCTGGCAGAAGGCCGATCGCGGCCTGTGGCGCTCCAAGAACGCCGACACCTTCAAGCCAATGGGACCATGGATCGAGACCTCGGCCGATCTCGAGAAGATGCAGACCATCATCCGCGTCAACGGCCGCGAGACCTATCGCTTCCGCACCAACGACATGATCTTCGGCGTCGTGCCGTTCCTGGTCGAACTGACGAAGTATTTTACGCTGTGGCCCGGTGACGTGATCTGGATGGGCACCGACGGCGCCTCGCCGGATCTCAAGCACGGCGACGTCGTCGAGATCGAGATCACGGGCATCGGCAGCTTGCGTAACCGCTTTGTGCGCGAAGAAGCGTAGGGTGGGCAAAAGCGCGCTTGCGCCGTGCCCACCATCAAGAGCCGCGTCAAAAACGGGTGGCACGCTGCGCTTTGCCCACCCTACAACGCCGCAGCTACACCGGCGCGGTCAGCGCCTCGGCGATCGCGCGCACCGGCGTCTTGTGCTTGGCGGAGACGAAATCCTCGAACTCCGCGGGTCCGAATTGCTTGCCCTCGCCATCGGTGATCTTGACCTGCCAGCCTTGGCTGGCCAAGGCCCGCGCGTTCGCGAGCACGATATAGGCACTGCTTCTCTCGCGGGTCAAAGTCTGGTTGTCGCGCGCTGCGATCATCTTGTAGGCCAAGGCCGTCCCTCTCACGCTGTGGCGAAACATGGGGCGGGACCGTGGACGGCCGGCTTGGCCCCAATTCGGCCACAGCGTGTCTATTTTCGGTTATCCCGTCACAATCGCGACAGCAGTTCAGGGAACCAGGGTGGCCGCACCGTTCGTCACGCTCCGATCGCGTTGCGCGCGATGACGTCACGATAGAAGAATGCGGAGAGTTTTGGCGTGCGCGCCTGGGTCTCGAAGTCGACCCAGTACACCCCGAATCGCTTCCCGTAGCCGTAGATCCACTCGAAATTGTCCATCAGGCTCCACAGGAAATAGCCCTTGACCGGCACGCCGCCGACGATCGCGCGCTGCAGCTGGCCGAGGTAGTTGCGCAGGAACATGACGCGGTCGAGGTCGTAGACCTGCCCGTCGCCCGCGCGCCTGTCGATCGAGGAGGTGCCGTTCTCGCTGATATAGATCGCATCGACGTTCCAGATCTCTGCCGCAAGCCGCGGCGCCCAGTACATCGTCTCCGGGGCGATCCTGAGCCAGTCCGAACTCATGTGCGGAAAGGTGGACGGAAAGGGCAGAACGTCAAAACCCGGCGGACGGTCGGAGGCCGTGATGTAATGTCCGGGCGCATAGATGTTGAGGCCGAGAAAGTCGGTCGGCGTGGCGATGATCTTCAGCTCCTCGGCCGTGAATTTCGGCGCGGTCGCGCCGGCATATCTTAGAAAGCCGTCGGTGTACGCGCCGGTGAGGATCACGTTCAGAAAACCGGCATTCAGCTCGCGCGTCGCAACGCGAGTAGCCTCGATGTTGGCTTCTGTGTCGATCGCAGGCACGCAGGAAGTGATGTTTTCGGCGACACCGACACGGGTGCCGGCGCGGCCATGGGCGCGGATCGCCTGCACGGCAAGCCCGTGCGCGAGCGCGACGTGGTGGCGCGCCTGGTTCACCTCAGCCTGTGGCAGTTTCAAGCCCGGCGCGTCGATGCCGAGGCCATAGCCGAAGGGCACGAACCTGCCGCATTCGTTCACGGTGAAGAACGATCTGACGCGATCGCCGAGGCGCGCGACGACATGGCCGGCATAGTCGGCGAATGCGCGCGAGGTCTCGCTCGACAGCCAGCCGCCGACGCGCTCCTGCAGCGCCTGCGGCAGGTCCCAGTGATAGAGCGTGGCATAAGGCTCGATGCCGGTCTTGAGCAGCTCGTCGATGAGACGATCGTAGAAATCGAGCCCTTTCGGGTTCGGCGTTCCGATCCCGTCCGGAAACACGCGCGGCCAGGCAATGGAAAAACGATAGGCCTTTGCGCCGAGGTCGCGGATCAGGCCGACATCGTCCTTGTAGCGGTGGTAGTGATCGCAGGCGATGTCGCCGTTGCTGCGATCCTCGATATTGCCCTCGGCATGCGCAAAGGTGTCCCAGATCGACGGGCCGCGGCCGTCCTCGTCGACGGCGCCTTCGACCTGATAGGACGATGTCGCCGTCCCCCACAGAAAATCCTTTGGAAAGCTCGCAGGCACGTAGGTACCTGGCTTTGCCGCGCTGCGCTGCGCGCCGGCCGGCGCGGCGAGACCCAAGGCAGACAGGCCCAGCAATCCGGCGAGATCGCGTCGTGAAATTTTTTTAAACATCGGATGCCTCTTGAACCGCGCGCGGGAGCGCGGGATGAACGATAGGTCAGTAGCAATCGATCTGATAGGCGGCGCCGTCTCGACATTGACCTCGGCCGCGGTCGTGGCCGAACCGCTGACGAGCATGCTCGCAAAGCCGACAGCGGCGGTGTTGCTCGGCATCGTGTGGCCGGCCATATTCCATCTCAATCAAGCCGTTGCCTCTGCCTCGCAGACAAGATTGGCGCGATTAAGCCGACCACAATTTGCGCTTGCCCATGCACGGAACGAGGAACGGTCGCGCAAGCGCGACAATGGACGTCCTGGCACTCTATCGCTAGCATCAAAGGCCCATAACAACAAAACCGATGCGGAGGAAGTCATGAAGCCAGGGCTGATCGCACTTTTGCTGCTGATCACGTCGCCGGCCCTGGCGCAGCAGGCGCCGCCCAGCATTCCCTTCGAGTCTGTTCCCAATCCGCTCCGCCTGCCGCACAACATGTATTTCGGCGAGGCCTCGGGCGTTGCGGTCAATTCCAAGGGACACGTGTTCGTGCTGTCGCGCGGCAACACCTCGGGGCCGGCGTACGCCGCAGCGGCTACGCAGCTTCTGGAGTTCAACGGCAACGGCGCCTTCATCGGCGAAATGGGCAAGAACCTGTACGCCTGGTCGTTCGCGCACACCGTGAAGGTCGACCGAGAGGACAACATCTGGGTCACCGACAAGGGGTCGGACATGGTGATCAAGTTCGATCCTCAAGGCCGCGTGCTGATGGTGTTCGGCCGCAAGCAGGAGGCCTCTGACGAGGAGACCGGGCCGCTGAAACATCCAAAGCCGCCGCTGCCGGCCGAGGACGGCCGCTTCCGCCAGGTCACCGACGTCGCCTTCGACAGGAACGGCAACACCTTCATCAGCGACGGCTACATCAATTCGCGCGTTGCCAAGGTCGACAAGGACGGCAACTGGCTCAAATCCTGGGGCGACCGCGGCAAGGGGCCGGGCCAGTTCAACACACCGCATTCGATCGCGACCGACGCCGACGGCAATGTCTATGTCGCCGATCGCGGCAACCACCGCATCCAGGTGTTCGACGGTGACGGCAACTTTCTGCGCCAGTTCACGATCGACGTGCCGGTGCCGCCGGACGCCAAACCCGCGATCGGAAAGATTCCGGACGAGGCGATGGTCGCGGGCGGCACGTTTGCGCCGGGCTCGCCCTGGGCGATCTGCATCACGCCGCCGCCGAACCAGGTGCTGTATTCATCCGATGCGTGGCCGGGCCGCATCTACAAGCTCTCGCTCGACGGCAAGGTGCTCGGCGTGCTCGGCCAGTCCGGCAAGCAGCCAAAGCAGTTCGGCTGGATCCACGCCATGGCGTGCCCGTCGGAGAACGTGCTCTATGTCGCGGAGCTGTTGAACTGGCGGGTGCAGAAGCTGCTGTTGAAGCCGTAGGTGTCGCCGCAACCGCAGTGCGCTCCCTCCCCCGCTTGCGGGGGAGGGCTGGGGTGGGGGCATGCAGTCGGTGTCGCTGTTCGAACAGGCCACGCGGACCCGCCTCGAACCGCTCACGCAATATTTCGTGAACCACGGCGCGCTGGACCGTGCCGACGCCGCCCACCGCGCTTATGTCGCAATCGGTCACATCGTGCAGAAGCAGGCTTTCATCCTGGCGTTCAGCGACACCTTCTATCTGCTCGGCGTCGCGCTGATAGCGTCGCTGCTCCTGAAGAAGCCCGACCGTCTTTCGAGCGGCGGCGCTCGTTAACCTTACGACGTCCCCAAGCAAACAAGGAGAACGACCATGACCCCGCGAATGAATTTCATGCAAGCTGCCCCCGACACCATCAAGGCCTTGACGGCGCTGGAAGCGCAAATCCAGGGATCCGGCCTCGAACAGTCGCTGATCGAGCTGGTCAAGACCCGCGCCTCGCAGATCAACGGCTGCGCCTACTGCATCAACATGCACACCCAGGATGCGCGCAAGCATGGCGAAACCGAGCAGCGGCTCTATCTCCTGAACGCGTGGCGGGAATCGCCTGTCTTTTCCGGGCGCGAGCGCGCAGCGCTCGCCTGGACCGAGGCAGTGACGCTGATCGCGGACACGCACGCACCGGACGATCTCTACCAGGACGTGCGCAAGCATTTTTCGGACGCCGAGACTGTCAACCTGACCATGCTGATCGCAACCATCAACGCCTGGAACCGGCTCGCGATCTCGTTCCGCGCCGTGCCGCCGGTGCGGGCGAAGGCGGCCAGCGCGGCGTAGAGTTCAGGCGCGAGCCATTTGTTGAAGGCTGTCATGCCGCGGGAAAGCGGGGCATCCAGTATTCCAGAGACGTCAGTGCTTTAGCCGATAGGCCGCGGCGTACTGGATCGCCCGGTCGAGCCGGGCGATGACAGCTGAGAGTGGGATAGAGGTTCGCGTTCTCGCGACATGAGTTGTCCGAGCTTTGGATTTCGTTTCGCCGCTCTGAGATCAGAGGGCGCAGGGAAAGCCGGGTGCCGATCGCACCCATGGGCCCCGAGCAATAGGGTAGAAAGCTCGGGGGTAGGACCACAGGT
>NZ_JAFATE010000502.1 GCF_019244115.1 Bradyrhizobium sp.
GCTCAACGCGCAGCAGAACGAGATCGCCGCGCGCGTGCTGAAGGAGATCCGCGAGCGGCTGTCGTTTTTGCTGGACGTCGGCCTCAACTACCTGACGCTGGCGCGCGCCTCCGGCACGCTCTCCGGCGGCGAGAGCCAGCGCATCCGGCTCGCCTCGCAGATCGGCTCAGGGCTCACCGGCGTCCTCTATGTGCTCGACGAGCCGTCGATCGGGCTGCATCAGCGCGACAACGAGCGGCTTCTGGAAACGCTGAAGCGGCTGCGCGACCTCGGCAACACCGTGATCGTGGTCGAGCATGACGAGGACGCCATCCGCCTCGCCGACCATGTGCTCGACATCGGCCCCGGCGCCGGCATGCATGGCGGCCATATCGTGGCGCAGGGCACGCCCGCCGATATCATGCGCAACCCGAAATCACTGACCGGAAAGTATCTCACCGGCGAGCTCGCGGTCGAGGTGCCGGAGCGGCGGCCGCCGAACCATCGCCGCACCATCAAGGTGGTCAACGCACGCGGCAACAATTTGAAGAATGTCAGTGCGGAAATTCCACTGGGGCTGTTCACCTGCGTGACCGGCGTCTCCGGCGGCGGCAAGTCGACGCTTCTGATCGATACGCTGTATCGCGCCATCGCCCGGAAGCTGAATAACGCGAGTGAAGGCGCCGCGCCGCACGACCGCATCGAGGGGCTGGAGCATATCGACAAGATCATCGACATCGACCAGTCGCCGATCGGCCGCACCCCGCGCTCGAATCCCGCGACCTATACCGGCGCGTTCACGCCGATCCGCGAGTGGTTTGCCGGCCTGCCCGAGGCCAAGGCGCGCGGCTACGAGCCCGGCCGCTTCTCCTTCAACGTCAAGGGCGGCCGCTGCGAGGCCTGCCAGGGCGACGGCGTCATCAAGATCGAGATGCACTTTCTGCCCGACGTCTACGTCACCTGCGACGTCTGCAAAGGAAAACGCTACAACCGCGAGACGCTGGAGGTGCTGTTCAAGGGCAAGTCGATCGCCGACGTTTTGGATATGACCGTCGAGGAAGCCGCCGAGTTCTTCAAGGCGGTCCCGCGCGTGCGCGACACGTTTCAGACCCTGCACCGCGTCGGCCTCGATTACATCCACGTCGGCCAGCAGGCCACAACTCTCTCGGGCGGCGAGGCGCAGCGCGTCAAGCTCGCCAAGGAGCTGTCCAAGCGTGCCACCGGGCGCACGCTCTATATCCTGGACGAACCGACCACCGGTCTGCACTTCCACGACGTGAAGAAGCTTTTGGAGGTGCTGCACGAGCTGGTGTCGCAGGGCAACACGGTGGTGGTGATCGAGCACAATCTCGAGGTGATCAAGACCGCCGACTGGGTCATCGACCTCGGCCCCGAAGGCGGCGATGGCGGCGGCGAGATCGTCGCCTGGGGCACCCCGGAGGACATCGCGAAGGCACAGCGCAGCTACACGGGCAAGTTTTTGGCCCCCGTCCTGGCCAAAGCGAACAAGCCGCGCAAGAGCCGCGGCGCGAGCGAGGCGGCGGAGTAGTTCGGCCCGGTGCCGCGCAAAGCGTGAATCAGGAGTACTGATGAAGTGGAGACAACGGACCCTCGATGAGATTGCCGATATGATCTGCGGCAATGGCGAGTGTATGCCGTTCGTCTACCGTAGCAGTAGCTACATCACACGGTTTTTCCGGGACGCCGACACCGACTTCGCACACGACGGCTCAACACGCGTCGCCTGGGTATCGGGCGTACTCGAGCAAATCCTCGCAGAACCACATCGTGACGCACAAACGCCGCCGCCGACTTTCTGTCGGGTCATCGCAACGCTTATGGACGTTGGTGACGCGAACGATGGCGATCCTGGTCGTACGTTCGCGCTCTCTAAGTTGAACACCTCGCTGGCTCGCGAGGGTTTCGAGGCATTTTATGCAGCCGATCACAGATGTTATCTTCGGCACATCGGCACGGGCGCAATCGCTGCATCGGCTGCAAACCCGCATCGCCCTCTTTCAAAGGACGAGCGAACGCGCCGCGATCTGCTTGCCGCCTTTCTCGACAAAGCCTCAGAAGACCAGTTGATCGAAGACGTGCTGTTGCCGTTGTTTCGCCAGCTCGGTTTTCATCGTGTGACCGCCGCTGGCCATAAGGATAAAGCGCTCGAATACGGCAAAGATATCTGGATGCGCTTCACGCTGCCGACGCAACATGTCTTGTACTTCGGATTGCAGGTTAAACGCGACAAGCTTGATGCAGCTGGTATTAGCAAGAATGGCACTGCAAATATCGCCGAGATCCTCAATCAAGCTACAATGATGCTCGGGCACGAAATCTTCGATCCGGAACTAGCTGTCGCGTTTTGGTCAGACATTCTGAATTTGTTCGTCGTGACCAACGTCCCGCTGCCCGCAGCGGCATTGCCTCTGGCGCCCAAGAATATGCTCATCGACGATGACATTTCATTTTAGCAAGCGTGGCCCGCATGAGCATCAGCGACATGCGGGTTCGGGCGGATCGCGATTTTGAATTGGTTTGATCCACGCTCGACGCCCGGATGTCGCTGCGCGCATCATGCCCGTCAACGCCACCGGCGCGACCGGACCTGGAAATTGCGCGGTTCGCCAACGACGTTTGATTGGGGCTCGTCAGTTACAGGTCACGTTACTGGAGGGATTCTCACGCCTATCTTCTTCTTCAAGGTGTCGCAGGTCGTCCGCACCTCCTCCGTGATGGCCGAGCAGGACTCGATCTCGTGGAAGATGCGTTTGGCCTCGTTGCGGAAGTGAGCGGCGGTCGTCCTCACGTCCTCGAGCATCCCGGCCACACTCGCCGTAATCGCCTCATGTCGGCTGGCGATTTCCTGCCCCATCGTCTCGATCTCCTTGGCCGCCGCCTCGTACTCGCGAATGACGGCTTCGGCGGAGAGTCTGCCAATCTCTGTGGCGCCGTCCAGGTGCGTGACATATTTGGGCAGCGCCGCCGCGCGATTCGCAGGCGGTGCATAGCTGCCGGCGTCATCGCCAGCGGACGGCGTCAAGGCTGCGATCTCCTTTTCCAGTTGATCGGCGATATTGTGCTCAACGTCGTTGATGTCGAAGGCTTTTACGACTGCATCTCGCATTACGAACTCCTTTAGGCGATCTCCTGCTTCAAGCGTGAAGCAGCAGAGCCTTGATGACTGTCGGAGGCGAGACTGATCGTTCAACGCCTATGAGCGTCGTCAACACCCCCCTGAGCTGTCCACCCACTGAATATGGCTAGAATGTGGTATCCACAGATTTTTCGTATTTCGGCGAGGCGAATGGTGCTGTGGTAGCGGTAGCGGCGGATTAGCTCTTAGGGCGGATTGGCGAGGCTTAATCCGCCTCTCTTGCTTGGTTCGGCGCAATACGCTTCGCTATTGCGCCTACGCCTGATCCTCCTGCAGCCGCAACCAGCCTGCCAGGCGTCGGCGCCGTCGATGTCGACATAGCCCCTTTTTTCTTCCATCGCGCGCGCGTGCTCGTGCGTCATGACCATGACTCCCCAACTGTCACGGATTTGAAGCACCTCGTCCTCGGTCAGCGCGGCGCCCTTCTCTTGCTGCGCGCGCCACAGCATTCCTGCGAGGCTGGGGATGAAGAAGAGCTCGAGCCCATCTGGCAGGGGACGCTTCACCAACTCGCCATATCCACCGACTTCACCGCGTTTGAGCTCGGACATGGCGTTCCCCTGCCCTCAAGCGCACAGAGACCCTCGGCGCGCTGCGGCTTCAATATGCCCACTGCTTTGAACTATAGATCGCCGACGACAGTTCGTCAGCAGCCAACCGCAATGCGCTTCTCAGGTCAGCCCTTTGCTCGCCCGAATCGAGCTCGCGGTCGTGAACGTGTCCGGGCGAACTCACGCTTAGATACAACGCCAGATTGTCGGTGCCGCAATCGGAAACCCGACAAGCGCGCGCGGCAAGATAAAGCAGGTCGAAGGCGTGATGGCGCTCGCTCTTGCGCTCGCCGAGCTCGCGCCTGAGCTGCCGGAAAATCCGCGGACCAACGCCTCGCCCTCGGGACGCATCGGCCCGCGAGAATCGTGAGCGAATGTCCCCGCGCTGTTTGAATGGTCTGAATCGAGCCTTGGTGTCATCGCCTCAGGGCTGCGCGTGACCTGCGCAACGCGTCGGATGGCTTTCGCTGTCGAAACGCATCCGAGGCTCTGCCCATTCTCACTGACGATCGGTGACCAGCATCACCGGCGCGGACGGCGCATCGGCCGGCGTGCGCGCGCTCGCATCGGCGGCAACGTTTGGCGGCTGGGTCGGATTTGCCGTGGCCTGAGGCGCGGTCGGCCCGGCAGGCGCGGTGGTGGTGGCGACGACGGGATTTCTGGCGCTGGCCTCGCGGCTCCAGTCGCAGGCGCTGGCCGGCGTGGCGGCACACGCAACAGCAACGAAACCCGCAGCAACGAAGACTTTCGTCATGGCTGGCTCCTTCCTGGGCAGGGGTGCTTCCGACCGGGCGAAGTCTAGCACAGCCGGCATCCAACCGACGCATCCGCCGCCATCACGAAGCCGTAAGCGCGCCCGCGGCCCGGCGACCTACTGGTAGAACCGGGGTGGCGGCGGAACCGCCGGCCGGCGCGGCTGCGGCGGATTGGGCGCGAGCCCAGGCAGCCCTGCCGCGAGCCCGGTCGTCGCCCCGGCCGGCCGCGGCGGCACCACTTGCGCCCTCGCCTGCGCCTGAGCTGCGGGCGTCCGCAGCATCATGCGCAGCATCTGGTCCTGGCCGGCCCTGAGCTGGTCGATCCCCTGCTGCAGGTTTTCGACGTCACGCGCGAGCTTCTGGATCAGCTGCTGCTGCTCCATCGGCGAAAGGTTGGCGTTCGCCTCGCCATTGTCCATACCGGGGACCTGATAGCCGCCGGTATTGCCGACAGTCGTCCGCAGCTCGGCGTTCGCCTCCATCGCCGCGTCCTGGGGGTCCACGGCCGGCAGCAGATCGATGACGCGCTGCGGCGCATATTCCGCCACCATCATCCTGACCATCTCGCTGCGCGGATATTGCCAGGCCAGCGCCGCGCCGGCGATACCACCGAACAGCAGCAGCACTACGATCATTTTAAGCAGCGCACCGCCAAACGACCTGCGGGCGACCCGCGGCCGCCTCGGGGCGGGAGACGCTGCCCTGACTTCGTAGAGCCACACGCCGATGCGGGCGATCACGTCGCGGACGACACCTGAAAACCCTGTTCCGGACTCCGGCTGCTCGAGCTCGATCCCGACCTCGGCCGGATCGATGGCTTGCTGTCGCTGCGCGGCTTGCATCAGGCGCTCCCCTTGGTCCGGTCCCCACGACCGCGGATGTAGTATCCTAAAATCTTCGTTACATCGGCCCTGCGCTTTGTCCAAAGCAAGACCGGATGGTGACGGCGGCAAGGCCATTTCCCGCGCGACCTTAGAATCGGTCGAGCAGCTGGTCGTCCTGTACTCTACCTCTGCGTGCATGCTCGAACGAGCATCGGCGGCATCAATCGCCACCACGATAGGATGCACAGCGACAAACGCGCCGATGATACCGCCAGGCCGCATTGGAGCATTCGTCCACAGCGTGTATCATTTCGCCTCCTATTGCTCTCGTCGATGAGCCCGAATCGTTTCAATGCCAGGGAGCGACGATCATGTTTTCAAGACGACGATTATTGGCATTATCCGCGGTGAGCGGACAGAGCCCTCTTGTGACGCTGCTCAGCTCCGGTGAAACACCAGCGCGCGCAGCTCGATGCTTTCGCGCGGCGCCGCACCGGGAGGCGTCGTCGGATCGGTGAACGCGGTGTGCGGTCCAAAACGTGTCCGGCCGTCGGTTGCGGAATCGTAGCATTTCAGCAGCAGCGCCTCGTCCGGCGTCATTTCGGGGAAATAGAACCAGCGATGGGCCGGATTGTATGTCACCGAATAGGTCTCGCCGCGCCGGTTGGGATAGATCAGGTCGGAGGCGACGAGATCGCCGTCGGCAACGCTGGTGCCGTCGCACATCGCAAGCGGGGCGTCGCGCACCGGCCCCCGGATCGGACGCCACAGATTGATCACCTGCACCCGTCCCTTGAGGAGCTCATCGGCCTCATCGCCAAGATGCTCGCGCACGCGGTTCGGACCCGAGGCCACAGTCTGATCGACATGAACGCGCGTTGCCGGCTGCCTTGGGCCGGCGCCGCGGATGTCGGCCGCGCCCTCGACCCGCCTGCGCACCGTGTGGTCGAACAGCACCACGCGGTCCGCCTTCAGGCTCGCACGGATGAAAGCTTCCGACGCGGGATAGTAGATCCGCCTGATCTCGTTCTCGTCGTAAAAATCCTTCATCGCCGTCGGATGTCGCACCAGCGCAAAACCCTCGCGGTCGAGCGAGAAAGTGTTGGCAATCCCGCGTCCGTTGAAGATCGGGACGAGATGCGGCTCCGGCAGGTTGGTCGATTTCGGCTCGCCCGGCGGCGGATCAAAGGCGTAGGTGCGCGGCTTGGCCGAGGTCGGCTTCAGATAGTTGAGTTCGGCGGTCACGAAGGGAAGCGATTCGATCTTGGTTTCCTGCAGGCCCATTTGCCAGTCTCCGTTCAGGACGCGTGACAAGAGATGTTTGCAACGCCAGGCCCGCCGGCAAGCGCGCCTTATGAAATAGCAACGTTGCTGTCGCTGCATGGCACGGGCGTGGAAGATTTTTGCCCTGCGCCACGATGCGCGGCAACGAACCTCCTCGAAGGCAACGTCGCGAAACTCCGTAAAGCGTCGCGCTAAAGCGGATCGCCATTGCCCGAGAGAATCTGAGCCGCGCCGCCGATGCCGCGGCGAAAAGCTTCGTCGAAGGTGACGCCGCGAAACTGCCAGCGATACGGCCGGCCCTGCCAGTCGAAGTGCCAATCGGTGGCCCAGCCTAGATCGGCATCGTCCCACCTGAGATGTCCGATCAGAACCAGCTCCGCGCCCTGGTCGGCCACGGCCTGCGCCAACGCCGAAGACGGCCTCGTCGCAAGTCCGGGGCCAGTGAGACTGGAACGCGCGAGCGCCGCTTCATCGGGCAATATGATGCGTAGTCCCCGCTTGTCCGCAGCCGCGAGCAGCGCATCGCGCTGCAGATCGGACGCCCTCGCGTCGGAGCTGACGACATAGGTTCGGGCGCCCTGCTCCATCGCGACGAAGACGCCGAGCACAGGACGCGACAGCCAGGGCTTGAGACCAAGCTCGCTCAAGATGCCGTTGATCTTCTGGTCATCGAAATCGACGAACAGATCGTAGGGCCGGTCGCGCGTGCCCTGCTCATCACGCACCGGCGTGCCGGACATCTTGTCGTGATAGCGATAGGCTTTGACGAACTCGCTCGCGCGCGCCTTGTACGGCTGCAAGCGCGGATCGCCGGCGAGTTTCAGCGCGCCTGAGACCTTGATCAGGACGTCCTCCAGACAGGCGGCAAAACCGATCATCCGGTTGGCCTCGCCCTGGCCGGTGAGGACGGTCTGCGCACGATAGAGGTCGTCCGCCGCGCGTGCCTTCGCCATCGTGCAGCAGGCAAGCGCAACGACAAGCGCCATCAGGGTCCATCGCGGAGCCCGAGAGATCGAGCGATGCGCCGTCATGCCGAACCATCTCCGCTGCCACGGAGGATCGATCAGCTTCGGAGGGGATGCACGTCACACGCGCGTGATAGTGATCACTCTCATTCATTCGGCTGGAGCGGGCAATGGTGCATCGCGCGCCGGCGCGGGCTGCGGCCCGGCCAAAAGCCGCGACCAGCGCATCACGCCAAAGGCGTTGGTGACCGCGTAGACCAGCAGGCCAAGCACCAGAACTGCGTAAAGGCCGGTCGGACCGGACAGGGCCACGCCGAGCCAGCCGAGGCCGGCAACGAGCGCGACCCGCAGCAAAGACGCGGTGAGCGGCAAGACCATGCGGCCCGTCCCCTGCGAGGCGAAGTAGAGTGCAAGTCCGATGCCGAACAGGCCATAGGCCGGACCGACGATGCGCAGATATTCGACGCCACCCGCGGCAATGGCCGGATCATCGGAAAACAGTTTTAGCCAATGCTCGGGCATTAGCGCGGCGAGCAGACCGATCATTTCGGTCACGGTGCCGGCAAGTGCCGCGGCCGTCCAGGCGACCCGCCCCGCCCTGGCGAAATTGCCCGCGCCGACGCTGGTGCCGGTCATCGCCGCGGTCGGCGCGCCGATCCCGAACACCAGCGGCACCAAAAGATATTCGAGACGCACGCCGGTGCCGTAGCCGGCGACATAGGCGCCGTCCGTCTTGCTGACGAGCGACATCGCGACCGCGACCGTGACATTGGTCGACATGCTGGTCAGCGCGGACACCATGCCGATCCGAAGGATTTCCAAGACCGGCGCTCGCGACAGTTTGGGCGGCCTGAACGACGGACGGATCACGCCGGCGCCCGACCAGATGTAGCAGCCCAGGATGATCGCGCCGAGCACATAGTAGACAAGCACGGCGGACGCCCCTCCGATGATGCCGAGCCGTGGGAACGGGCCGATGCCGAATATCAGCAGCGGCGACAGCGGGATCAGCAGCACCGTGCCTGCGACCATGACGGCGGCCGGCATCAGCATGTTGCCGGTGCCGCGGATGATCGCGGCAAAGGTATTGAACAGCCACAGCGGAATGGTTCCGACGAACACCAGCGACGAATAAGTCACGGCGGCCTTGAGCGAACCTCCCGATCCGCCCATTGCCGCGTAGAGCGCAGGGCCAAGGGGCAGAATGAGCGACGTGGTGACGATGCCGAGCGCGAGCGTGAGCAGCAGGCTCGTCCACACCACCTGATCGACCCGGCGCAGGTCCCCTGCCCCGAGTGCCCGTGACACCGACGACAGGATCGCGCCGCCAACCGCGCCGGCCGAGACCATCTGCAGCAGCATGAAAGCGGGAAACACCAACGCCATCCCGGCCAGCGCGTCGCTGCCCAGCCGCGCGACGAAATAGGTCTCGATCAGCCCGATCGCGGATTGCGCCACCATGACCAGCATGTTGGGCCAGGCAAGCCGCAGGATGGTGCGGCCCGGCGGGCCTTCGAGCAGCAGGCGGGTTCGCGCGTCCAAGGCCTCTCTCCGTCGCATGTCCTGCGAGAAGCGCAAGATTGCATGACAGTCGTCATATTACAAGCGCATGACTGGTATCCTCACGCCCGATCGCGACCGCTTGAACGCGACGGCACATGAGGCAACCCGTCCGCCTCGCATGACGCCTAGTTCCGGGCGGCAACCCGCGGAAGCCCGTTCACGCGCTTGTGTCACTGCCTGGTATGAAGCCGATTTTCACAGACCGTTGACAGCGGCGCCGGCTCGCAGTCTATTGGTGACACGGGGGCAGCGATCCCCCCGCGAGGCGACATGCCCAAGAATCGCGTCCTGTTTCACGAAAGGACGCAGCATGTCTTCATATACCTCGATTTCCCCCGACAAGCTCTTTCGGCTGATCGGCACCCCCAACGCACCTGCGCTCGTGGATGTCCGCATCGACGAGGATTTCGCCGCCGATCCGCGCCTCGTCCCGGGCGCGCAAAGGCGTTCCCATCGCGACGTCCAGGCGTGGGCGCCAGGCATTGCCGGCCGATCCGCCGTGATCATCTGCCACGAGGGCCAGAAGCTCAGCGAAGGCACCGCAGCCTGGCTACGCCATGGCAATGTCGCCGCCGAAGTCCTCGAAGGCGGCCATCTCGCGTGGAAAGAAGCGGGTCTGCCGACCATTCCGGCCGACAGGATTCCAAAGCGAGATGAACGCGGGCGCACCGTCTGGGTCACGCGGGAGCGACCGAAAATCGATCGGATCGCCTGCCCGTGGCTGATCCGCCGTTTCGTCGATCCCAGCGCGGTTTTTCTCTTCGTCGCATCGTCGGAAGTCGAAGCCGTTGCCGAGCGTTTCGGCGCCACCGCGTTCGACATCGAGAACGTGTTCTGGAGCCATCGGGGCGAGTTCTGCACGTTCGACGTGATGGTCAGGGAATTCGGCTTGTCGACACCGGCGCTGGAGCGGCTGGCGACGATGGTGCGCGGCGCCGACACCGCGCGTCTCGATCTGTCGCCGGAAGCTTCCGGCCTGCTTGCCGCCTCGCTTGGACTGTCACGCATGTTCGACGACGATCTAAAGCAACTGAGCGCCGGCCATATGCTCTACGACGCTTTCTATCGGTGGTGCCGCGATGCAACGAAGGAAACTCACAACTGGCCGAGCAACAAGGTGAAGGCATGATCGAGAGCGGCGCGCTCGCCGAGGGTTGTCCAGCATGAGCGCGCGGCCAGCATTTCCGAAAATTGGGGGCGCCGAGGACGTGGAGAAAGCAAAATGAGCACACATACCGAGCGGCGGGACTTCATCCGAAACGTCGGGGCCATCGCGGCATCGACGGCCGTACTTGCGAGCACGCAGGCACTGGCTCAAGGCAATCAGCAGGCAGGAGGCAACGCCGTGCCTTATCAACCCAAACCGATGCCGTTCGACCCGAAATCCATCGCCGGCATCTCCGAAAAGGTGCTCGTCAGCCATTACGAGAACAATTATGTCGGCGCGGTGAAGCGCCTCAACGCGATCGGCACGCAACTGGCCGATCTCGATTTTGCCAAGGCGCCAAATTTCGTGATCAATGGCCTCAAGCGCGAGGAGCTCATCGCTTCGAACTCCATGATCCTTCACGAAATCTATTTCGACGGACTGGGCGGCGGCGGCAAGGCGAGCGGGCCGCTGGCCGACGCCATCGCGCACGACTTTAGCAGCATGGAGCGCTGGCGCGCCGAATTCTCAGCGATGGGCAAGGCCGAAGGCGGCGGATCGGGCTGGGTGATCCTGGCCTACTCGCCGCGCGACAGGCGGCTCGTCAATCAATGGGCCGCCGATCACACAACGACGCTTGCCGGCGGCCGACCGGTGCTGGTGCTCGACATGTACGAGCATGCCTATCACATGGACTATGGCGCGGCGGCGGCGCGCTACGTCGACGTGTACATGGAAGCGATCCGGTGGGACAACGCCGCCAAGCTCTACGAACAATATAGCCGCGAGGCTTAGGCGCATTGCGTCCCACCGATCGAGAACCGGTGTGCATTGAGACAGGTTGAGGCATGGCGATGACAATTCCATCCGGCCGGCTGACCGAGTTGGTTCGTTATTTCCTGCGGCTTGGCTTCCTCGGGTTTGGCGGGCCGGTCGCGCTGGTCGGGCAGATGGAACGGGAGCTGGTCGATGACAGGCAATGGCTCAGCAAGGATGAGATGCGGGAATCCATTGCCATCTGCCAGTCCCTTCCCGGCCCGCTCGCCATCCAGGTTGGCATCTACATCGCCTGGCTGCGCGGCGGCTTCTGGGGGGCGTGGCTCGGCGGATGGTGTTTCATCCTGCCGAATTTCGTCATCGTCGCCGCGCTGGGCGCGCTCTACATCCATCTCGGGGATCTGCAGCCGGTCACCGCGATCTTTTATGGCGTAAGTCCCGCCGTGATCGCGTTGATTCTGCATTCCTGCTATCGCCTCGCAAGGCTCGGGATGGAGGATAGGCTGCAATGGGCGATCGCCGCCGTCTGCCTTGCCGTCACCGTCGTTCTACAGGCCGAAGTAGCGCTGTTGTTTGTCGGCGCCGGCATCGTCGGGATGGTTCACTACGGCAGCCTGTTCAAACGAACGCCTGCGACCTTGGCGGGGGTGGCCGTCGTGCCGGCGGCGACGGCCCCGATCGCGCCGGTCGCAACCGGCTCCACGCTCACGAAGCTTCTGTTGTTCTTCCTCAAGGCCGGCTCGCTGACCTTCGGCAGCGGCCTGGTGATCGTCCCCTTCCTCGAGCAGGGGCTGGTGCAGCAATATGGCTGGCTCGACGAGCGGCAATTCTTGATCGCGGTGGCGATCGGCATGATCAGTCCCGGACCGGTGGTGATCACCGCAACCTTCGTCGGCTATCTGGTCGCCGGCTTCTGGGGCTCGCTCGTCTCCACGATCGGCATCTTCCTGCCCTCGTTCCTGCTGGTGCTGATTGTCGCGCCCCTGCTGGCGCGGCATCGGAACAACCCGAATGTGCAGGGCTTTGTCAAAGGCGCCTATTCCGCTGCGATCGGGACCATCCTGGGCGCCTGTATCCTGCTCGGCAAGATCGCGATCGGCGACTGGCTGACGGTCGCGATCGCAATCGTATCACTCGCGGTGCTGTTCCGCTGGAAAGTGAGCAATCCGGCACTGATTGCGGCAACGGCCGTAATCGGTCTGATCGCCTATCCCTTGCTGCAGCCGGCTTGGGTGCTGGTCAAATAACACTTGCTTTGGAAGGGAAACGCGACAGGAGGCAAACATGAACATTGTTGCTGCTGTCAGCATTGCAATTGGCATCGCCATCGCGCCATTGGCGTCGGCCCAGACGGGCGGATATCCCGCAAGCCCATCGCACACCATCGTCGGCACAAATCCGGACGGTACGCCGCGCTATGGTAACGAGCCGGCCAAGGATGCGAACCGATCCGTGGATACGGCTGATCAAAGTGGGCTCAACGCGTCCGGCAATCGCAGTGAAGGCGCTGATACGCCGATGCTGCAACTCGAAGCGAAAATCCCGCTTGGCGATGTCCACGGCCGGATCGATCACATGGCGGTCGATCTGGCCCGGCAACGCTTGCTGGTCGCGGCGCTGGGCCACGGCGGACTTGCGGTCGCCGACCTGAAGACCCGGCATCTGGACCGCATCGTCGGCAACCTTCCCGAGCCGCAGGGTGTCGGCTACGATCCGGTGACCGACACGATCTATGTGGCCAATGCAGGCGATGGCTCGTTGCGGCTGTTCAAGGGCGCCGATTTTACACCCGCGGGACGCATCGAGTTGGGCAGCGATGCCGACAACGTTCGCGTGGATTCCAAGGCGGGGCGTGTCATCGTGGGCCATGGTGATGGAGCATTGGCAATCCTGGATGCCGCGACCCACACGATCATCGCAAGCGCGGCGTTGAAGGCACACCCGGAAAGTTTTCAACTCGACGGTGGTAGCGAGCGGATCTTCGTCAACCTGCCGAATGCTGACGCAATCGGCGTTGTTAATCGCACAACCGGCAAGGAGATTGCGTCCTGGCCGACGGTGGGCCACAGCGCGAACTTCGCCATGGCGTTGGACCAGGCCCGCCAGCATGTCCTGGTCGCGTTTCGTCGTCCGGCGGAGCTCGGCGTCTTCTCAGCGGCGGATGGCAAGCCGATCGCATCGCTGCAAACCTGCGGTGATATCGACGATGTCTTTGTGGATTCCCGACGCGATCGCGTTTACGTCAGTTGCGGTCAGGGTTTTATGGATGTGCTGACCGCCGATGGCGCGACTTATCGGTCGGCCGGCCGAATCCCAACCGCTGCGGGCGCGCGGACGTCGCTGTTCGTACCCGAACTCGATCGTTTGCTGCTGGCCGTCCCCGCGGGATCGACGTCCGGTGCTGCGATCTGGATTTATCGCCCGTCGCCGTGAGATGTCGCGCGCAGAGCCCACCTCCATGATGGTTCATTGACCGGGCTCAACAAAAATCAACGGCCGCTGCGCATTTTGCTGCAAAAGATGCAGCGCGGCAACAGAGTCATGGGATCGGTACCAAGGGAGGGCTCGGCGCCTGCACCTCGACGGCCTCTGTCTTCGTTGGCGCGAGATCGTGGAATGCCAAAGCGATCCGCACCCATTCCAGGCGCTCGCGTTCGGACGTCGCCGTCACGGCCGATCGAATGGCGGCTTGTGCCTGCGCTCGGTAGTCGTCATCGATACTCACGAAGTTACTCTTCCCTGCCCGACAACAAGGATTTTAACTCCTCAAACCGAAACCGGTTGCTCCGTAGAAACACTGGTCGGCCGGTCCGAACGCGGCGCATTGCGCGACAGGCGACCACCCCTTGCGCCGACATCCACGCCAATTCGCAAGGCCTAAATTAGCGGCTTATCAGCCGCATCCGCCCGACGCATTCTTCGACGATGAGCACGAAGTCACACGACAGGCTCTACGGCGTCTCCGTCCGGGCATCGGCAGAGCGCGCAGCGAAGGCACGCGAGGAAGCCGGCAAGCTCGCCTGCGAAGCCTGGAACGCGCGCATGCTTTGCTTCCCGTGGTCCCGCGCAATCATCGCCGACGCTCGGCGATGCGCTCAATGCGGGATACGGCTGTCTCGAAGTTCGCTGCCTCGGTTGTGATACGCATCAGGCCGCCGCGCTCGACATCGTGCGCCGATCGGGGACAACCCCGATCGACGAACTCGAAAGCTACATGCGCCGCCGCGACTGCTCACAGTTTCGCGGCTTCCCGTGCAAGCGCAGCCATCTGATCGCGCTGCGCACCACCAAGATTTCAGCGAGCGATCCGCCATCAACTTGGTGCGGAGGAGCGGTGAGCATTAAGGTTATGCACTTAGCTTAACATGCGGCATTTGTTGCCAACTTGCGCAAATCAGATATCGAGGATGAACCGGACAATTTAGGTCCGGCCACAACGGCGAAGGCGTCAAGCGAATATAGTCCGCTTGGCGCCTTTTCATGGATCGCAAAGCTCAGTTGTTGTTTATATGGCCCAAAAACCAAGCTGGTCGTTTGCCGAACAACGCCGTCTGATTGAGCTGGCGCGCGCCTCAAAATCCCTGGACGAGGTGGCGAAACTGACCGGGCGGAAGCCCGGGTCGATCAAGAAGGTGGCGTTGCGGCTCGGCATATCGTTCAAGCCGGATGCCAAGAAAGAGTGAGCCTTTGGCTGGCGGTTGAGACCGCACCTTCGGTGATCCCATTCCGTTGCCGGATGGCCGCGTGCTGCACACCCCACGTGATGCCGGTCAGTACATCGCGAGCCTGCCCAAGCGCGAGCACGATGCAGAAGAATGGCGCACCGCGATCGAAGCACTGATGCTTGTCGTCGGGCATGGCGGCGACACCATGCTGAGGATCGGCATCATGCGGGCGCTCATCGTGAGAGGCCAACGTACTGAGCAGACGCGGCGAAAGAATCGGTCCGAGGACGCTCGGATCATTCGCGTACGCACCGTTCTCGTCTTCGCGGTGCGCTGACGGACTGCACGGCTGAGCGCAGCCGCAGTACAGAACCCGGGCGACTCCTATTCCCCAAGCTGCCGACTTGCTGCAGTGCTTGTGTCGGCGTGCGGTCACAAAGAGCGGCTGCACAGGCGGGTCGTGCAGCCCCGAGTGACGCCCCCCCGTGCCTCCGGCGGCCATCGCCAGCGGCCGTCTTCCTTTTCTAGATTTATCGATCATCGATAAACATATTGACTAGGATCGATAAACGATATATCGATTATCAATATATATTTTGGAGTAAGAAGAAAATGCCCAACGACAGAAAGCTCTTTGCGGTCACGCAGTGGGTATTGAGCGCCGGCATCCTCGTGACCACGCTGCTGATCGGCATGCTCGTTTTGGGCGTGGCTGCCACGATCTTTGGGCTCATTACCTCACGCCTGCCGCTCGATAAGATCGCGCGCGCGACGGGCGTCACGATGACAGCGGATGAGATCGGTCGCATGGCGCTGGCGGCATATACCGGCGGCATCGCGGCCCTCGCGCTCGTCCAGTTCATCCTCCGCGCTTTGCGGCGCGTGGTCGGCAGCGCCAGCGTCGGCGATCCATTCATCGAGGCGAATGCCGTGGACCTTGTCCGCGTCGCTTGGCTGCTCCTCGGCCTCAACGTGATCGACACGCTGATCAAGCCGACGGTTTACCTGCTCGCACCGGTCGCCGTGCGTGAGAAGATCCACGATACGGTCCATATCTCGATGACTGGGCTGTTCGCCGTGCTCCTGATCTTCGTGCTTGCGCAGATTTTCAGGCGCGGCAGTGACATGCGCGCCGAACTCGCAGGGACGATCTAACATGGCGATCGTCGTCAACCTCGATGAGCTGCTCTACGCACGCCGCATGACGTTAACGGAGCTCGCCGATCGCGTCGGCATCACCCTCGCCAACCTGTCGATCCTCAAGACAGGCAAGGCGAAGGCGATCCGGTTCTCCACGCTCGACGCGATCTGCCGAGAGCTCGGCTGCCAGCCTGGCGATCTGTTGGCGTTCAATGCGGACGGCGCCCGGGCCGACGAAAGGCTCGCAACGGACGCGCTCTAGCTTCCTTCGGATAGACCGAGTCTGCCGATGGCTAACTAATTTGGCCTTCAAGGAAGATCGAGCCGGCATGAATCGTCGGCCCTCTTTTTGTTGCCACACGCGATCATGCTCACAACTGCGAGGCTATCCATACAAGTGCAGCGATCTGGTCGCGCTGCGGACCACCAATAAAGAATGCGAGGTTTCGGCCGGCTGCGGCCCGAGGCTGATTTCACGCATGCGCGCCATGCGCAATTTGCCCGTCGTGCCATTTTGACGC
>NZ_JAFATE010000725.1 GCF_019244115.1 Bradyrhizobium sp.
CCGTCAAGCTCGCCGCCGGACCCGCAGAGCTCAAGGTTCGCGCCACCAGCAATGCCGGCGACGTACAGCCGATGGAGCCGCGCTGGAATCCAGCCGGCTATTTGCGCAATGTCGTCGAAACCGTGCGCGTCACCGCGAGCTGAGGGAGACGATCATGCGAGCCCGGCTGCTTCATCTGCTGCTCGCTGCTGCGACGCTCGGGCCGATACCGGTCCTGGCATCGCCGATATCGTATGCCTTGCCCGCGGAGACCGCCGCCTTCAAACCAGGGCCCAATCTCGACGTGGTGAAGAACAATTGTTCGGCCTGCCACTCCGCGGATTACGTCAGCACCCAGCCGCGAGGGGCCAAGGACAAGAGGGCTTTTTGGCAGGCCGAGGTCACCAAGATGATCAAGGTTTATGGTGCTCCGATCGCAGATACCGACGTCGCCGGGATCGTCGACTACCTGGCGACGGCCTATTGAGGGGACCGCAGGGGCCGATCTGCACGGGGTCTCGAAAAACGGGGTCGGAAGCGGCGAATCCAGTTGATCGCTACGCCAAATGTCACCGAAGTTGTGAAAAGCTCCGAAAGTGCCACGATATCGGGGGTTTTTGGCCAAATCCCGCCATTGTTTGAGCTATTAAGCCTAACCCAACCGGGATATCCTGCCGCGCCGAACAGGACGGTTTTGCGGGGACCGGCTGCTCGTTTCTTTTCGATCTCGCGGAGACTGGGAATGGCTAAAGGTACGGTCAAGTGGTTCAACCCGACGAAGGGATATGGATTCATCCAGCCCTCGTCTGGCGGGAAGGACGTGTTCGTTCATATTTCTGCTGTGCAGAAGGCGGGGCTTTCCACGCTCAATGAAGGACAGGCAATCGAGTACGAAGAAATCGCCAATCGCGGCAAGACCTCGGCGGAAAATCTCAAGGTCTAGAGCCGCCGATTTGAAGTCCTTGCGGCTCACGCGCGGCAGCATACGTCCGGAGGACTTCAAATCGGAATGCGGTTTATTTAAACTTCGGAGCCCGGTTGCTCCATCGGCGCGCGGCAACGACGTTGCCGCACGCTGTTCCAAAGCGATGCGGCGGAGCCTTTATCGGCGGCGTGGAGGCGTGCGCTCTCGGAGCGGATACCGGTTCGCGTGAAAACCGCCCGACCAGGCACGACGCTAATATTCCGTGACCCATTTCTCGACCGTCATGACGTCAGGCGCCACTGCATAGCCGCGTGGCCACATGTCGACGACCCACTCCACCTTGGTCGCGCGCTCGACCAGCACCGCGGTGTTGTGCGGCGTCTGCAGCACCAGCACATTGCCGCGATAATGCGGGTCGCCGACCACGTGGTATTTGAAGAGGCCCCATCCCTGCATCACCAGCAGGAGGCTCGTGGTGTTGCGCGTGGTGTCCCAGCAATCGTAATTATGCTTGTCGTCGAGGGCACGGAAATCCGCCTTCGCGATCCGCTTGTCGGTGCCGATGATCGGTCCCATGCGGCGATCGAACCAGATCACCGCCTTCTGCACCGCGGCCCGCTCGGCCGCGGCGGACGCCTTGCCCGCGGCCATGATCCTTGTGAGCACGCTTCGGTCGGCGGGTGAGAAGTCGAGCATCTCGCGACGGCGGCAGCCGAAGCTGTAACAGACCGTCATCGACGCCGCGCCGGGCGGAAAGATCGATACCGTGGTGTAGAGCGCCGCCTGCTGCGCGCTCAGCTCCGCGGCCTCCGCGGGCCACATGTCGACGAGGAGGATCGATACGAGAGCCAACAACACAAGGCCACACGCCGCCGCAACATTGCCGGGCGTGTCGCCCGGTTGCCGCCCCTTCATCTGCATGATTGTTTCGCCCCCAAAAAAATTGACCTGGAAATCAATCGAAGCCGTTTCAACTGAGGAGAACTGGCAGCATGATGGCTGAACGGGAGGTTGATGTCACCCCGCGATGACCGAGCATTGGCCGATTCCCCCATTTGCAGCGTCCTATTCACCGGACGATGGCGGTATTGCGGCAAAACTGCTTGACGGCGCGCGCCTGAGCCGCGCGCAGGAGCAGCGCATCGACAGTACCGCGAGGCGGCTGATCGAAGCCATCAGGCGCCGCGACGACCGCCTCGGCGGCGTCGAGGACATGCTGCGCGAATTCGCGCTCTCCACCAAGGAGGGCCTTGCGCTGATGGTCCTGGCAGAGGCGCTGCTGCGCGTGCCGGATTCACATACCGCGGACCATTTCATCGAGGACAAGCTCGGCGAAGGCGATTTCGTCCATCACGAGACCAAGTCGAGCGCCTTCCTGGTCAATGCGTCGGCCTGGGCGCTCGGACTGTCGGCACGGGTGATCCAGCCCGGCGAGACACCGGAAGGCACGATCGGCCGGCTGGTCAAGCGGCTCGGGGCGCCGGCGGTGCGCGCGGCGACGCGTCAGGCGATGCGCCTGATGGGAAGCCACTTCGTGCTCGGAGAAACCATCGAGGCCGCGCTGGCGCGGGCCGAGCCGCGATCGGCGAGGCCCTCGCGCTACTCCTTCGACATGCTCGGCGAAGGCGCGCGCACCGCCGATGATGCGGCGCGCTACTTCGATGCCTATGCGGCGGCGATCGCAGCGATCGGCGAGGTTGCGGGCAATCGCCCGCTGCCCGACCGTCCCGGCATTTCGGTCAAACTGTCGGCGTTGCATCCGCGCTTCGAGCCGATCAGCCGCGGCCGCGTAATGGCCGAATTGGCGCCGCGCCTGATCGATCTCGCGCGCCGCGCAAAAACGTTTGATCTCAATTTTACTGTCGATGCCGAGGAAGCCGACCGGCTGGAATTATCGCTGGACGTGATCGCGGCCGCGGCCAGCGATGCTTCGCTCGCCGGCTGGGACGGCTTTGGACTTGCCATCCAGGCTTACCAGAAGCGCGCCGGCACCGTCATCGACTATGTCGACGGGCTGGCGAAGGCCCTGGATCGGCGGCTGATGGTGCGGCTCGTCAAGGGCGCCTATTGGGACACCGAGATCAAGCGCGCACAGGAGCGCGGGCTTGCCGGCTATCCGGTCTTCACCCGCAAGGCGATGACGGATCTGAACTACATCGCCTGCGCAAGGCAATTGCTGGCCTTGCGGCCGCGCCTGTTTCCG
>NZ_JAFATE010000512.1 GCF_019244115.1 Bradyrhizobium sp.
GACTATCGCATTGGTAGCATCGAGGCGCGTCAGCAATATGACTACGCGAGTAAAACTCCTGTTGCCGAAGCGCCCAGCACTGGAAAAAACGTCGTGAATAGGTGCCGAATCGCGCGTTCCCCTTCATTCGCGCAACGGTTTCACAGAAGGTTCCCGTTGTCGCCGCAATTCTGCCCCGCTTTGGCAACGAGTTTGGCTGCCATCGCCTGACGCATTCTCGACCTGATGGCCCGTCACCGTCGCAGGATCCCCGAGCCGTTGCCACGCGTTGACCCGGCGCCTGTTCCCGTTCGCCAACCAGGGTGCGCTCGCATCTGGTGGTCACCACAAGAGACATGCACGTGAAAGGCTTGACCCCGCTTCGCCGTCAACGGTGGATCGGACGCGATCGACCCGCAGCGTAGACGACACAATTGATCAGTTGCTGATATTCTCGATGGTTCTGGTTCGACCGGGTCGACTGAGGCGAACGGACGAACACGCCATCACCTTCAGCCGCACGGCTTTAGCCGCTAAAAACCCGACCCGATGGGCTCGCCCTGAGCGCACGAATTGTGTATTTACCGGAACGCCGAGAACGACCAAGGTTTTTCGCGCTGTAATACGATGATCGACGAAAAGAAGCTCGAAGAGCGCCTGGTCGCGCTTGAAGCGGCCAAGTCCTGGAGTCCACGCGTCGTCTCGCGGCTGGAGACGCTGTTGCGCTCGGGCACGGACGAGGCGCTCTACCGTATCAATCCGGTCCAGTTCGCCACGGACAAATCGATCGCCGAAGCTGAAGCGATCGATCTTTTCCTCCATGCCTGCGTGGCCGGGCTGTTCGATATGGACTGGCTGCTCGTCTGTCCGATGTGCTCCGACGTCGTCGAGAGTTTTCGAAGCCTGCGCAAACTGCACACGCATTTCCACTGCCACCTCTGTCAAAGCGATTACGACGCCGCGCTCGACGATTACATCGCGGTGACTTTTACGGTTTCGCCCGCCGTGCGCAGCATCCGTTTCCATCAACCCGATACGCTATCGGCCTGGGATTTCGTCTTCCATTACAAGCTGACGCCGGGCGGCATGTTGCCCGATGGCGTGCCATGGCGCGAGGCTGCCAAAGGGCTTGTGAGGGTGCTCACCCGCATAGATCCAGGTTCTGCGGTCAATCTCGAAGTTGATGCGGCCGAAGGCGCGCTTCTGGGCCAGGATTTCGAAAGCGACGCCCAGTTCTTTTTCCCGGTCGCAAACGCGGCGGGCGCAACGCCATCCCATGTACCGGTCATGCTCGACGGCGGCAGATGCGTAGCCGCCACGACGGCCATCGCGCCCGGCAAGGTCGTGTTCGACGTTCGCAATGCCGGCAGGCTGCCGGTGGTCTTCGGCATCCTGCAGCTTCCGATGGCGAGTTTTGAGCGCCCAAGACTTCGCTTCACGCCATCCTTGTCCGGCAAGCGGCTGCTGATGACGCAAACCTTTCGCGACTTCTTCCGCTCGGAGGTGATCAGTGCGACGGAGGGCATTGCGGTTCTCGATGTCACCCTGGTCTTCACCGATCTGAAGGGCTCGACGGCACTCTACGAGCGGATCGGTGACCTCAACGCCTACATTCAGGTGCAGCGGCATTTTCAGCATCTGCTCGACGCCACCATTCGGCACAATGGCGCCGTCACCAAGACGATCGGCGACGCGGTGATGGCGGCGTTTTCGACCTCGGCCGATGCGGTGCAGGCCGCGCTCGAGATGCGCGAGGCCGTGGACCAGCTCAATCGTGACCGCCCGCAGCGCGATTTCATCCTGAAGATCGGCGTGCATCGGGGAGCCTCGATCGCGGTCACGCTCAACGACCGGCTCGATTATTTTGGCCAGACCGTGAACATCGCAGCGCGGGTGCAGAACCTCGCCGACGGCGACGAGATCTGCATCACCGAAGACGTCTACGGCGCGTCGGCCGTGGCAGACATCATTGCGCCATGCAAGGTGACGAAGAGCGAGGCGGAGCTCAAGGGCGTCAACAAGGCGATGTCGATCTATCGTCTCGCCCGAATGGCGTCCTAATCTAGTCGGGACTCGGTGTCACCGATCAGATCCGCAGGATTTTTCCCGGGTTCATGATGTTTTTCGGATCGAGCGCCCGCTTGATCGTGCGCATGATGTCGAGCTCTGTCCTGGAGCGGTAGTGCGCCAGCTCGTCGATCTTCTCGATGCCGATGCCATGTTCCGCCGAAATCGAACCTCCCATCGAGCTGATGAGATCGTTCACGGCGCGCGTGATCGCGCGCGAATACTGCGTGAGTGTCTGCCGGTCCATGCCAACAGGACCCATGAAGGAGAAGTGCAGGTTGCCGTCTCCGATGTGGCCGA
>NZ_JAFATE010000868.1 GCF_019244115.1 Bradyrhizobium sp.
GCGTCCTGCCGCCGGTCTCGCGTGAGCGCTGGCGGCTTGACGTCTACGGCGCGATCGAAACCCCCGTGTTCTGGACGTTTGCGGAGTTCGCCGCACAGAAGCAGGACCGGTTCACCTCCGACATCCACTGCGTGACGACGTGGTCGCGCTATGACAATGAATGGGAGGGCTTGGCGACGCGCGAGCTGCTCGCCGCCTGCCAGCCGCGCGACGATGCGCGCTTCGTGGTGCTGCATTCCTATGACGGCTACACCACCAATCTCGCGCTGGAAGATTTCGCCGCCGAGGACGCCCTGCTCGCCCATAGCTGGTCGGGCAAGCCACTGACGTCAGAGCATGGTGGACCGGTGCGGCTCGTGGTGCCGCATCTCTATTTCTGGAAGAGCGCCAAATGGCTGAAGGCGATCGAATTTTTGGGCGATGATGCGCCGGGCTATTGGGAGGTTCGCGGCTATCACAACCGCGGCGATCCCTGGTCCGAGCAGCGCTATTCGGACGACTGATATTCGTGCTGAGCTCTCCGGCCAACAGAGAGCATTGCAAACGGGGAGGCTCACATTGCCAACCGAACGCTTCCAATTCGAGGGTGAAGGCGGCCATAAGCTGGCCGCGGCGCTGGACCTGCCCGAGCAGGAGCCGCTCGTCTTTGCCCTGTTCGCGCACTGCTTCACCTGCGGCAAGGATGCGCTGTCGGCGAAACGGATCTCAACCGCGCTCGCGGCCAAAGGCATCGCCGTGCTGCGGTTCGACTTCACCGGGCTCGGCGCAAGCGAAGGCGAGTTCGCGAACGCGACTTTTTCCTCGAATGTCGCCGATCTCGTCCGCGCGGCCGATCATCTGCGCAAGATCAGGAAAGCGCCGGCGCTCCTGATCGGCCACAGCCTCGGCGGCGCTGCGATCCTCGCCGCAGCGAAAGATATTCCGGAGACCAAGGCCGTGGTTACCATTGCGGCGCCATCAGCCCCGGCTCACGTCACCGGGCTGTTCAAGGAGCATGTCGAGGACATTCGCACTGTCGGCGAAGTCGAGGTGGCTCTCGCCGGCCGCCCCTTCCGCATCAAGCGCGAATTTCTCGACGATATTGCCGAGCACGATCTGATGGCCCAGATCGGCAAGCTCAGGAGGGCGCTCCTGGTGATGCACTCGCCGACCGATGACGTCGTCGGCATCGACAATGCGACCCGCATCTTCATGTCGGCGCGGCATCCAAAGAGCTTTGTGTCGCTGGCGGGGGCCGACCATCTCCTCGGCGACCGCCGCGACACCGCTTATGTCGCCGACATGATCGCGGCGTGGGCGCCGCGCTACCTTCAACCAACCGCCGCCGATCAGGTCGCCGAGCACAGTGCCGAGCCGCGCCGGGTGGTGGTGCAGGAGACCCGCAACAGCAAGTTCCAGCAGCTCGTCTCGGCCGGGCCGCACCGCCTTCTAGCTGACGAACCGCTCGCGGCCGGCGGCGACGACACCGGCCCCGGACCCTATGACTATCTGATCGCCGGTCTCGGCGCCTGCACCTCGATGACCATGCGCCTCTATGCCGACCGTAAATCCCTGCCGCTTGATCGCGTCACCGTAACGCTTGCCCACAGCAAGATCCACGCAAGTGACTGCGCCGACTGCGAGACCAAGCAAGGCCTGCTCGACCAGATCGAGCGGGTGATCAGGATCGACGGCGCGCTCGATGCCGAACAGCGCAAGAAGCTGATGGAGATCGCCGACAAATGCCCGGTCCATCGCACCCTGACCTCGGAGATCAGGATCATGACGCGGGAGCAGACTCCTTGACGGCGCTTCAGCGCGCCACTTCCGTCGCCAGCGGCTGAACGCGAAACGCACCGCGCAGGCCGGCCGCCGTGCCGAGCAGGATGCCGCCGACCGCTATGAAGGACGGCAGTGCCAGCGTTGAAAGCCCGGTCAGTCCCTGCCCGACCGAGCACCCATAGGCCATGGCGCCGCCGGCGCCCATCAGCGCCGCGCCCGCAACTGAGCGCAGCATGTGACGCGGCGAGACAAAACCTTCAAGGGCAAAGCGGCGGGTCGCAACCGCCGTGAGCAGGCTTCCCGAAAACACGCCGGCCACAAGCGTCACGCCGAAACTCAGCGAAAGACCGGTCGAAAACATCACATACTGCACGGTATCGGCGATCGGCGCGATGAAGGTGAGCGAGCCGACGGGCGCCGGATTGAAATCATCGGCGCCGAGATATCCGGTCGCAAACCAGCCGGCGACGACCAGGAAGCCCACCGCGATCCCTGCCGCGATCTGGCCGCGGGCACGCTGGAACGGCGCGTGCGCAAAGGCGAAGATGATCAGCGCTCCGGACATCAAGGAGGCCGCGAGCGTCCGCGCAAAGGTGTCGCCTGTGCCGGTCGCCGCGAGCAACGCCGGGACTGAGATGGTTTTCGGCGCCACCTGGCTCGCCTGCAACAGCATAATGCGCAGCGGCGCAATCAATCCCTTCAGCGTCATGGTCGCGACGATGCCGAGTACGATCACGACCACCAGCGAGCGGAGATTGCCGCACCCCAGCAGCACCAAAGCGCGCGAGCTGCAGCCATTCGCGAGCACCATGCCGTAACCGAACAAGACGCCGCCTGCGAAAATGAGCGGTGCGGAAAATGATGGCTGCAGATAGATCGATTTGGAGAGGTCGACGAGACCCGAAGCGGCCAGCAGCTGGGTACCCGCGACAGCGACCCCGAGCGCGAGCGCGAAGGTGCGGATCAGGCGGCTGTCACCATCCGCCCACCAGCCGCGCAGGCTCGAGAGCAGGCAGAAGCCGCTGAGCAGGCCGACCGATCCGTAGCCAAGCCCAATCAAAAGTCCGCCCCAGAGGACGATATGCGTGCTGTCTTGCACCCGATCTTCCCAGGCCTTCGGAACCAGCCGTGGCCAGTTCCGACGCAGTTCGATGTGAATGAGGCCAGATATAGGCTATTGCCCGTCGGTTGGTCTACTCCGACATCCTGTGGAGCGGGCCCTTGCGCGCGTCTCGAAGGATAGGCTCCAGACCCGTCACTGTCGCGGGCCTCATGGTTCGCCGAGCGATGCGACGCATCGTCCGCCGACGCCGCGCGAGGAGCGCGGCTCCTCACCGTGCGGGTCAGAGATCATCCCTTCGGCCGCTTGTCGTGCACGCGCTTGGCCTTGCCGAGCGAGCGCTCCAGCGTCGCCGGCGCCACCGCGCGCACCTTTGCGGTGATGCCAATCGTATTCTTGATATGGGTCGAGATGCGGTCGGCGTGATCTGTGAGGCCGCGCCCGTCCCAATATTCCGGGCGCGCTTCGGCATGGATCGTCAGTTCATCCATGCGCCCTTCGCGGGTCAGTTCGAGGATGAAATGGCCGCCGCACCAACCGGTCGCGAGCAGGATCTCCTCGATCTGGGTCGGAAACAGGTTGACGCCGCGCAGGATGATCATGTCATCCGAGCGGCCGGTGACTTTTTCCATCCGCCGCATCCCCGGGCGCGCGGTGCCCCGCAGCAGCCGCGTCAGGTCGCGGGTGCGATAGCGAATGACGGGGAACGCTTCCTTGGTGAGCGAGGTGAACACCAACTCGCCCAATTCGCCATCCGGCAGCACCTTGCCGGTCTCCGGATCAATCACCTCGGGATAGAAATGATCTTCCCAGATATGCAGGCCGTCCTTGGTCTCCAGGCATTCCTGCGCGACGCCGGGACCGATCACCTCCGACAGTCCGTAGATATCTGTCGCGTCCATGTCGAACGCGTCCTCGATTTCGGCGCGCATCGCGTTGGTCCACGGCTCGGCGCCGAAAATGCCGATTTTTAGGGAGCATTGGCGCGGGTCCAGCTTCTGGCGCCTGAACTCATCCAGGATCGCCAGCATGTAGCTTGGCGTAACCGTGATGATGTCGGGCTTGAAATCGTTGATGAGCTGCACCTGGCGCTCGGTCATGCCGCCGGAGATCGGAACCACCGTGCAGCCGAGTTCTTCGGCGCCGTAGTGCACCCCAAGTCCACCGGTGAACAGCCCGTAGCCATAGGCGTTGTGGATGATCATGTCATCCGAGCGGCCGGTGACTTTTTCCATCCGCCGCATCCCCGGGCGCGCGGTGCCCCGCAGCAG
>NZ_JAFATE010000064.1 GCF_019244115.1 Bradyrhizobium sp.
GCTGCCTGCATCGGCCGGGAGTTTCACTACTCGCTGCTTAAAGCCGTCTCGCCCCTTGATGATGCTGGGCTGCAGAGCGCACTGGAACGGCTGATCTCGGCGGAACTGATCTTCGCGCGCGGCCGCCCACCCGAGGCTAGATATGTATTCAAGCACGCGCTCGTCTGCGATGCGGCCTACGAGAGCCTGCTCAAGAGGCGGCGCCAGATCGTTCATGGCAAGCTGGTGAACGCTCTCGAACAACAGGGCACAGCAGCGCCTGAAGTGCTCGCGCATCACGCGAGCAAGGCTGGAATGACAGGGAAAGCCATCGGCTATTGGCGGCAAGCGGGCATTGCGGCAACCGCGCGCCCTGCTTATCAGGAAGCCATTGGGCATCTTACAAACGCGCTATCGCTGGTGCGCCAGGGCGGTCAAGACAGCGCCAACCTCGAGACCGAACTCGACCTGCAGGTCTTGCTCGCGCATGCACTCATTCCGAAATCAGGATGGTCAGCCGAGCCGACGGCGCGAGCCTTCGCCAGGGCGCTTGAACTCGTCGAGCGAATCGGCGGCACGCCAAACCGATTTCCGGTGCTATTTGGCAACTGGGCCGTCCAGCACATGCGCGGCGAATCGGCCATTCATCTGGCGCAGTCCTTGAAGATCCTTGAACTTGCCGACCAGCAGGAAGACGACGTCGCGCGCCTCGTTGCCCTGCGGCTTGCTGGAGTGTCTCATTTTGCGGTCGGGAATCTGGACGCGGCCCGCCGTGACCTCGATCTTGCGCTCGGCCTTTATCGACCAGCAGAGCATGGTCGCTTGGCGCAGAGTTTCGCGCTGGATCCTGGAATAACAACGATGTGCTTTCTCTACATCGTAGTTTGGCTATTGGGGTTTCCAGATCAAGCGCACGGCTACGCGCAGGCGGCCGAGCGCGAAGTGGCGCAGGTGACACACGTCAACACGATTGCCAATACGTCATATATCCTGTCGGCCTTCGCCCTGTGCTGCCGCGATGAATCCCTCCTGGAGCGGCATGCCAATCGTCTACAAATCATCTCGAAAGAGCATGACCTCGTCGGGTATCAGGCGGCTGCGGATTTGGCCTTGGGCACATTGCTGGCGCTACGCGGACACGAGAGCGGCAACGAACAATTTCAGCAGGGGTTCGACAGCCGCATGGCGCGGGGCGTCAGGATGTTCATGCCGAACTATGTCATCAGCCACGCCCGAGCGTTGTTTGGACTTAAGAATCTCGCTGCTGCGCGCAACAAGGTCGGTGTAGCACGGGAGCTCCTATTGGCGACCGGTCAACGGTGGACGGAACCCGAAATTGACCGCGTGGATGGCGATGTCTGCCTGGCCGAGGGGAATCCAGACGACGGCGTCGCCTGCTACAAGCACGCAATCACGATCGCGCGGGAGCAGAAGGCAAAATCGTTGGAATTGCGCGCTGCGGTGAGTCTTGCCCGATATTGGGTCAACCGTGGCGAGCGAGGAATGGCGCTCGATCTGCTGCAGCCGATTTACGCTGAGTTCACGGAAGGTTCTGGCACGCCTGATCTGAAGGAGGCCATGGCCTTGCTTGCCAACTTAGAATAGTGAGCGTCCTAGGCCAGGAGAACCCGATCGTTGGTGGCCTGCTGAGAGCGGTAGGTAAGCTCGCCGCGATCGTTCGTCAGTGCGATGAGACGGATCACTCCCAACGTTTCATGGCTTCGGAGTGGTAATGTGGTTCGCGCCTCGCGGCGCCGATGGTTGTGACCATTGGCCAGGGCGCTTGGCTAACGACCAAGCCGCGACGGAAATAGGGGTCGGTGTCGGGGTTGCCCGGTCCTTTGTTCTGGCAATTGGCATAAGGATGGAAGAATGCGCAATTGCCGGGGTCAGAGACGACCTCTTGCGCAGCCGTCGGCGTCTGTGCCGTCATTGCAAGCGCCAGCGCGATTGCGGTACCGGAAATCGTGCATTTCAGCATGGCGTCCCTCCTGACTTGGCAGGGCCCTGCCGAGATGGCCCCTAAAGAATGCGACGCTCGCTCCGCCCTTCCGTTCGATCAATCCGGCGTGAATGGCCCCGCGTTCAGCCGCGATAGTCTAACGAAATGCGCCGGCGTCTGAAGTTGCGCGACTTTCATACGACCTGGGTTCGCATGCCGAATGTCGGGGGTAGACCAGAACTGGCTTGCATCAAAACGGTGCTTCTGACTCGAAGCCGCCTTTCGCATTTTATTGAATCCTGCCGATTCCGCATAGGCAAACCCTGAACACCGAGAGACTGTCTTCAACAACTACGTCCTCGAGCTGAAAAGGCTTGGGAAACATGGATCCGCGTCTACTTGGGCTAAATTCCGATACCCGGCTTGATGTGCGCCGCGGCCTGGGACCTCACTGGCTCAACCGGCGCTAGAGCTTCCGAAAGTATAGCAACGTCATACCCTGGCGGTCCGACGCCTTCGGACCCCCGTGTCAGTCACCAAAAGCGCGCCATCCTGCGTGGTCTGGCTCCGCCGTAACCCGTTAGACGAGAAATCAGATGTGATCCTCGGTACAGGCAACGACGCACTCCTTGAGGAGGAATCCATGCACCGATCCAATAGTTTTGTCGCCTCACTCTCCTCGTTTATCTTTGGCTCGGCAGTAGCGTTCATCCACCTAGTTCCGGCGAGCGCGCAATCGACGAGCGACAATGTAATCTATCTCAATCAGGCTTGGTCCCAGGATGATCGGGATTGGTACTATCATTTTTCGCAAGGTGCGGTCGTTCTCTCCTATGATATTTTTCTGAACCTGGAGGTTGCCGACGGCCAGGAGCTATTCCGGTCGGATGCAAATAGCGAGCGCTACGGACTGATCACCCAACCCGCGGGTTCGCCATATAATCCCGACGGTTTGCCAATCGGTATCAGCAAGACGGTGGTCTCCATGCCACAATGGCCAGGAGAGGAAACCGGCGAATTCGCGGGCGTGACCTGCGCGGCCTGCCACGAAACGCAACTGAACTACAAGGGCAAACACGTTCGCATCGATGGCGGGCCTGCCAATACGTTCGATATGCAAGCCTATGTTCAGGCTCTCAATGCAGCGATACGCGCCACTTTGACCGATGCGGTTAAATTTGATCGGCTCGCGGCACACCTTGGAGCGGCAAGCCCCGAAGCTAAGACCAGCTTACGCGAGCGCTTTGAGCGCCAGGCCGCGTTGACGTACGAATATGCCACACGAAGCATTGCAAGCTTCTGGCCCTGGGGGCCGGCGCGAATTGATGCCCTCAGCATGATCAGCAATAGAGTGACCGCCAATCTGCCTGGTATTCCGGAGAACACTTCGACCCCTATCGCGCCTGTCAAGCCTCCTTTCCTATGGAACGCTCCGCAAGGATTGTGGACGCAGTGGGCAGCAATTGTGCAAAGTCCGCTGGCCCGCAATTTGGGCGAGACAATGGGCGTCTACATGCCCATGAACTTGCGCGCCAAAACTCCAGCAGATGGGCTGTTCGAGTCGAATGCTGCCATTCCGGAGCTTCACCGGGTGGAAAACCAGTTGGCACGACTCGCGCCGCCAAGCTGGCCCGAAGACGTATTCGGGAAGATTGACCGTGAAAAGGCCAAGTCCGGCAAGGCACTGTTTGTGGAGCACTGCGCAGGTTGCCACAACGCGTGGCCGTATCGGTGGACTGAGCCGAATAAGTACGGCAAGCGTTTCGTCCTCGTGGGCCTTGTGCCGCAGTCATATGTGGGCACCGACCACACGCAGACCGAGGCAGTCCGGCCCTTCGCGGTCACCGGTCAACTGAGCAACAATTTGCCGCCGGAGCTCCGTGGGAAGGACGCTGTTCCCATGGCGGCGTTCAAACAAAGTATCCAGCTCGCGGTGTTGGAGAGGGCCGTCGCGAAATTGAAATTGACGCCGGCCGAACTGCTGGATGTGAACGGTTATCGAGAGCAGCCACAGCCGCCAGCACCCGATCGGGTTTATAAGGCAGCGCCCCGCGACGGCGTGTGGGCTACTCCGCCATTCCTGCACAACGGATCCGTCCCCAACCTTTACGAGATGCTGGTTCCAGCGAGCGAACGTTCGAAAAAGTTCTGCATCGGCCGCGAGTTCGATCCGATCAAAGTGGGGTTAGAAACGACCTGCGGACCCGGCACATTCGTCCTGGATACGAGCCTCCTGGGCAACTCAAATGCGGGTCACTCGTTCCAGGATGGGCCACGCGGCACCGGGGTTATTGGTCCCCTGCTGACCGACGACCAGCGATGGGCGCTTGTCGAATACTTGAAGTCCATTCCGGAGGAGCCTGGCCGCGTCACCCCATTCGGTGGCCCGCAGCAATGAGACTATAGCAAACGGTGCTGACGCTGGTTGGCACGACAAGTAAAGACCACGGAGCCGAATGATGTCGGATCATATTGACGGGCCGAGAGTGATCGGGGACCCTGCAGCCGATCTCACTGACCTGTTTGCGTTCACGAGCCCGGAAAATCCCGGCCGAACCGTCTTGGCCGCAAATGTTTTTCCGACCTGTGGACCCAACGCAATCTTCTCCAATGTAATCAATCACTCGATCGTCGTGCGGCGGGCGAAAGTGGTGGGCTTCGGCGATGCCGCGAAATTCGAGACGGACGATCGGGAGATACGCTTCAGCTTTCGATTTGGTCTCCTCGATCGGACTACTGCCGACCAGAAGCCAATCCAGCGTGGCACCTGCACTTTACCTGGAGGCCAAACGCTAGACTTCGTCGTCAACGATAAAAACGGAGCGTCAACGCAAGACGGGGTATTCCGCGTCTACGCTGGCTTGCGCTCCGATCCATTTCTTTTGGCCTGGATAGTGGGGAAGTTCACAAAGTTTCAAAATCTGCTGCAGAACGATAACGTTCTCTGCATGGCGGTGGAATTCGACACCCAGCGCGTACTCGATCCAGGGAAGGGTTCGCTATTCGCGGCAATCGCCGAGACGGTGCCAGTATCTGGTCCAGGCGCATTTGTCGGATTCGACCCTCCGCGCATTGATTGGGTGGGCCGTCCCGAACAGACCAACATGTTGCTAAATGATCCTGGATTGCCGGGGATAGATGATCTTCGCGATCTATGGAATCAACAGACGCCGTTTGCGATTCCCGAAGCGCTTCGCCCCGTTTTTATCAAGAGAATAGCGGACAGCCTGGCTAACTGGGATATCCGTGACGGCAAACAAGATTGGACGCCGGCAGCACTAGCCGCCCACGCCAATGTCCGCTTCGACGACTATCTGCTGTTCGACGTAGCAAAATCCATCACCGATACCAGCCATCTCGAGATCGAGAAAAGCACCCTTGACGGACATGGCTATGAGACCGGAGGCGGTCGGACGGTCGATTGTAACGTGATCGACATCCTGCTGACGATGTGGGTCAATCATGATCGCGAACCAATCCACGGCGGGGCGAGCACGCCGACAAAGCTCAGCACCAAAACATTTCCGTATTTTGCTGACCCGAACACAGAGCTGCAGAGCGTGGTTCAGAGCATCGACCTTAATGGAGCGCCCGACGCGGTATGGTCCTTGATCGGAAAATTCGGCGGCTATTGGCACCCCTTGATTGCCAATATCAAGATAATCGGAGCCGGAATTGGCGAACTGCGCGTCGTCGAGACGGTCGACGGCAAGCAGATCATCGAACGACTTGAGGCCATGGATGATGCCAACAGGTCCTACCGGTACTCGAACATCAGCGGCATACCCGCTTCAGACTATACGGGCACGCTTGCGGTGAAGGCGAATGGCACCGGAAGCTCTGTCGAATGGCGTGCGCAATATCTCGCAAACGGCCAGGGCGATCTTATCGTGAGGACGATCATTTCAACGCTGTTCAAAACAGGACTGGATAGCTTGAAGCCGCGCTTTGGTGCGCCGCAATGACTGAGCCCGATTATTTTGAGAGCAAACGTTTCCCGACCACCGACGGCGAAATCGCAGTGATCAACCTGGAGAGTGCGCGCCAGCGATCATGGAGCCGCTTTTTTTTCGATCCCCTGCGGAACGGCCTCGCCGAGATCGTCGTCGAACACGAGCAGTTAACAGCGCAGTTCGTCGGCGACGTCTCTGCGCTCGACCGCCTTCAGTTTCTGTCAGGACAACTTGCCGAAACGAACAAACCAACAGCAAGAACCCTGCTAGTTCAGGCACAGATCGCATCGATGGGACATCGATTTGCTGAGGCGAGAGACTTTATCGCGCAAGCTGAGCTTGCCGAAGCGCCGCCAGCCGATATGAACCGCCTGCGATTGAACATCGATCAGGCGTGCGGAGTAGAGCTTGATCGCGTGCTCGATCAACGGCGTGATCTCGCAAACAAATCCGGCCGGACTGAAGACTTTGTGGCGCTTGGCGCCCTCTTGGCCGACATGCGCGACTTCGCCGGTGCTGACAGAACCTACAAGGAGGCCCTAACGATATACCAGGACGTGTCGCCGTTTCCAGTAGCGTGGGTTTGCTTTCAGCTGGGTGTACTTTGGGGAGAGCTTGTGCGCGATCCCCAGGCCAACCGTGCCATGCTCTGGTATCAAAGGGCCGTTGACTGTCTGCCTGGCTACACGAAAGCGCGCGTGCACTTGGCGGAACTCCACTCGTCCGCCGGCCGCATGTCTGACGCGGAGGCGTTGCTAACGCCGGCGGTCTCGAGTGGCGATCCGGAAGTACACTGGCGTCTCGCCGATGTGATGTCATGCAAGGGGAGGTTTGCTGACGCCGAGGTACTGATGAGGGCTGCTCGGCTTGGGTTCGAGTCTCTCCTTGGTCGCCACTTGCTGGCATTTGCTGACCATGGTGCGGAGTTCTATGCCGGGAGCGGCAACGACTCGTGCCGGGCGCTCGACCTCGCCTACATCAATTTTGCGAACCGCCCGACGCGGCGGGCTTTCGAGCAGGCACATGCGATCGCTGTTCGAGCCGGTAATGTTGATGCCGCGGCTACGCTCCAAGTGGAAGCTACGCAGCGCTGGAGCGCTGATGCCGTTTTTCATTCGTCACCTTTGAAGGGACGCTCGGAGACACTGGAAAAGGGAGAAACCGCATCATGATTGACCGCCGAGAGTTCATTGCGGGGAGCGCAGTCATTACTGTTGCGCCGGCGCTTGTGCTGTTTCGAGCGCAATTTCTTCCTGTGGAAACAGCAACGAGACCCGTAGCATTCATGATCGAAGGATGGACCGTTCAAGACGATAGCGGCGCCGCCGACCAAGTTTGGATGAGGGTGGGTCGCTCGTGGCGTACCGCGTGGCGATAATTGCACCGCATCGCCTGGTTTCGCCTTGCGAAGGGTTTCGGATTCCGGCCGCTTGAGAGACGGCGCATTCTGCGGACGTAGCTGCGGTTGACCTGCGGATCGTGTTCCATGGTCAAAAGATGGTTCTCCAAGCTGCCAGTGTCCCGCATTGAGGAAATTCAGCGAATCATTCCTCCAAGGAGGACAGAGCTGGTTTCTCTCCGCATACCGCTGATGCTTTTCCTGATATCCTGGGGCGCCATCGCCGCGGTGTGGTGGTGGCTGGGCACACCAGTCAACTTGGCGCGCGCACCGATCGATCCGAATGACAAACTACAATGCATATCATATGCTCCCTTCCGCAGCCGACAGACATCACTCTCACCGGCGACGCAGGTGACCCGGGAACAGATCGCGGAAGATCTCGCAGAGCTTGCGAAGATCACCGACTGCATCCGCACCTATGCGACCGATCTTGGTCTCGATCAAATTCCCGAACCGGCGGACAAGGTCGGCCTGAAGGTCATTCAGGGCATTTTTCTCGATAAGGACCAGCAGAAGAACGCGAAGCAGATATCGACGGCGATACGCCTCGCCAAGGATTATCCGAAAACCATCATCGCGCTCCTGGTCGGCAACGAGACCTTGTTGCGCAAAGACATAACGGCGTCCGACCTCGCCGCCACGATCCGCTTGGTCAAGGCGCAGGTCACCGTGCCCGTCACCTACGCCGACGTATGGGAGTTCTGGCTCAGCAATCGCGAACTCTATGACGCCGTCGATTTCGTCACGATTCATATCCTGCCATATTGGGAAAATGTTCCGATCCCGGCGGAAGCTGCGGCCGCCCACGTTGACACGATCCGCCGGCAGGTAGCGGCGGCTTTCCGGGCAAGGAAATTTTCATCGGAGAAATAGGCTGGCCAAGCGAGGGGCGGATGCGCGAATCGGCGCTACCCTCGCCAGTCAATCAGGCCCGGGTGGTCTCGGAGATTCTCGACCTCGCCCGTCACGAGAATTTTCGCGTCAACCTGTTCGAGGCCTACGATGAATCATGGAAGCGAGAGATCGAGGGTACCGTCGGCGGGTCTTGGGGCCTGTTCGATTCCGCGCAGCGCACGCTGAAATATCCGCCCGGAATCCCCATCAGCAATTTTCCGCTCTGGAAGCTGCAAATGTGCAGCGGAATCGCCCTGGCGACCCTGGTATTCGGCGTGGCGTGGCTGACCTTGCGCCGCAAGCCCAGGGAGGCCGGACTCGCCACATGGTTTGCGGTTGGACTATCGGCGACCACGGCCGGAATCCTGTTGGGGGTGGCCGCCCAAAAAATGGTCTATGAAAGTTACGGAGCGGGCAGCTGGCTTCTGTGGGGCTCGCTTCTGCTGGCGGCAACTGCTTCGCCGGTGTCTGGCGCCAACGCACTGATGTCGGGTCGCGCCCTGCCCGCTTTTCTGGAAGTGGTGGGTCCGAAGAATTGCCGGACCAGATCGGTGCCGGCGTTCATGCACGGATCGGTCTTGATCGTGACCGCCGTGATCGGCACGGCGACGGCACTCGGTCTTGTGTTTGACCCGCGCTTCATTGATTTTCCCTTTGCAGCTCTCACCATTGCGGCGGTGCCGTTCGCCGCTGTGACGCTGCTCAATCCGGTCAGGAACGGAATTCGCCCCATGGCGGAATCGGCCTTCGCCGGCCTTTTCCTGGGGACCGCGATCTATGTCGGACTGAACGAGGGGCCGGCGAACTGGCAGTCGCTGTGGACTTGCGCTGCCTATATGCTGCTTGCGTTCACGCTGTGGCGGGCGCGGGAATCTTTTCTACAGTGACCTCTGCGGGGGGACATAAACTCTCTGGTTAGCCGAGGTGCATGATGACATCAATCTCGCAGACGGCAGTGCCGGCTGATGCCCAGGCCCCCGCCAACAACAAAAGCGCGCAACGCCGCACTCGACCGCACCCGCACCTTTCTCACCCTGGTGGTGCTGCTCCATCACGCCGTCATTCCCTACACCCATTTCGGTCATACCGATCCAAAGTCGTGGATCGGCTTTGACGTGATCGTGCTCGCCACCGACAGCTTCTTCATGGCGATGTTCTTCTTTCTGTCGGGCCTGTTTGTGTGGCCGGGGCTCGCGCGCAAGGGACCGCTGGACTATCTGCGCGATCGCCTGATCCGGCTCGGCTTGCCGTTCGTGATCGGCGCTTTCACGATCATCCCGCTTGCCTACTACGCGATCGAACTGCGTCGGGATCCAGGCGTCGGCTTCGCCGAGTTCTGGTCGAAAACCATCACCGAAGGACCTTGGCCGAGTGGCCCGATCTGGTTTCCTTTGGGTGTTGCTTGCCTTCGACGTGGTCGCGAGCGTCCTTTACAAGCTCTCCCCCACGCTTCTCGACCCGATCAATCGCCTGTCGCTGCGCGCCCATGACCGTCCCGCGCAGTTCTTCGCAGCCCTGCTTGCCGTCACTGCCGTGCTCTACATCCCGGGCCGGGTTCACTT
>NZ_JAFATE010000086.1 GCF_019244115.1 Bradyrhizobium sp.
GTCCTCCGCTCCTCAGAATTGGCAAAGTTGCACACGCCGCGATCAACCGGCCTCAAACCGTCCAATTCCTCCGACACCGGTAGAGTCGAGGACGAGCGCGGTGGCGGCGTGCCGCCCCGTTTCCCGTCCCCGCTCATCAAACCGGACGTGCGGATTTCCCGCATCCGGCTTTCCGACTGGCTTCATCGCATGACCCACGGCGGCGGTCCCAAATGGACGCGTCGGAGATGGAGCACTCCGAGCACGCCGAACACCGCCTCCCGCGGGAAGCGGCGGGTGCCGTGCGAGGGCACCTTGTGACGTCGCACCAGGAAGTGTCGGACACGGTCGTAGACATGATTGTCCACCGCCCGATATGCCGGCAGCCGAGTGCCATGGCCGAAATACGTACTCCAGCCTCGCAATAGGCGATTGAGCCGATCACGCACCTCGGGCCAGGCGCCCAGGTTTCCGGGGACCAGGATGTCGCTGACCTTGGCTTTGAGCCGCAGCACGCTCTTCTTCGACGGGCTCGCTCCAAGGTACCAGTGGCCGTCCTTCCGGTAGTGGTGCGGGCCGAAGCTGTAGCCAAGGAAGTCGAAGCGTTCGCGCCGGGCGTCCCGGGTCGCGGTCTTCATCTCGTTGAGCGCAAGCCCGAGCTTGGTCATCACCCTGCCCGTCCACGCCAGTGCCTCGGCCGCGTGTCCGCGGCTGAGAATGACGAAGTCGTCGGCATAAGAAACGATCTGCGCTCGGTACGCCTCGCCCCTCCCGGTGCTGCGCCAATGCTTTAGGAAGCGGTTCATGTACAGGTTGGCGAGCAGCGGGCTGATCACGCCGCCTTGCGGCGTTCCTTGCTTGCTGTTCTTGCCTCCGGTCATGCGCCGCGTCCCGTCCTCATCGCGCTCCTCGACCGGCGCCTTGAGCCACAGCTTGATCAGCCGCAGCACGTGCCGGTCGACAATGCGCCGCGCAACCGACCGCATCAGATCCTGATGCGGGATCGTGTCGAAGTATTTCGACAAATCGGCATCCACCACGTCGGTGTAGCCCCGGCAGAGCAGGACATGCACCGCCTTGATCGCATCGGCCCCGCTCCGCCCCGGCCGGTAGCCGTGGGCCGCAGGGTCGAGTTCCGCCTCGAAGATCGGCTCCAGCACCAGTTTGGCGGCGGTCTGCACCACGCGGTCCCGGATTGTCGGGATGCCGAGCGGCCGCTCACCGCCACCGGGCTTTGGGATCATCACCCGCCGCACCGGGGCTGGCCTGTAGATCTTCGCGACGAGGTCCCTCCTGATCGCGGCGAGCCACTCCTCCAACCCTATCGCTTCGACCCCCGCAAAGGTCATCCCGTCCACCCCAGGCGCGCCCGCATTAGCGCGGGCCAGCGCCCAGGCATGAGCCAGAATGTCATGGCGATGGATCTTGTCGTAGAGCAGGTAAAAGCGGTACGCCGGTTCCGCCTTCGCCTTGCAATACAGCTTCCTCTGAAGGGTCCGGATGCTCATTGGGGTTGTCAGGCTCATCGCCAATCCCCGATCCTCGTCTTCGTTAGAAGCACACCAGAAGTCAGGGCCCTTCCCTCCGCCGGCATTACCCGGCCTCAGCGGTACTATGACCCTGTCCAACCCCCGCCCGGGCCGCCGCCGATTGCGGCGTTGGAGGCGCAACCTCCGCCCGTTGCGGGTATCCCCCGATTACCCGGATCACCCTTCCGGCGTGCCGTGCCCAATTACCTCGGCGGATCGCGACAGGTGCTCGTGTCGGTTGCTTCCCTGTCCCACGCGGCCTTCCCCGTTTCTCAGCCGGGTCGGCATCCGCGACTTCACTTTCGAGGCCTGCTCAGGCTTCACTCGCGTTACGGCCCGTCGGATTGCTCAACCGCCCAAGGCGGTCTTTGTCGCAAGGCTTCAGCCCGGCCGGTTACCCGACCAAGCCGCTTGCCAGCTACCAGATCAAACCGACTACTATCTGGGTGGAACCCTCCTCCACTGGTGATCCGCGCCCTCGGGGCGCACTGAGAAATCCGGGCTAGCGGGCAACGACCCCCAGCCGGACGCGCCCGGGCTCTGCAGTTGCTATCAAGGAGCAATCGAG
>NZ_JAFATE010000201.1 GCF_019244115.1 Bradyrhizobium sp.
CGCGTCTCCTCGAACGTTTTCACCCAACGGATCGCGCTTGCGATCCCGACCCGGAAAATCCGCGCCGCCTCGTTCCGCGAAAGACCGTCCTCAACAACGGCCTTGACCACCCGAACGCGAAGAGCCTCCCCATGCGCCATCCCTGCCAGCCTCCTCCCGGCCTTGAGGATGAATCATGTTTCGCCCGATTTGGGAATCCCTCGCGATTCAAATCGTCCCCAACTTGCTCTAGATCAAGACAGTCCTTGGGGGCGCGGACGCCGCACGGCACAACTGTCGAATAATTGGGCGTGCGACTGGAGCGTGTTTAGAGTAGCATTGTCGCGCTCCGGTGGGAGCGGTGACACTGGGGGTGGCCTGTGGGGCCTCGGGATCCCCATGGTTCCAAGGTTGCGAGCAACAGCTGTTGGCGTCGACTCGTCTGCCGCACGCATGTTCGAGGATTCCGTGCGAAGCAGTGCGCTCGATGACCAATCCGGCCTTAGGTCTGAATGGTCCGGGCTCGATCACGGCGGGCGCCATTGGACCGTGGAGTCATGCGCACCTTGCGTCGGCCCCCGGACCAATCGCACATATTTGCTCACAAGCACCTTTGCGGAACCCGCTGAAGGCCAGGGATGTGGTCTCCTTTTGTCCGTCGACGACTTGCTTCTCGACACTGATGCCACAGGCCCGCTCGTGGCTTTCAACGAAAGGGGTTTGCGCAGCGCAGGCCGTCTGCTGCGGGGCCCTGGCGGCAGCGACGACCCAGCGCGCCGACCGACACCATCCGCGAGCGGCGAAAGAAACCGCGTATTGATCAAGCGACCAAGATGACCAAGGGAGGTAATGACCTATGCCTAACCTAACCATTAACGGCCAAAGCTATTTCGCTGATGCGCCACCCGACACCCCACTGCTATGGGTCATCAGGGAGGACCTAAGATTGACCGGCACCAAATACGGCTGTGGTGTTGGCCTATGCGGTTCCTGCACAGTTCACATCGACGGGCACGCGGTTCGCTCCTGTGCCGTCACCGTCGGCTCGGTTGAAGGTGCACTGATCACCACGATCGAGGGGCTGAGCCCGACGGGCCTTCATCCCGTGCAGCAGGCATGGATCGAGCATCAAGTACCGCAATGCGGATACTGCCAGTCCGGTCAAATCATGCAGGCCGCGGCGTTGCTTTCGCAGAACTCCAATCTGAGCGAACAGCAAATCGTGGATGGCATGAACGGCAATCTCTGCCGATGCGCCACCTACTCGCGCATCGTCGGGGCCGTGAGGCGAGCCGCCGAAATCATGAACCGGGCTGCCGAAATCACTCATGAGGGAGCCAGTCATGGTTAGGTCAACAGGCTCCGCAACCACGCGGCGCGAGTTCTTGATTCGCTCAGCCGCAACCGCCGCTGGTGCGTTCCTGAGCATCGGCCTTCCTGCGCTGGGCAGTATCGCCGCAGCACAGCCGATGGCGGGCTTCACTCCGTCAATTTGGTTCACGCTGACCCCGGACGGGAAAGTGACGATGCATATCGTAAAGGCAGAGATGGGCCAACACATCGGCACAGCACTAGCCCAAATCATCGCCGAGGAACTGGAGGTCAAGTGGGAGGATGTTCGTCTCGACTCGCCGCTCGAAAGCGTCGAGAACTTTGCTATCTACGGCCTCGCCTACACCGTTAACAGCGGCAGTGTGACGACCGAGTTCGATCGCCTTTCGCGCGCGGGCGCCGCGGGCCGCATAGCACTGATAGAAGCAGGCGCGCAGGTGCTCGGCGCCAAGGAGTCCGACTGCACGGCATCGAACTCGCGCGTCACCGAAAGCGTGTCAGGACGTTCCGTCAGCTATGGCGAGATCATTCAGAAAGTAAAGATCGATCGCAAGTTCGCATACCCGGAAGATTTCAAGACCATCAAGCTCAAGGCATCGGGCACCTACAACATCGTTGGGAAGTCGATGCCTGCCCTTGACATCCCGACCAAGGTCACCGGCCAGGCCAAATATGGTATCGACGTATTCTTACCGAACATGGTGTACGGCGCGGTGGTCATACCGCGGACTCGCTATGGCTCAAGAGTGGTGAGCATCGACGATTCTGAAGCTCGCAACATTCCGGGATTTGTCAGGGCCGTAAAGGTGGATGACAGCATCGGCAAGTGCACCGGCTGGGTCGTCGCCTTGGCCGAAAGGTTTCCTGCTGCTGTCAAGGCCGCTCAGGCGTTGAAGGTGCAGGTCGATCCCGGACCCTATGCCGGCATCGACACCAGCGTTCTGTTTGAGGAATATTCGCAAACAATCAAGAATGACGCGGCCGGAGCCAATTGGGTGCTCGAAGGTGATATCGACAAATCGCTTGCCGGAGCCGAGAAGGTCCTCGAAATTGAATACACCACCGATATGGTATGTCACGCCACCATGGAGCCGCTCAACGCGACCGTGCATGTGGTCGACGGCGCTTGGCACGTCTATACCGGGACGCAGAGCACGTCTTTCGCCCGGATGACGCTGACCGCCTATCTTTCGAAGGTACTCGGTCAGAAGCCAGAGGAAATCAAGATTTACGTCCACGAAAGCGTCCTAGGCGGCGGCTTCGGCGGCAAGCAGGATTACGATGAGATTCTGGCGGCCGCGTATTGCGCCAAAGAAGTCGGCCGGCCTGTCAAACTCATCCAGACCCGCGAGTCTACTTTTGCCACCAGCTTCCCGCGCACGCCGACCTATCACAAGCTCAAGGCCGGCTTGAAGAACGGCCAGCTCGTGGCCATGGACCACGATATCTGCTGCGGTTGGATGGGGCCGCGCTTCTCGGTTGGCAAGAAATACGGGACCGACTGGCTGCAGCTCGACTCCTGGGACGCCAAGAAAGAAGACATCGACCAATGGTCAATCGGTGGCAGCGACCATTGGTACGACATCGAAAACCGGCGCGTTCGCGCTTTTGACAGCGACCGTACGACTTGGGCAGTGCAGGCCAGCGCGCTGCGTACGGTCTCAAATTCGTACAACATGTTCGTGGTCGAATCGTTCATGGACGAGGTTGCGCACGCGCTCAACCGCGATCCACTGGAATTCCGACTAGCCCTGCTCAACGGCAAAGGTAGTGCCCGGGGCATTCCCAATGCCGGGTACGAGCCGGGCACGCCCTCGGACTACTACATGGACAGGTTGTGGATCTCGTTGCCATGGCCTAACGACAACTCCTGGCCGATGTACCAATCCACCACGGTGGGTGGGGCGTTGCGACTTGCCAATTGCCTGCGAGTTGCCGCCGGAAGAGCAGGCTGGCGTGCGAAGAAGTTGTCACCCAACACCGGAATGGGCATTGCCGTCTCTTCGGCGGAGGAGCGACAAAGCCCGACCTGGGTTGCCGGGATTGCCGAGGTTACGGTTGATCCTCAGGCTGGCACGTACAAGATCAACCGGCTCACAATCGCCATGGATCCGGGAACGGTCATCAATCCGCTTAATGCCAAGTCACAAATCCAAGGTGCAGCTCTCTGGGGATTGAGCCAAGTCATGGCCGAGCGGCTAACCCTCAAGGCCGGCGCTTTCGAACAAAGCAACTTCCATGACTACAGCCCGATCCGCCTAGCGGACGTGCCGCCAATCGATGTCGAACTCATCGATTCGGGCCATCACCCAAGCGGTGTCGGCGAGCCCGCATCCACGGTCGTCGCGCCAGCTGTCGCCAACGCGATCTACGATGCGGTTGGTGTCCGGGTGCGCCACATGCCGATCACGGCTGAGGCAGTTTTGGCGGGGTTAAGGAAGAAGACTTAGCCTGGCAAGGCGTCGCTGCCTCGCCGAGTATCCGTCCCGTGAAGGCCGCGGGTGGCGGGGTTTCATCATCCAACCCGCCACACGTTGCGATGGGACCGCGTCGTCGCGCGACTGGTCGCCGTCTTCCCAAAGCGCTGGATTGCGAAGAGCAGGGGCTTTTGCGACCGCAGGCACGGGGCGGCTAGCGGCGCTCGGCGAAGCCGCGATCCTGCCGCGCCTGCAGAACTACCTTGAGCTGGGATTTTGGCGGGAATTGTCGCAGGCTCGCTTGACAATCTCGGCGACGAAGGCATCGAGATCGCCGCCTGCGAACAGGAAGCCGGGCAGTCCCGCGGCCCGCGCCGCTTCGATGTCGCTGGTGCGGTCGCCGATCACAAAGCTGCCGTCGTGCCGCACCGGCCAGTGCTCCATCAAGTCATGGATCATGCCGGGCGCCGGCTTGCGCCAATGATGGTCTTCGAGATAGCCGGCGACGGTTCCGCCCGGATGATGGGGGCAGTAACGGACGTCATCGATGACGGCGCCCTGGCCCAAAAGCTCGGCACGCATCCAGTCGTGCAATGCGTTGAGCTCGCTTTCCGTAAAGTAGCCGCGGGCAATGCCGGACTGATTGGTGAAAAAGAACACGAAATAGCCGGCCTGGTTGAGCCGGCGGATCGCTTTGGCCACATTCGGCATCCAGCGGATCCGGTCCGACGTTCCCACATAGCCGTCATCGTGGTTGACGACGCCGTCACGGTCCAGGAATGCGGCCGGCCGGAGTGTCAAATCAGGACCGGCCATCGCGTACCGATCCAGGCTCGCGCATCATGGTCTGCTCGATCGCATCGCAGATGCCGTGCGCGAAGGCGATGTGGATCTGCTGAACGATCGGCGTGTCGTCGCTGGGCACCACCAGGAGATGATCGCAATAGGCGGCCATCGGCTCGCCCTGAGTCCCGGTAAAGCCGATGGTGGTGATGCCGAGTTCGCGCGCCGCACGCAACGCTTTCAGAATGCTCGGCGAACGACCCGAGGTTGACAGCGCAAGCAGGATGTCGCCCTCCTGCGCAAGGCCCTCGACCTGGCGCGCGAACACCCACTCGAAACCATAATCATTGGAGATCGCGGTCAGCGCCGAGGTGTCCGTGGTCAGCGCCATCGCCGCATAGCCGGGCCGGTCCTTCTTGTAGCGGCCGACGATCTCGGCTGCGATGTGCTGGGCGTCCGCCGCGCTGCCGCCGTTACCGACCAGCAGGAGCTTGTTGCCGGAATCGAGCGCGGCGATGATGACGTCGGCAATCCTGCGGGCGACGGCGAGCAGCGCAGGATCTTTCGCGGCACGATCGAGTGCCGCAAGCGATTGTCTCAGATGAGTTCCAATCAGGTCCTGACTCACACCCACACCGTCAGCATTGCCGGCAACGGTTGTTGGTAACGATCGCGTCATTTCTAAGCAAGCGGAGCATTGTCATCGGATATTGCCGAGCAACTGTCGCGCGTTTGCAACGACTTCGGCCGCCGGAATGTCTCGCATGCAACGATGCTCATTCATTTTGCAGATGGGGCGATGGCAGGGCTGACAATCGAGACGAGATTGGGTCTGGATTGTTGCCGCAAGTCCGTTGAGTGGTGCCCAGTGATAAGGACTTGTCGGCCCAAAAATGCCCATGGTTGGCGTGCCCAAAGCAGCGGCAATGTGCATCAGTCCGGAGTCATTCGAGATGGCGAGCTGTGCCGCCGCCATCGCCAGGATGCCGTTGCGCAGGTCAGTGCCGGTCAAATCGCGGACGCGCGGTCCGCCTTGCGCCACGATTTCGCGCGCGAGAGCCTTTTCCGCGGTGCCGCCGAGCACCCAGACATCAAAACCCTGCTCGGCCAGCAGACGAGCGGCTTCGCCATAATAGGTCCAGCGCTTCGATGCGCCGACCGATCCCGGCGCGAGCGCGACCGCCGTGCCGCGGCCGAGGCCATTGGTCGCTCGCCAGCGCTCCGCGTCATCATCGGGAACCCGAAGCTGCGGCACCGGCCATTCCGGCGGCAGCGGCGCACCATCGGGCAGGGCCAGTGCCGCATTCTTGTCGATGAAACGGGGCAGCGCCTTCTCGCCCCAGCGCCACTGGTTGATCAGACCGAACCTCGCTTCGCCGACGAAGCCGATCCGCTCCGGGATTCCGGCAAGCGCAGGCGCCAATGCCGATTTCCAGGTCCGGGGCAGCACCAGCGCCGTTGCGTAGCCTCTGGCCCGGATGAGGGCAGCCAGTCCCCATTGTCTGGCGAGCGCGAGGCGGCTGCGCGGCAGATCCCAGACGATCTTGGCGCGAACGCCGGGCATGTAATCCACAAGAGGTGCACAGAGCGAGGTGGTGAGCAGGTCCACCGGGCGATTCGGCCAGCGCTGGTTCAGGACGCGCACCACGGAATGGCCACGAACGAAATCCCCGATCCACATATAGGGGATGATCAGGATCGGCCTGTCATCATCGGCGGAAATCATACCGTCAATTACTGAATCATCGTTCATTCGAAGGCTGCATACGGCATGGGGTGGCTCTATGCCAGTCGGTAACCGCTCCCTGGCACCGGGACAAGCATCATGGCGGCCAAGATACCGGCTCTTCAACTCCACAGGCCGGTCGGGATAAATGGCGGCCGGCTTTGCGTCCGTGCGAGCGCCAGTCTATTGAGGTCGCACAATCCCCGTCACGGGCGTGGCGCTCTGGCGGACTTTTTGGCGGGCCTTCCACAATCAAGGCAGGAACGGAATGTTGCTGGTGACCGGTGGCGCCGGTTTTATCGGATCGAATGTCGTGGCCGCCCTGAACGAAGCCGGCCGTGCCGATGTCGCCGTCTGCGACGCGCTCGGTCATGATGGCAAATGGCGCAATCTCGGCAAGCGCCAGCTCGCCGACATTGTCCCCCCGGCGGAGCTCGCCTGCTGGCTGAAGGGCCGCAGGCTGGATGCGGTTGTCCATCTCGGCGCGATCTCCGAGACCACGGCAAGCGACGGCGATCTCGTGATCGAGACCAATTTCCGCCTCTCGATGCGGCTGCTGGACTGGTGTACGGCCAATTCCACCCCGTTCATCTACGCCTCCTCGGCTGCGACCTATGGCGACGGCGCGCAAGGTTTTGCCGACGATCGGTCGCTGATCGCGCTGAAGATGCTGCGGCCGATGAACCTCTATGGCTGGAGCAAGCATCTGTTCGACATGGCGGTCGCAAGCCGTGTCGAGCGCCGCGAAAAGCTTCCGCCGCAATGGGCGGCCTTAAAGTTCTTCAACGTGTTCGGTCCCAATGAATATCACAAGGGAACCATGATGAGCGTGCTGGCGCGGCGCTTCGACGACATCAAAAGCGAGCGCAGCGTGCAGCTGTTCAAGTCGCATCGCGACGGCATTGCCGACGGCGACCAGCGGCGCGACTTCATCTATGTCGACGACGTGGTGCGGGTGATTCTCTGGCTGCTCGCGGCGCCAAAGGTCTCGGGGCTGTTCAACGTCGGCACGGGGCGGGCGCGCAGCTTCAAGGACCTCATTGTTGCCGCCTATGCGGCGCTCGGCGCAGCCCCTCGCATTGAATATGTCGACATGCCCGAAGCGATCAAAAATTCTTACCAATACTTCACCGAGAGCAAGGTCGATCGGCTGCGCGCCGCCGGCTATAACGGCGGCTTCACGCCGCTCGAGGACGCGGTGGCGCTCTATGTGAAGGACTTTCTCAATTCCGCCGATCCTTACCGGTAACGCAGCAAGACGGACACGTGATGTTTGATTTCGACGCCTTGTCGCAAGCGATCGCCCGCAGGACGGTGCTTTGCGTCGGCGATCTGATGCTCGACGAGTTCGTCTATGGCGAGGTCGCGCGCATCTCGCCGGAGGCGCCGGCGCCGGTTCTCGCCGTCCAGCGCAGCGAAACCAATGTCGGCGGCGCCGGCAATGTCGCGCGCAACATCGCCGCCATCGGCGCGCGCTGCATCTTCGTCGGGCTGATCGGCCAGGACGAGGCTGGCGAGCGGCTGAAGAGCGAGCTCGGCGAGGCGGAGCGGATCGAGAGCATTCTGGTCTGCGATCCCTCCCGGCCGACGACGCGAAAAGTGCGCTTTGTGTCCGAACATTTCTCGACCCATTTGCTGCGCGCCGATTGGGAGCAGGCGCGGCCGGCGACAGGCGGGATCGAGCAGCAGCTGATCGACGCCGTCCTGCCGCAGCTCGCGCGCGCCGATATCGTGCTGCTGTCGGACTACACCAAGGGCGTTCTGACCGCGCGGGTGATCCGCAATGTCATCGATGCGGCGCGGCGGCGCGGCATTCCGGTCATCGTCGATCCCAAAAGCCCGAATCTTGCGATCTATCGCGGCGCGACGCTACTCAAGCCCAATCGCAGGGAATTTGTCGAGGCGACCCGCAGCGCCGCCGATACGGTCGAGGCGATCGCGCATGCGGCGCAGGACGCGATGCAACTCGCCGACTGCGAGGCCATCCTAGTGACCCGCGGCGAGCATGGCATGACGCTGGTGGCGCGGCAGGGCGAGCCGATTCATGTGCCGGCCCATCCGGTCAAGGTGAGCGACCGCTCCGGGCTCGGTGACACCGTTGCGGCGGCGCTGGCGGCGACGCTGGCCACCGGCGCCGACTGGGAGACCGCGCTGCGCATGGCGAGTGCCGCCGCCGCCGTCGCCGTCGGCAAGCCGGGCACGGCCACCGTCACCTCAGTGGAACTGCGGCGCAGGATCCTGCCGCATGCCTATCTGGCGGCGGAAGAGAAGATTGTCGCCGCCGGCGGCGACCTCGACACACCCTTGCGCGAATGGCGCAGGCAGGGGCTGCGCATCGGCTTCACCAATGGCTGCTTCGACATCCTGCATCCCGGCCACGTCAAGGTCCTGACCGCGGCGCGCGCGGCCTGCGACCGCCTGGTCGTCGGGCTGAACAGCAATGCCTCGACACGGCGGCTGAAGGGCGAGGGGCGTCCGGTGCAGGACGAACGGGCGCGCGCCGAAGTGCTCGCGGCGTTGGAGGCGGTCGACCTCGTCGCCATTTTCGAGGAAGACACCCCGATCCGGCTGATCACCGAGATCAAGCCCAACGTGCTGGTGAAGGGTGGCGACTACGTCCGCGAAACGGTGGTCGGCCACGAGATCGTCGAAGCCCACGGCGGCGTGGTGATGCTGGTCGACATCCTGCAAGGCCACAGCACCACACAGCTGGTCGATCGCGCGCGCGGAGGCGGGCAATGACCGCCATCGCCGACAACGCCATGGCCGCCGTGCTGGCGCGGCGATGGCGCGACCCCGCAGCGTGGACCACGACGGTCGACATCTGTGCGATCCTGCTCGCGGCCTCGCTGCCGTGGTCGACATCCCTGGTCGGCATCTTTGCGACCGTGCTGCTGCTGACGCGGCTTCCCTTCCTCGATCTCGCCGCGCTGTGGCGGCTTGCGCGGCGGCCGATCTGCGCGGTGCCGATCGCGCTGTTCGCCCTCGCCGCCATCGGCATGCTGTGGTCGGACGCCGACTGGGCGGCGCGCACCTACGCGGTCAAGCCGGCCGCAAAGCTGCTCTTTCTGCCCATCCTGTTCTATCATTTCCAGCGCTCGGAACGCGGCCTGTGGGTGCTGATCGCGTTCTTGGTGTCGTGCGTGCTGCTCGAGGCGGCATCGTGGCTCGTCGCATTCGCGCCGAGCATGACCATGAAACCCCACGGATTCGAAACGCGCGGCGTCGTTGTGAAGGATTACATCGACCAGAGTCAGGAATTCGCGCTCTGCGCGGTGGCACTGGTCTATCCGGTCATCCAGCTGTTGCGTGCGGGACGAATCTGGCAGGCCGCGCTGCTCGCTGCGATCGCGTTCAGCTTCGTCGCCAACATGGCGTTCGTGATCGTTTCGCGCACCGCGCTGGTGACCATGCCGATCATGGTGGCGGTGTTCGGACTGGTGCATCTGAGATGGCGAACCAATCTGATGATTCTCGCCGGCGTCGCCGCGCTTGGTACCGTGGCCTTTCTCGCCTCACCGCAACTGGAATCGACGGTGACGAGCTTCTCGAGCGACTATCGACAGTACAAGGAAACCGGCCGCGCCACGTCGATCGGCGAGCGGCTGGAGTTTTGGCAGAAGTCGCTTCGCTTCGTGGCCGAGGCGCCGGTGTTCGGCCATGGAACCGGCGCGACCCGCGGCCTGTTCGAAAGGGCCGCCGAGGGGCAGACCGGTGCGGCCGCCGCTGTCATCGGCAATCCCCACAACCAGACGTTGAACGTCGCTGTGCAGTGGGGCCTGCTGGGCGTTGCCACGCTGTACGCGATGTGGCTATGTCATCTGATGCTGTTCCGCGGCGAGGGCCTGGTCAACTGGATCGGGCTGCTAGTGGTGGTCCAGAACATTTTTACGTCGCTGTTCAATTCTCATGTGTTCGATTTTCATGAAGGTTGGATGTACGTGCTCGGCGTCGGCATCGCCGGCGGAATGGCCCTGAAGGCTTTTGCGACCGATAATTCGGCGTCCGTTCAGTCGCTCGGCCATGGCACTGGCCGCTAGCCTGCGCATGTGAGATAACCGATCGATCGACAGGGCCCTCGCAGGCAGGATGGGGCTTCACCGACTGGGCGGCGCATGACGCGTTTATCGCAACTGACCTCGCGCAATCTCCTGATCGCCGTCCACGACACGGCGGCGACGGCGGTCGCGCTATTTGCGGCCTTCTTCGTGCGCTTCGAGGGCGGAGAACTGTTCTGGGACCGGCTGCCGCTGCTCTGGCGCGTGCTGCCCTATTTTCTCGTGCTCAGCGTCGTCGTCTGCTACCTCTTCAAGCTGACCACCACGAAATGGCGGTTCATCTCGCTGCCGGATGCGCTCAACATCGTGCGCGTCGCCACGGTGCTGACGCTGGCGCTCTTGGTGCTGGACTATGTCCTAGTCGCACCGAATTTCCATGGCGCCTTCTTCCTCGGCAAGGCGACCATTGTCCTCTACTGGTTTCTCGAGGTTTTTTGCCTCAGCGCCCTGCGCTTCGCCTACCGCTATTTTCGCTATACGCGGGTGCGCCATCACGCCATGACCGAGGACGCCTCACCGACGCTGCTGGTCGGCCGCGCGGCGGATGCCGAGATCGTGCTGCGCGCAATCGAGAGCGGCGCGGTCAAGCGGATCTGGCCGATCGGCATCCTCTCGCCGTCGATGGCCGATCGCGGCCAGTTGATCCGCAATGTCGCAGTGCTCGGCGGGATGGACGACATCGAGGACGTCGCGGCCGATTTCGCCCGCCGCAACCGGCCGATCGCGCGCGTCGTGATGATGCCGTCTTCGTTCGAGGTCGAGGCGCATCCGGAAACCTTTCTGATGCGGGCACGGCGGCTGCGGCTGATCGTCAGCCGTCTGCCCTCGCTCGAAGGCGGCGACACGCCGCGGCTCGCGCCGGTCGCGGTCGAGGATCTGCTGCTGCGTCCGAGCGAGAAGATCGACTATGCGCGGCTGGAAGCGCTGGTGAAGGGCAAAGCGGTCATTGTCACCGGTGGCGGCGGCTCGATCGGATCGGAGATCTGCCACCGCGTGCTGGCCTTTGGCGCGGCACGGCTCCTGGTCATTGAAAACTCCGAGCCAGCGCTCTACGCCATCACCGAGGCGCTTGCCACTGAGGCAACCGAGGCCACGATCGACGGACGCATCGCCGACATCCGCGACCGCGAGCGGGTCGTGCGGCTGATGGCCGAGTTCAGGCCCGACCTGGTGTTCCACGCCGCGGCGCTGAAGCACGTGCCGATCCTCGAGCGCGACTGGAGCGAAGGCGTCAAGACCAACATTTTTGGATCGATCCACGTCGCGGAAGCTGCGCGCGCCGCGGGCGCCGCCGCGATGGTGATGATCTCGACTGACAAGGCCATCGAGCCGGTCTCCATGCTCGGGCTGACCAAGCGTTTTGCCGAGATGTACTGCCAGGCGCTGGATCACGAGGTGGCGGCGTCCGCGCGAAAGAAGATGCGGCTGATCTCGGTGCGGTTCGGCAATGTGCTCGCATCGAACGGATCGGTGGTGCCGAAATTCAAGGCGCAGATCGAGGCGGGCGGCCCGGTCACCGTGACCCATCCGGACATGGTGCGCTATTTCATGACCATCCGCGAGGCCTGCGATCTTGTGGTGACTGCGGCCACGCACGCGGTCGCGCCCGAACATCCCGATGTTTCGGTCTACGTGCTGAACATGGGCCAGCCGGTGAAGATCGTCGATCTCGCCGAGCGGATGATCCGCCTGTCCGGCCTGCAGCCGGGCTACGACATCGACATCAAGTTCACCGGCATGCGGCCCGGTGAGCGGCTGAACGAGATCCTGTTCGCCAGCGAGGAGCCGACCGTGGACGTCGGCATTGCCGGCATCATGGCGGCAAAGCCCAATGAGCCGTCGATGCTCTCGCTGCAGAAATGGATCGCACTGCTCGAGCAGGCGATCGAAAAAGACGACCCCGGCGCGATCAAGGCGATTTTGCGCGATGCGGTGCCTGAGTTCCGCTCCAGCGCCGCTTGACCTAGCGCGATTGCTTTGTGGAGAAGCGAACGAGTACGAAGGCGACCGCGGCGGTTCCGACGACCAGCGCGAGCCCGTTCACCACAGGTGACGTGAGCTGAATGGAAGCGATCGCAAGCGCCGCGAGCACGCAATTCAGCATGAAGACCCGGCCCACCACATCGGTGACCGCAAGACCGTTGTCGGTCGCGCGTTGGTAGTAGTGGGTGCGGTGCGCCGCCCAGAACGGCTCGCCACTCGCTATCCGGCGCAGCAGCGTCAGCGTCGCATCGGCAAGGTAATATAGCGGCAACAGCAGCGCGGCGATCAGATGATGCTGGTAGGCGAGCGCTAGCAGGCACCAGCCGAGCAACAGCCCGATCGGCAGACTGCCGACATCGCCGAGGAAAACTTTTGCGACCGGACGGTTGAACGGTGAGAAGCCGAGCAGGGCGCCGCAGAGCGTAGCTGCAACGATGGTCGGCAGCACCGGCAGCGCCTCAAGCCAGCCCAGCAAGCTCAATGCAGCGGTGACGGGAACGATTTCGGCCACCGTCATCAGGTCGAGCCCGTCCATGAAATTCACCAGATTGACGAACCAGAGCCCGGCGAGCAGGATCGCCCCGCGCTCCAGTGCGATCGGGACGCTCGGGATCATGCGCAGATCGGACGGCAGCGTCAGCAGGACAAGGCCGATCGCGATGATCTGGAACAGCAGCCGCGGCAGCACCGGAATCGGCCTGATGTCGTCGACGAGGCCGACGATGGCGATCAACAGCACGGCGCCCGTCAAGGTCAGCGGGAACGCAAGGCCGCTGACGGCCTGCCAGATGACCGTAACGAGCAAGGTGGCGCCAATCACCGCAATTCCCGCGCCCTGCGGCGTCGGCAGCTTGTGCGACGACCGCGCATTCGGGCGAGCAAGTGCGTAGCGCTGCAGCAGTGGCCGCAGCACGACGATCAGGCCCGCGCTGACGAGACTGGCCGCAACGACGGCGATGAAGAGATCGAACGCGCTGGGCACGTGTGGTTCAAGCATCCGAACAAGCCGAGATCCGCTCCCAATGATCGTGGCATATCGGGAGTTGACCGCGAGATCAATTGGCCAGCGCCGTTGTGCCGGGTACACAGGTGCGGTGTTGTGTGTTTCGCGGGTGCGCTCCTCGCCGCCTGTCGCCTCGATTACAAGGCGGTGATATGACGTGCGTGCAGCGGCTCCCCGGCGTGGC
>NZ_JAFATE010000219.1 GCF_019244115.1 Bradyrhizobium sp.
CAGTGCGGATCGTAGGCGGGAAACAGTGGATTCTGCGCCAGGGCATGCAGGATATCGGTGTGCATCAGTTCCTGGTGCTGCTGCTCGTGATTGAGCCCCACTTCGACCAGAGGCGCGACGATCTTCAACGCGTCGTCGTCGGCATTGCGCAGGAACGCCACCATGGCCGCATCGACATGGCAGCGATAGGCCGTGATCTCCTCGGCGCGAGGGCGCGTGATGAGGCCGCGTTCGTGGCGCGCATGACGGGGACCTGCGCTCACATAATAGGAATTGAATAGGAAGGCGTAGTCGGGATGAAACGGGCGGTAGCCATCGCAATGTTCGGCAAGCAAGAACTGCTCGAAGAACCATGTCGTATGTGCGCGGTGCCATTTCGCCGGGCTTGCGTCCGGCATGGACTGGATCTGCTGGTCTTCGGCGGAGAGCGGCGCAGCACGCCGCTCCGTCTCGTCGCGAACGGCGAGAAAGGCATCCACGAGAGCCGCCGCATGTGGAGCGGAGCCGGAGGAAGGTGACGGATCGGGGGTGTGGCGTGGCGCCGCGGCGGCAGGTTTCGTCACGATCATCTCCGGTTCGCAGGAACAGAACGTTACTTTCGCGTTAGGGTTCCTTCGGAAGGTCTGTCCTAGATAGGAGGTTCCCGCCGGTATAAAAGACCTCACAAGGTGATGATATTAGTGTCATCAGCCTATGAAGCCGGCTTGACGGGACTGTGGATCGCCATAGTGCTGCATGGCAGCTCCTCGGCATTTTACTTTGGATCGCCAACGGTTTGCGCTACATATAGTGCACGTGGAAGGGTTAGGCGGGCCGGGGCTGGCCCGGTCGGGGCGTCTCGCAAGGCCACGTACTGCAGGTTGTGGCCGGCGCGCTGCCCAAAAAGGAAGCGAATATGAGCATCGAGCAATTCATCGACAATGAAGTGAAGTCGAACGACGTCGTGCTGTTCATGAAGGGCACGCCGCAATTCCCGCAGTGCGGATTTTCGGGACAGGTGGTGCAGATCCTCGATCATGTGGGCGTGCCCTATAAGGGGCTGAACGTTCTCGAGTCCGCCGAACTGCGCAACGGCATCAAGGTGTATTCCAACTGGCCGACCATTCCGCAGCTCTACGTCAAGGGCGAGTTTGTCGGCGGCTGCGATATCATCCGCGAGATGTTCCAGGCCGGCGAGCTGCAGCAGCTCTTCGCCGATAAGGGCATCGTGGCCGGCGCACAGGCCTCCGCCTGAGCCCGGTAACGCGCCAGGTTGGCTCGGCGCTGCTGGAAGTCATTGTCGCCAACATCACCACATTGAGTGTTGACGCCATCGTCAACGCCGCGAATACGTCGCTGCTCGGCGGCGGCGGCGTCGATGGCGCCATTCATCGCGCAGCGGGACCGGAGTTGGTCGCGGAATGCCGCATGCTCCATGGCTGCAAGACCGGCGACGCCAAGATCACCCAGGGATATCGGCTGCCTGCGCGCCATGTGATTCATACGGTCGGGCCGGTCTGGCAGGGCGGCGATCGCGGTGAGGACGAACTGCTCGCCTCCTGCTATCGTCGCGCCATCGCGCTCTCCCATGCAAACGAACTTACGTCCGTCGCTTTTCCAGCCATCTCCACCGGCGTCTATCGCTTTCCCGCCGAACGCGCCGCCAACATCGCCCTCAACACCACGGTGGACGCGCTGCCGTCCGCGCCGTCGCTGACGCGGGTCATCTTCTGCTGCTTCTCGCAGGAGAGCGCCGGCTTCCATGAGCAGGCGCTGAGACGGTTGTCGAAGGCGGAACGCTGATCGATGAGGCGCTGATGGACTGACCGGCATTTGCAGTTGGCACTGGAATAATCGTCGTCTTGGATTGCGCATGATCTCCGCGCAAATGCGACGCATTTGCGCGAGGGAAAACCGCTGCACGCTTTTCCGGATCATGCGCTAAGCCGCTCGCACGATCTCCCGCACCAGTCCGACCATCTCCTCGATCATGGCGCCGGTCACGTCGAGATGCGTGCAGGCGCGGATGCGACCGTCCATCATCGCTAGCAGCACGCCGCGCGTGCGCAGCGCTGCGACCAGCTTATCGCCGGGAACGCCGGTGCCGTCAGGCTTGAAGAACACGAGATTGGTTGCCGGCTCCTGCACCTCGATCCCTGCGATCTGCGATAGGCCGCGCGCCAGCGCGCGCGCATTGGCGTGATCCTCGGCGAGCCGCTCGACATGGTGGTCGAGCGCGTAGAGGCAGGCGGCTGCCGCGATGCCGGCCTGGCGCATCGCCCCGCCGAGCCGCTGCTTCCAGCGCCAGACCTCGTCGATGAAGGCCGCGGAGCCCGCCAGCACGCCGCCGATCGGCGCACCCAATCCTTTCGAGAAATCGATCCAGGCGGAATCCCAGCCATCCGCCATTTTTCGCGCGTTGATGCGGGTGGCGACCGTCGCATTGAGCAGCCGCGCGCCGTCCATGTGGGTGGCCATGCCGTGT
>NZ_JAFATE010000313.1 GCF_019244115.1 Bradyrhizobium sp.
TCCAGCACAGGTCCGCCATCACGACATGCATCGCGTCGCGGTCGAGCATGTCCTTGTAGGGTAAGCGCGAGCCCAGCGTCTCGCTGGCGCAGACCCAGACATCGGTCGAGCGGGCGTATTCGGCCAGCGCCTGCGGCGAGTTCATCCGGATCGCGTCTTCGTACCAGGTCGGCTTGTACGGCTCGAGCGCGCGCGCGATCTGTTTGGCGGTCGGCAAATTCCACAGCGAGTGCAGCTCGACCATGATCTCCATCTTGTCGCCGACCGCCTTGCGGATCTTCTCGAACGGCTCGATCGCCTGCTTCATCTGGGCGGCGGAAATGAACAGGCCGTGATTTTCCTGCGCCGGCGGATCGAACGGCCAGATCTTCATGGCGGAAATCCCGCTTTCGAGCAGGCTTTCGGCGAGCGCGTCGGCGCGGTTCATGAAGGCGTCGAGATCCTCGTAGGCGCCGTCGCCTTCGGCGAGGCTCCAGTTCGATACCGGGCGAATGTTGGTGGAGCGCACATATCTGGTACCGGCGCAGGTGTTGTAGATGCGCTGCTTGTCGCGGCAGAGGCCGCCAAGCATCTGGTGCACCGGCTGGCCGCAGACCTTGCCGAAGAGGTCCCAGAGCGCGATGTCGATGGCGGAGGCGGCGCGGTATTCGACCCCGGTCGAGGACTGCGCCATCGGCAGGTCGAGGAGATCGCGATGGATCGCTTCGATGCGGAGCGGATCGCGGCCGAGCAGCCGGCCGGCAAAGGTGTCGTGGATCTGGGCTTCCACGGCGCCGGCGCCATAGAAGGTTTCGCCGAGGCCGATCGGGCCCTGGTCCGTGTGCAGGCGAACCCACAGCACGTTGGCGAATTCGTCGGTGCGCAACGTCTCGATCGAAGTGATCTTCACGGCTGTCATCCTCCCCGTCAGCACTGATCTTGTTGATTGAGGCGCCCTGGTCGACGCCGCACTGCGTCAACGCCATAGCTCCTGTTCCTGATCAAGGCAAACCGCCGTGCCGCGCCTCAGCGATGCGGACCCGATGTTCGAGGCGAGCCGGGGATCGAACCCGGCCTGTCCGGGCTGCAACATCGAACCTTTGCCGGGCAGATCGGTTGATCCGGAAAGGATCACGGGAGCCTCGGCATGTCGACCATCGCACTGCCGCAAGAGCAGACGGCCATCCAGAATGCGGTGCGCTATCTGATCCGCAACTACAGCCCGAAAGGCAACAAGGTCGGCTGGCTGATGATGGCCTCGATTCTGGTCGAGGCCTGGGACCTCTATTCGATCGCCTTCGTGCTGATCTTCATCCGCGAGCAATATAATCCCGACCCGTTCATGCTAGGGCTGGCCGCGGCGGGCACGCAGGGCGGCGCGCTGATCGGCGCCCTGATCGGCGGATGGCTGTCCGACAAGATCGGCCGGCGGGTGATGTTTCTGGTCACGATGGTGATGTTCATCATCCTCGCGCTGGCGCAAGCCTTCGTCCCCAGCGTTGGCTGGCTGATCGTGATCCGCTTCCTGCTCGGCGTACCGCTCGGCAGCGACATCTCGACCGGCTACACCTACATCATGGAATCCATGGCCAAGGGTGACCGCGAGGTCATGGGCAACCGCTGGCAGTTCATGTTCGCGGTCGGCGAGGTGCTGACGCTCGCGGTCATCGCGGTCTTTCTCGTGCTCGAGCTCAACCATGAGATGGTCTGGCGCGTCACGCTCGGCCTCGGCGCCCTGCCCGCGCTGATCATCCTGATCATGCGTCACGACGTGCCGGAAACGGCGGTCTGGCTGGTGCAGCAGGGTCGTTTCCGTGAGGCCAAAGAGGTCGCGCAGCAGATGTACAACGACAGCCTCGACATGCTGCCGAACCACGACGTCGTGTTGCCGAAGCCGCGGCCGAGCGCTTTCCTGGCCGATCTGCGCACCGACGATATCCGCTGGCGGGCGACGCTCTACGGCTGGATCGCCTGCTTCTGCCAAGCCAGCGAGTTCTCCACCTTCGCGTTCTATCTCCCGGTTCTCTTCGCGATGGTCGGCGTCTCGACGGTTCTCGGCAACAACCTCGTCACCATGGCGCTGTTCTCGCTGGCGGCGGTGTCAGGTTGGGTCGGACCGCTGCTCACCCCGAAAATCGGTCACCGCGGCATCAGCATTGCAGGCTTTTCGATCGTTTTTGTCTCGCTTTTGCTCGCCGCGGCCGCGCTCTATACCGACCACAAATACGTCCTGCCGCTCGCCGCCGCCGGCATGCTCTGGGGCCACTACTGGAGCGCGTCGAACTGCATGACCATTCCGACCATGGTGGCGAAGCCCGAATATCGGGGCACCGCAAGCGGCTTCGCCTACATGTTCGTCAAGCTGCCAGCGTTCCTGGCGATCTTCCTGTTTCCCTCGCTGTTCACCGCGATCGGCCAGGCCAACGCCACGCTGTTCGTCGCGATCTTTCCGCTGATCGGGCTTCTCGCTGCGATCTTCATCCTGCCGGAGGTCTATGGCTACGAGCACGATTAGGACGTTTACTCATCATCAGGCGCCCGGCTTAGGCGCTCCAGATGCCCGCTCATCTCCGAAGGAACAGAAACTGCGGACATCCTTGGAGTTCGCCGATGGGCCAAGGACCGAAAGTCTCGCCCGGAGCAAATCCGGTCTGCACTGCCTCAGATAGCAACCATCGATTTCAGCCGTGATCTCTCAGTCGGGCCAGTTTAGGACTCAACGAGCGCGCGAAACCACCGGGCTATCGGTTGTTCGCAAGCGGTTTCACCCATTCGCGGACGGACTCGATGAACATTTGCGCGACCGGGCTGAGCGATCGACTCTTCAAGGCGGTAACGCCGACCGGTTGTCGAGGATGGTGGCGCTTCACGGCCAGCGCTTTTAGTCTGGGATTTTCACGCGGCAGGAGGAGTGAGAAGCCGACGACCACAGTGAGGAAACGTCCCGTCGCGAGTAGCTCGTTGCGCAGAGTAATGGACGGAGCGGCCACGGTAAGCCGCGGCGGATCAAGACCGGCCGCGCGAAAGACCTCCGCCTGCATCGCACCGAAATCGGTGTTGATTGGATCCAGTATCCAGGGTTCGCTCAGCAGGTCAGCAAGCTCGAGCTTTCGGTGGCGGGTCAGTGGATTGTTCGGTCCGGCGACCACGACCA
>NZ_JAFATE010000329.1 GCF_019244115.1 Bradyrhizobium sp.
CTGCGCGGCCAGCGCATCGACGCGGCCGCGAGCACCCTGAGCGACGACGCCGGTTACGACTTGTTCGACGTCGTCGCGCAGCCCTTCGTCGTGATGCGCAACGACCACCAGGACGCGCTCACCGCCGGCCTCGCCGTGAGCGAGTTCGCACCATCGGGCAAATCGGCCGACGAGATGCGCGATCTCTGGCGCTGGGTCGAGACAAGGCTGAACTGCGCCGTGCCCGCCGAGGAGGAGATCGTCGCCGTACCGGAGTTCCCGATCCTGCTGCGTGAGCGCCTGCAGTCGATTCAGCCGCCGTCAAGCCTGCCGACCTGGGCCGACACCAATCCATCCTGGGACGCGTGCCTTTGAGCTCGACCGGATCATGATCGCGGGGCGGCTCGATCCGTCCCCCTCCGAGATATCCGCGCCCTTGTTTGTCGCCGGCCTTGAGCTTAGACTTGTCGCCGACAACGTTGGAATAGCGTCATGACCTTCGCCGCCGCCCGCTTCGAGATGCGAATGCCCGTCCCGCAGGAGACTTGCTGGAGGGATTGAAGGCGCACGCGCGCCGTTCGGATGAAGCGGACCCAAAACCCTCCCTTCCTGCGGAGGGTTTTTTGATTCCGGGTCCGCGCTCATCATCGAACGGAGTGCGTCATGACCAGATATCTCATCACCAGTGCCCTGCCTTACATCAACGGCGTCAAGCATCTCGGCAACCTTGCGGGCTCGCTGCTGCCGGCCGACATCCATGCCCGCTTCCGTCGCCAGACCGGCGCGGACACGCTCTACATCTGCGCCACCGACGAGCACGGCACGCCGGCGGAGCTCGCCGCAGCCGAGGCCAATGTCGACGTCGCCGCCTACTGCGCGCGACAGCACGCGGCGCAGGCCGACATCTACCGGCGGCTCAATCTGTCGTTCGACCATTTCGGCCGGTCCTCCTCGCGGCGCAATCACGCGCTGACGCAGCATTTTCTCGCGCGACTCGAAGAGCACGGATTCATCGAGGAGCGCACGCTGCTTCAGATCTTCAGCGTTGCGGACGGCCGCTTCCTGCCCGATCGCTACGTGATCGGAACCTGTCCGCATTGCGGCTCGGGCCGCGCACGCGGCGACCAGTGCGAAGATTGCACGCGGCCGCTCGATCCGCAGGACCTGCTTTCACCGCGCTCGGCGCTCGGGTGCGACCGGGCTGGAGCTGCGGCCGACGCGCCATCTATTCCTGCGGCAATCGGCACTCGAAGGCGAACTGCGCGACTGGCTGTCCTCGCGCTCCGGCTGGCCGCCGCTGGTGCGGTCGATTGCGCGCAAATGGCTCGACGAAGGCATCCGCGACCGCTGCATCACCCGCGATCTTGCCTGGGGCGTGCCGGTACCGAAGCCGGGCTTTGAGAAAAAGGTGTTTTATGTCTGGTTCGACGCGCCGATCGCCTACATCGCCGCGACCCAGGACTGGGCGGATGCGGATTCCGCGCGGCGCGACTGGCGAAGGTGGTGGTTTGGGGCCAGCGATGTGCGCTATCTGCAGTTCCTCGGCAAGGACAATGTGCCGTTCCACGCCGTCAGCTTTCCCTGCACGTTGCTTGGGTCGCGCGAACCCTGGAAGAGCGTCGACATCATCAAGGGCGTGAACTGGCTGACCTATGAGGGCGGCAAATTCTCCACCAGCGGCAGACGCGGCGTCTTTCTCGACCAGGCTTTGGACCTGCTGCCCGCCGACCGCTGGCGCTGGTGGCTGACCGCGCACGCGCCGGAGAGTGCCGACAGCGACTTCTCATTTTCGCGCTTCGCAGCCGATGTCGACCATGATCTCGCCGACACTTTTGGCAATTTCGTGCAGCGGGTGCTCAGCTTCATCGTGTCGCGCTATGACGGCGTCGTGGCGGATGGCGGCGCGCCCGGTCCGGAGGAGGCGCGGCTGATGGAGGAGATCGCCGGATTGACGCGCGAACTCCGGGATCAGCACGAGGCACTGGCGCTGCGCAAGACAGCCGACGCGGTCCGCGCGATCTGGAAAGCGGCGAATCTCTACCTCGTCTCTCGCGCGCCATGGACGCTCATCAAGTCCGATCCTGCCGAGGCTGGGCTCGTGCTGCGCATCGCGGTCAACCTGATCGGCGTTTGCGCGCGGGCGGCGTGGGCGATCATTCCCAACGCTGCCGACAAGGCGCTGGCGTCGATCGGCGAGCGCGAGGAGATCCCGGCGTTTCCCTCGGCAAACGATCTCACTTGCATTCCCGCGGGACGTCGGATTGATCCTCCCGGCCTGCTGTTCGGCAAGCTCGGGCCGGAATGGGCGGAGGCGCAACGCGCGCGCTTCGCGGGGGAGAAGGAACCAGCGAGAGCGTGACGAGAATCGTCGCCCCATCGAAGGTGTGCCCCCTCTCCGTTCTTACGGGGAGAGGGCTGGGCTGAAGGGCTCATTCTTCAGGAGCGCAGCAAGTGGAGAGCCCCTCACCCGCCACCAGAGCGCGCGACCTCTCCCCGCAAGCGGGGAGAGGTGAACCGCCGGTGCGCTCGCTTACCATGAAGCGCCATCGACGCGGCAGTTAGGACGGAATGGTCTGCCTGCGCTGCTCGAAGCGGTTGGCGTGCTCCATCCATTCCGGGAGCGGCGCGCCGTCGCGATGGCGGCCGCCGGCGCAGGCTGCCATCCAGGCCGTGACAGCCCCGAGCAGAGTGGCCGCAGCCAGCGAGAATGCCAAAATCACCGCGCTGCGGCGCGACCTGGCGATTGCCGTTCGGGAGTCCTCGATTGCGGTATTGACCCGCTTGTCCGCATCGGCCGGCGACAGGCCGGTGGTGGCTGCCACCTGTTGGACGAGATAGCCGCGATCGTCGGCGTTGACGCCGCTGTGGCTCGACGACGTCATCAGGATCCGTCCCGCCTCGGCGCGCTCGGCGCCGATGTCGACGTTCGCGGCGCGCCGCGGCGAGCGAAACAGCCGATCGAGCTCATAGCTCAGGAGCGGTTCGGCGCTGCTCGCATTCGCCCTCGGTTCGGAAGCCGTGGGGCGAGCAAAACCTGCCGCGCCGACCAGTGCGGCCAGCGTCGCGCCGAGCAGGACCGCAAGCGCCCATGTCGCGAGCCCGTGAAATCCATCGCGGCTTTCGACGTCCTCGGTGCGGGCAGCCGCATAAGGCCGACGCGTCCGGCCGGCGATGTAACCGCCGAGCCCGAAACTCGCGACGGCCTGCAGGATCAGGTAGAGACCCGACAGCAGCGCCAATGCGGCCGACGCATCGCGCCACGTCGGCGAGGTGGAGCTGACACCGAGCCCGATCGTCACGCCGAAAGTGATAAGGATGAAGGACAAGGCTGCGGCGCCAAGCGCGCCCGCGATGACCGGCGTCCACTGCAAATAAAGCGCATCCTCGGCAGGACGCGCGACCACTGCAGGACGCGTGATCTCTTCAACGGCCATGTCGAAAATCCCTAGCGCAGACCGAATAGCGACAGAACGGCCATAATCACGACGATGAGGCCGACGAGATAGATCAATCCGTTCATGACATCCTCCTCCTGGTGCCCACCTTCCCGACTTCGCGGTCGTTCGCCGCTCTTTGTGCGACGTCGGAGACGATTGGCACGCGCATGATTGAAATTCCGCTCTTCGTTTCGATGCCCTTCCGGGACATGAACGCGCGGTTTACGCGGCAGGGAGTCCACATCGGCGACTCACCGTCCCTGCGACCAGATAATTCCACGGCGGTGCGAACGTTCCTTCGTCGGTTTCGCCACGCTGCACGCAGGGGCTACGTGCGCGTTCGAGGAACATCGATGCCGCTTCGCACAAGACGGCAATGGAACGGAGCGCGTGGCACGTCAATCCGACGTGCAACAAGGGCGCGCGCGCTCCCCAGTCAGGTGCGGCCGACGGAACGCCGAACGCTTCGGCGGAGATTCGAACCGCGTCCCATGCGCCATATGGAAACTATTTCTGGCATTTCGGGCACCAGAAGGTCGAGCGGCCGTTCTGGGTGAAGCGCCGCACCACGCCGCCGCAGCCCGGCGTTCCGCAAGGCTCGCCTTCGCGGTCATAGACCTTGAAGGAATGCTGAAAGTAGCCGAGTTCGCCCGAGGTCTGGCGATGGTCGCGCAGCGATGAGCCGCCGGCCTTGATCGCCGCATTGAGCACGTCATGGATCGCGTCCACCAGCCGTTTCGCATGATCGGTCGGCTCGTTCTTTTTGGTCGCCAGCGTCGCAGCAAGGCGCCGCGGCGACAGTCGCGCCTCGTAGAGCGCCTCGCAGACATAGATGTTGCCAAGCCCCGCCACCACGCGCTGATCGAGCAGCGCCGCCTTCAGGCTGGTCTTCTTTCCGGCGCAGGACCGCGCCAGCAGAGCGGCGTCGAATTCATTGCCCAATGGCTCGGGCCCGAGCCCTCTAAGCAGCGGCTCGTCGTCGAGCGCGCCCCGGGCGATCACCTTCATGTAGCCGAAGCGACGCGGGTCGTTGAAGACGATGTCGGCGCCCGAGGACATGTGAAACACCACATGGTCGTGGGCGCCATCCTTGGCCCGGGGATGGTGGAACTGGCCCGGCGTGTCATTCGCGCCGGCCTTGTGGACGCGGAACGAGCCGGACATGCCCAGATGCATCAACAATACGTCGCCGGAGCCAAGATCGGCCAAAAGATATTTGGCGCGGCGGCCGAGCCCGGTCACGGTCTGACCGGTCAGCCGCGC
>NZ_JAFATE010000355.1 GCF_019244115.1 Bradyrhizobium sp.
GTATCGGAGACGTTGGTGTGGGTGTGCCACGGCACCTTCTGTGTCGGCGAAAGCTGCAGCTCGGTGATGCGAAAGCCGGGACGCTCGGCATGGCGAGCGCGGCGTTCGACCTCGTAGAGGTGACTGGCGTCCTTGATCGATTGTCCCTGGCTCATGTGGACCTCCTTTGATGCCTCAGCTGCGTGGCTGCGTAGGGCGGATTAGTACTACTGAGTCAAGCGGTCGCAGGCAGTGAGGCTTGGGAATCAAGTAATTGAAGAGATTCAACGATTGGCACGCGGAGGGCCAGATGGATCTCGATCAGAGCGAAGCGCGGTTCGCGTCGTATATTGCTGGACTTGGAAGCGTGATCGGTCACGCGGAGCGAACGAGGCCGTTGCGCGACTATTGCATGGGGCTGGTGTTACCCGGTGAACGCAAGAGCGTTGAGCCGATGGCGGCACGGACGGCTCCCGCGAGGACGTCCGCACAGCACCAGTCGTTGCTGCACTTTGTCGCCAACGCGGACTGGTCGGACGAGGCGGTGCTGGCCAAGGTCCGCGAGATCGTGCTGCCGGCGATCGAGAAGAGCGGTCCGATCGAGGCGTGGATCATCGACGACACCTCGTTCCCCAAGCAAGGTAAGCATTCGGTCGGCGTGCACCATCAATACTGCGGACAGCTCGGCAAGCAGGCCAATTGCCAGGTCGCGGTCTCGCTCTCGATCGCCAATCATGCGGCCAGCCTTCCGGTGGCCTATCGGCTGTATCTGCCGGAAGCCTGGACGAAGGATCGTACCCGGCGCAAGAAGGCGGGCGTTCCGAAGCAGATCAAGTTCAAGACCAAGCTGGAGATCGCGCTAGAGCAGATACGTTGGGCCTGCGAGGCCGGCCTGCCGCGTGGTGTCGGCTTGATGGATGCGGCCTATGGCAGGGACTCGCAGTTGCGCGCAGGCATGACAGCCTTGGGGGTGCTCTATATGGTCGGCATCGTACCGGACATCCTGATGTGGCGGCCCGGCACCGGCCCGCGGCGTATGGACAAGCCGATGAACAATACCGGTCGCCGTGATGAGCCCGATCTGGTCTCGGCCAAGCAGGTAGCACTTGCCCTGCCGAAGCGGGCCTGGCGCACGGTGACATGGCGGGAAGGCTCCGCCGAGCAACTGTCTTCGCGCTTTGCGCGTGTGCGTCTTCGTGTCGGGTACCCCAAGCTGATCCCTGAGAATTTGTCGCCGGAGTGGTTGTTGGTCGAATGGCCCGAGGGCGAAGCAGAACCGACCAAATACTGGCTCTCCACACTGCCGGAGGACATCAGCTTCGAAAAGCTCGTCGACTTTGCCAAGCTGCGCTGGCGCATCGAGCGCGACTATCAGGAACTCAAGCAGGAGGTTGGTCTCGGTCACTACGAGGGACGCGGCTGGCGAGGCTTCCACCATCACGCAACGCTGTGTATCGCAGCCTATGGATTCCTCATCGCCGAACAGGCGACGATTCCCCCCTCAGCATCTCGTTCCGCCATGCCGTTCCAGGTCCCTCCCATACCCGACAACTATCGACCCCGAGGCTCAGCCCTTGCGGCCTGAACGCCATGTCCCGAACTCGATCGCAACCATGCGCACCCGCTTGATCCGTGCCCTCATCAAAACCTTGCCACGGTGTCCGTGCTGCGGAGCCAGTGCAGCATCAAATGGACGTCGACGCCCGTGACGCAGTAAGATTAGCGCAAGCGTAATCCGCCATGCCGATATGCGACGACCGCGGCGGGTTACGCTGGCGCTAAGGCGCCCTACAGGCTAGTAGATAGCGCCATTCAAGTCGGAGAACCCAATGAGCATTGAGCGTTTTGAAACCGGGCCGCGCATGAGCCAGGTCGTCGTCCACGGCAACACCGTCTATCTCGCCGGCGTGGTCGCCAACAAGGCCAAGGGCAAGAGCACCACCGAGCAGACCCAGGAAATCCTGTCGATCATCGACGGACATCTGGCCAAGGCCGGCACCGACAAGTCGAAGCTGCTGTCGACCAACATCTACATCACCGACATGAAGAATTTCGCGGAGATGAACGCGGTGTGGGACAAGTGGGTCTCGCCGGGCAACACGCCGGCCCGCGCCACCGTGCAGGCCGGGCTCGCGGCTGCGGAATATCTGGTCGAGATCATGGTGGTCGCGGCGAAGTAAGCTGCGGTCATCACAGCATTGCCCTGAAACGGCAGCCTCGCGGCTGCCGTTTTTGTTGACCTCGGAGGTAATCGATCTGACGTCGTCGTCGCTCGATATTGGGGCCGCCGAACAGGACGGCTCAACGACAGGAGAGGTGACATGACCGATATGAACACGATTGCCCGCCGCTATATCGAGCTCTGGAACGAGCGCACGCCGAGCCGCCGCCGCGAGATGCTCGCCTCCGACTGGACCGCGGACGCGCGCTATGTCGATCCCATCATGAGCGGCGATGGCCATGACGGCGTCGACGCGCTGATCGCGGGCGTGCAGCAGCGCTTTCCCGATTTCAAATTCACCTTGATCGGCGAGCCCAACGGCTATGGCGACCAGCTCCGCTTCCAGTGGGGCCTGGGCCCGGACGGTGTCGACAGCCCGATCAAGGGCACCGACTTCGCATTGTTGAAAGAAGGGCGCATCCGCTCCATCACCGGTTTCCTCGACCAGGTGCCTGCGAGCGCGTGACCTTCGAGAGAGCGTAACGCGCACTAAAGCGCGATGAATCCTCATCGCGCTTTGGGTCTTTGTTTGCGCATGATCTTTTCGGAAAACCGCTTCACACTTTTCCGGATCAT
>NZ_JAFATE010000403.1 GCF_019244115.1 Bradyrhizobium sp.
CGGCATGCAGCAGGGCCTCGCGCGGCAGATAGAGCCGGCCGAGGCCGGCATCCTCGTCGATATCCCTGAGGATGTTGGTCAGCTGCAACGCCCGGCCCAAATGATGCGCGAGCAGGAGGCCGTCCTCTTCGGGCATGCCGAATACCCGGACCGACAGCCGTCCAACCGCGCTCGCCACGCGATCGCAATAGAGATCGAGCGTTGCCATGTCGGGCGCGCGGATGTCGGCCGGCACGTCCATCTCCATGCCGTCGATGATGGCCAGAAAATCCTCGCGCCTCAGGCCGAACTTTTTGACGGTCGCCGCATAGTCGCGGAGCCGCGCCGGTGCACGGCCCTGGTAGAGCGCATCGATGTCGTCGCGCCACTGCTGCAGCGCAGCCAGCCGCGCCTCGCGCGGGCCGTCGGAATCGGCGATGTCGTCAACCTGGCGGCAAAAACTGTAGATCTGGAACATCGCCTCGCGTTGCTCGCGCGGCAGGATGCGCATCGCGGCGTAGAACGAGCTGCCGGACGCAGTGCTCCCGTAATTGGCGTCGGCCGCCGCCTCAAGCGTCATGCGCCGCAGACCTGTTTGGCATCGCCCGCCGTCCGGATGCGCGGCGCGCGACCTCGGAGGCCGCGGCTCCGATCATCAGGCCGAGCATCTCGAGCGGGGAAAGATGCACGCGTTCGCGCAAGGGGTCGCGCACTCTCAGCATGCGCACGATCCGGTCCGCGAAAGCCTGAATGATGGATATCTCGAGCCCCAATCGAAAATCCCTGATCTGGCCGCCGAGCGGCCTGCCCTCGTCGAGCAGCGTCGCGTTCCGCTCCGCCAGCGCATGCAGGCATGTGGCGAGCGGCGCAGGAGCTGCGGCCTCGCCGAGCATCTCGACGGTGGCGCCACTCGCTGCGAGCGTGTCGCGCGGGAGATAGACGCGGTTGAGCTCGCGATAGTCCTTGGCGCAATCCTGCAGATGGTTGTTGATTTGAAGCCCTGCGCAGATCGCATCGGAGGCCGCCCAAGTGGAGGTGCTTTCGCCGTGGACGTCGAGCACGAAACGTCCGACCGGCATGGCCGAATAGCGGCAGTAATGGATCAGCTCGTCCCAATTCTCGTAGCGGAGCTTGGTAACGTCCATCCGGAAGGCGATCAGGAGATCGAGCGCATGGCGCGGCGGCATGCCCCGCTCGGCGAGCGCGCGGCGCAGGTTGACCGCTTCGGCCTGGGTGTCGCCCTGCCCCTGCAATTCGGCATCGAGCAGGTCGAGATAAGCGAGCTTCTCGCTCGGAGTGAGCGTCGCGTGATCGGCGATGTCGTCCGCCGTCCGCACGAAATTGTAAAACGACAGGATCAGCGTGCGATGGCGCGGATGAATGATGAACGAAGCAACCGGAAAGTTCTCGTCGCGGTGCGTCTTACCGGATCGCAATTCGGCTGCTGAAGTCATCGGGAACGGGCTACCAGGTCGACTCGGCACAACGGGGCTCAAACAAGCGCGCATCGCGCACGCCCCGAAAAAAGGCATGCACGATGTTCCCCATATAGGGGATGGCGCTCATAAAACCAATGCTATGTGCGGTCCCCCTGGGAACCCGGACCGCGCCGAACAAACCCGTTAACGCTGCAATGCTGCGCCAGAAACCCTTAACAGACGGGCATCACGCTCACTGATTGTGGTTTTTCAGCACCGTATCGCAGGCTCCGCTGATCTTGGAGCGATTTTCCTTCAGGCAGGCGAGAATGGTGAAGTCGCCCTGGTCGATCACATGACGGCAGAATTTCTGCACGTCACGGGTGCAGGCCTTCTGTTCCTCAGCCGTGCCACTGCGCTGCTCCTCGGCAAGAGCGGGTGCGGAAACGGACAGCAGAAGCAGGGTGGCTGACAGCAAAAATCTCGGCATCTTGTCCCTTACACTACGTTTTGGAAGGTCGGGGCCATCCAACCAGAAAATGCGTCGCCTTGCCGGCATGGATGAACGGAAATTGCAGCCGCTTGGGACCGCAACGGTTGAGTGGAAGCACAAACGCTGCAAAATACGGTCAAATTTGCGGCGTCCGAGCGATGACTGGCGACGCATCAGAGGCGCGTTCATTGGCATAGATAAGATGCTGATACCAGTGCATTAATTTCCACAAGCCGATTTTTGCAATTGGCTGTTGCAAGCCGGCACCGTCGACCGCTAGATACGTCCGCGACTCAAGAGCGCCTGACCGAATTCCGGCGGCTTTTCGATTTCATGATGCGAGAGGTTGTGACGCGTGGATTTCGATCGGCCGGAATCTGAGCCATGGACAGCCTCGCCTGTCATTTGAACCTAACAGATTGCGGCGACACTAAATCCTCGACGCGGCGGCGGAATTCGGACGAGCACGTCATTTTGAATGGGAAACGCGACATGAAAACGTTTGGCTCCTGTCTCTCGGGACAGGCAATCAAAGTTGCCGGACTGGCTGCGGCGCTGCTGTTGTCGGTATCGGCAGGCCATGCGCAGTCCGGTCCGTTCGCCGGCATGGACGGCAACTGGTCCGGCAACGGCACGGTTGCGCTGTCGGACGGCACCACCGAGCGCATTCGCTGCAAGGCCGAGTACAAGGTCAACGGCACCGGCCTCGGCCTCAAGCAGAGCCTGAAGTGCGCCAGCGACAGCTACAAGTTCGACCTCTCCAGCGACGTCACCAGCCAGGGCGAGCGGATCTCCGGCAACTGGAGCGAGGCCAGCCGCAACGTGTTCGGCAATCTGCAGGGCACCGTGGGTGGCGGCCAGATCCAGGTGTTCGTCGAAGCCAATGGATTTGCCGCCAACCTGACCGTGCGCACCAGCGGCAACAAGCAGACCGTGCAGATCGATTCCAAGGGCGAGATCAGGGGTGTCAACATCACGATGGTGAAGGGCTGACGCCGCACCTTGCGATCATTGCCTTGAATGCATGTCGGCCCTGATCGCATCGGGGCCGATGTTTTTTTGGCCGAGCTATCGCGCGACGCCGCGCAGCCGCTCCGAGACGTTGATCAGGAACATCGCGGTCGGACGCAGGATGAAGAGGTCGGCGACCAGCGCCGCCACCATCGAGAACGCGCTCAGCCAGCCGAAGAGCCGCAGCGACGGCAGGTCGGAGAACACCGTCACCACGAGCCCGCAGGCCAGCACCACCGTGGTGAGAATCAGCGCCGGCCCGACCAGCACGGTGGCGCGCTCGACCGCGACCGCCGAAGAGACGCCGGGCTTGCTCTCGAGCCGCAGGCGGTTGAGGAAGTGGATGGTCGCAGATAGTCCGAGGCCGAACGACACCGTCAGCGCGACCACGCTGGCGAATTGCAGCCCCTCGCCCATCAGCCACAAGAGCGTGCCTGACATCACCACCGGGAAGATGCCCGGCAGGATGCAGGCGAACATCACGACCGGCGAGCGGAATGCGAGGCCGATGAAGATCGCGACCAGCGCGAATTCGACGGTCAATCCGCGATTGAGCTTTTCGATCATGCTGGCCGAGTTGCGCGCGGCGATGGCGGCGAGACCCGTGACGGCGATCTCGTAGCCCGGATGCGCCTTGCGCACCGTGTCGAGCTCATGGTCGAGCTTTTCGACCACGGGTAGCAGCTGGCTGGAGTCGAGGTCGGGCACCCTGCCCGCGACCACGACAGCGTCCTGCTCGGCGTCGATGAAGCGCCGCACCAGGTGCTCGGGGATCAGGTTGACGTATTCCTTCAAGGTCGCGACATCGTCGCTGCCGGCCTTCTCGGCAAGCCAGCGGCGCAAGGTCTCGATCGACCAGACATTGCCGACGCCCGCGGTCTTCTCCACCGTGGCATGCACGTCGGCGATGGTCTGCAGCGTCTCCGGCGAGTACAGCTCTTCGCCCTTGGGGAACTGGATCAGCACATTGACCGGATTGGCGCCGGTCAGTTTGGCGTCGAGCCGGTTGCTGGCGGCGACCGCCTGGCGTTTGTCCGGCACCTGGTCGGCGAGCCGGTAGCGCGGCTGCAGGTTGGCATAGACGACGCCGAGGCTGCCGACGAACAGCACGGCGATCAGGCTGAACAGGCCCGGACGGCTGACCATCCGCACCGCAATCCAGTAGCAGAAATTGCGCAGCGCCTGGACGCCGGCATCCGCGCTCTGGAATTTGACGGCAAAAACCTTCTCGTTGCGCACGAACAGCACGCCGAACACCGGAACGAGCGACAACACGGCAAGCAGCGCGATGATGGTCGCAGCGAGGCCCGCCTCGCCGAACTTCCGAATCAGGTCGGAATCGGAGAATTGCAGCGCGATGAAGGAAATGCCGGCGGTGCCATGGGTCAGCACGCAGGCCGGGCCGACTACCAGCACGGCGTTCTTGAACGCGGTGTATTTGTCCTGCCCGGCGATCAGGCGGTCGCGCGCCGCGAAGGTCAGCTGCATGGAGTCCGAAAAGCTGATCACCATGATGAGCGGCGTCATCACGTTCAGGAACATATTGAGGTTGAAATTGGCCCAGCCGAGCCCGCCGAGCGCCAGCAGGATCGCGATCATCGGCGGGAACGCCGCCACGACCATGAAGGAGATCTTTCGGAAGAAGATGATCGCGATGATGCAGCCTGCCAGGATGCCGAGGATGTTGTAGGTGAGCCCGTCGCGCTCGACCGCGTTGCGGATTTCGAGCTGCATCACCGGAACGCCGGACAGCTCCGCGTTGAGCCCGGTGTCGCCGAGATCATCCTTCATCAGTTTTCTGATGTCGCCGACCACTTTTCCAAGCTGGCTGGAGGCCACCACGTCAGGCTCCAGCGACAGCACGATCAGCGCCAGCGTTCCGTCCTCGGACAACAGCTTGCCGCGGATGATCTCGTTGGATTTGACAGTCTCGATGAACTTGTCATAGGCCGCGCCCTCCGGCAGGTCGGGCGGGAACAGCGCGGCCGGCAGCTTGCCCGGCGCCGGCGCCTGGCGCGCGGAGAACAGCGAGACCAGCCCGCGGGTGCCCTCGACGAGCTGCAGGTCGGTGACGAAGTCGCGCAGCTTCTCCAGGTTCTCGCGCGCCAGCAGGGTCTTGCCCTCGACCACGACGAGCACGTCGAATTCCTCCGCCGGGAACTTTTTCGTGACCTGCTCGTACTGGTGGAACTCGGGGGTGTTGGAGCGGAACAGCTGCGAGAGCGAATCGTCGATCTTGATGCGCTGGATGCCGAAGATCGCCGCGACGATCAGGCCGGCCAGCGCGATGCAGGACAGGATCGGCGCCTGGACGGCGATAAGTCCGATGCGTTCCAGCCCGAAGGCGATGGAGCCTGTCGGACGCTGCTCGATCTTTTCGACATGAACCTCATTGTCGCGGCTTTTATCGAGCATGCCCTGTCCAGTTCTTCCAATCGCTCATTATCGGTGTTCGTCGTGGGGTTGCTAAGCCAGATTCGCCTGTGTCGGGTTTTGAAGGTTTTCCCGGGCGCGCGCGAGCCCCGATGGACCCTTGCGACCAGCGCTATCCGTTGAAAATGCGCAGAAATTCGCGTTGTTCAGATTTAGCAGGTCTGTCCCGCGCCCCGCAAGCGCAAGAACGCCACGGTCGCGGCCGATTCGGTGGTGTTTCCGGCTTCCCACGCGTCTAATTACCGCCGAGTTCGATGTTCACCGCAAGCTGCGGCGGCCGCGCTTCCGAGCTCTCATCCTTGAGCGCAACGCCGGTCACGCCGCGCGCGAAGGCGGCGCCGACCAGCCAGGCGATCTTGAACGCCGCCTCATCGTAACTCAGCCCCGCGCGATGAATGTTGGAGACGCAGTTGCGGTCGGCGTCGGTGCGGCCGATGCGGGGCGCGAAGGTCAGATAAGCGCCGAGGCTGTCCGGCGCGGACAGTCCTGGCCGCTCCCCGATCAGCACCACGACCATTTTGGCACCAAGGCAGGCCCCGATCTCGTCGCCAAGCGCGACGCGGGCACCGCAGGCAACGACCACATCCGCCATCGCGATGCCGTCAGCAGCAAGCTGTGAGGCGAGACGGCGCATCAGTTCGAGCGCATGCGCATGGACTGCTCGCGGCGACAGGCCGTCGCCGATCACGATCGCAAGCCTGTCATCCGCCACGCCGCAAAAGCCCGCCAGCGCCGCGACCGAGGCCTCATCGAGCCGCCGTCCCAGATCGGGACGGCGAAGATAGGTTTGGCGATTGGCGGCACGGCTCGCCACGCGATGCGCCGCCAGGCCGAGCGCACCGAGTTCGGCAACCAGCGCCTCCGCGTCGAAAGCCGCGTGGACGGCATCACGCGCACGGGCATGGTCGAGCGTGAAATCGAGCAGCGGCTTCGTCGGCAGGCTCGCACCGGTGCGGCCGAGCGCAACGCGAGCCGGCGTCAGCTCTTTCAGATCCGTGAGCAGCGCATGCGGCGCGGCGGGCGGCTTCGTTTCAGGCATCATTCAGCAGGGACTTGCGCCTCGCGCAGCTTGAGCGAGTAGTTCGAGGCATTCTGCCGGCCGCGCGAGGCTTCGCGCGCAAACGTGATCAGATGATGCGAAATCAGCGAGACCGACATGAAGCTCTCGATGTTGCCGCGCCTGAGCTGCGCGAAGGCGAATTTCCAGAACACCCGCTTGTAGTCACCGAGCACGCCGATCTGCCAGAAGATGTTGCGCAGGATCACCAGCGCACGCCTGATGTGGGGCCAGGTCTTCAGCTCGTCGCTGACCGGCACCTTGATGCGGTTGGCATAGGTATAGTCGCATTGGTGCTGGTAGCGGGCGAACAGTCTTGCCGGCTCGTAGACGGCTGCCATGCAGCGGCGCCAGGATTCGACGACCTGGTCATACGGCAGCAGGAACTGCACGTTGGAATCGCGGCTCTCGTCGTCGGTCAGGCGGTTCTCGCGCGCGAGGCGGTCCCACAGCGGCGTCTTCGGCAGCGCCTGTATCAGATTGATGGTCAGCAGCGGAATCTGCGAGTCCTCGACGAAGTCGATCAGCGCGTTGGCGGTGTTGGGGGTGTCGGTGTCGAGCCCCATGATGATGCCGGACACCACCTCCATGCCGTAGGAGTTGATGGTCCTGATGCCTTCGAGGATCGGGACCATCATGTTGTGGTCCTTCTGCATCGCCGTCAGCGCCTCCGGATCCGGCGTCTCGATGCCGCAGAAGATCGTGATGAAATAGGCCTCACGCATCTTCTCAAGAATCTCCGGCCGCTTGGCGATGTTGAGCGTCGCCTCGCAGGCGAGCCGTGTGATGTAGCCGGTCTTCTTCTGCCATGCGATCAGATGCGGCAGCAGCTCCAGCGCCGCCTTGCGGTTGCCGATGAAATTGTCATCGACGAAATAGACCGTGTCGGTCATGCCGCATTCACGCAAGCGCTCGAGCTCGGCGATGATCTGCTCCGGCGTCTTGAGGCGCGGGTTGCGGCCATAGAGCCCGGGGATGTCGCAGAACTCGCACTGATAGGGGCAGCCGCTCGAATACTGGATGCTGCCCAGAAAATACTTTTTGGTCTCGGCAAGCTCGTAGGCCGGGATCGGGAAATCGGTCATGGCGACGCGCTCGCCCGTCTTGAGCACGACCTGCGCGCCCGGCCGCGACACGTCGCGCGCCAGAATCCGGATCAGTTCGTCGGTGGCATCGCCGAGTTCGCCGACATGCAGATAGTCGAAGGCGGGATAATAGTCCGGACAGGCGCTCACCGAGGGACCGCCGAGCGCGACCGGCAGGTCGTGCTCATGGGCTCTGTGGCAGATGTCGTTCATGTGCTGGCGCTGAATGTGCATGCCGCTGACGAACACCGCTTCGGCCCATTGAAAATCCTCTTCCGCGGCGGCGCGGATGTTCTCGTCGATGAAGCGGACCTGCCAGTTTTGCGGCAGATAGGCCGCGATCAGCAAGAGGCCCTGCGGCGGCATGAACGCCCTCACCCCGTCGGTCAGGGGATAGGCGTATTCGAAGGTCCCGAAAGCGGATGTGTAGCGCGGAAAGACGCACAGGATACGCCTGACAGGTCCGATGTCATCAGCTCTCATGAAACGACCTCAGCGATTGCGACCGCCGATTCTCGCGCGACGATGGGCCGGCGGCAACACAAAAAGTTAAAAACGCGAAATCGACGCGCGGCTACTCAAAACATTGTTGGTCCGATCATTGCTCCGGAGCCGTTGCGTTCGCCAAGCCTCGTCCATACATCGCCCCCGCCCATACATACGCGTTGCGATCGGCGCCGCCGCAATGGGGAGACATCGACGAGGCGCATCGCCGGCAACGCGGCTCGCTGTTGTCGCTTACGATTGTGGCAGCGTTATTAACCTTTTGACGGCGGCTCGGTTGCGCCGGTTCAAATTAGAACATGTCTATCACGCACCGTCGATCACGCGAGCAGCCGGGCCGCGAAATCGGGCAACTGTCCCGCGCCCGCCGCGATGCGAAAATCCGCATCGGCAAGGCCGGCGTGCTGCAGCCAGTCGTCGAACTCCGGCGCCCGCCTCAGTTTGAGGAGATCGCGGACATAGAGCGCGTCGTGGAACGAGGTGGACTGGTAGTTCAGCATCACGTCATCGGCGCCGGGAACGCCCATGATGAAGGTGACGCCCGCCGCCGCCAACAGGGTCAGCAGATTGTCCATGTCGTCCTGATCGGCCTCGGCATGGTTGGTGTAGCAGATGTCCACCCCGAGCGGCAGGCCCATCAGCTTGCCGCAGAAGTGATCCTCCAGGCCAGCCCGGATGATCTCCTTGCCGTCGTAGAGATATTCCGGGCCGATGAAGCCGACCACGCTGTTGACCAGCAGCGGTTCGTAGGCGCGCGCCACCGCATAGGCCCGCGCTTCCAGCGTCTGCTGGTCGACGCCGTGATGGGCATTGGCCGAGAGCGCCGAGCCCTGCCCGGTTTCGAAATACATGATGTTGTCGCCGACGGTCCCGCGCCTTTGCGCCAGGCCTGCCTCGCGCGCCTGCTTGAGCAGCGCGAGATCAATGCCAAAACTGCGGTTGGCGGCTTCGGTGCCGGCGACCGACTGGAACACGAGGTCGACCGGAAAGCGCTTCCCGATCAGGTCGAGCGTCGTCGTGATATGGGTCAGCACACAGCCCTGGGTCGGGATTTTGAGCCGCGCGATCAGTTCGTCGAGCAGCCGCAGCAGGGCGCCGATCACGGCAGGATCGTCGCTCGCCGGATTGATGCCGATGCAGGCATCGCCGGCGCCGAGCAGCAGGCCATCAAGGATCGAGGCGGTGATGGCCCGGGCGTCGTCGAACGGGTGATTGGGCTGCAACCGCGTGCTCATGCGCCCGGCAAGGCCGATGGTGTTGCGGAAACGCGTCGTCACCTGGCATTTCCGTGCGACCAGGATCAGATCCTGGTTGCGCATCAGCTTGGAGACGGCCGCCGCCATTTCCGGCGTGACGGCCGAGGACAGAAGCCGCAGCGTCTCGCTCGTCGCCGCATCCGACAGCAACCAGTCGCGAAAGCCGCCGACCGTCAGGCTTGCGATCGGCGCAAAGGCCGCCGCATCGTGGCTGTCGATGATCAGCCGGGTGACCTCGTCGTCCTCGTACGCCACGACGGCCTCATGCAAGAATCGCGTCAGCGGAATGTCGGCGAGCGCCATCCGCGCCGCGATCATCTCTTCCGCACTGTCGGCGGCGGTGCCGGCCAGGCGGTCGCCTGAGCGAAGCGGACTGGCCCTGGCGAGCACCATGCGCAGGTCGTCGAAAACATGGACCGTGGAATTGATGGTGTGGCGATAGACCATGGATGCTCCGCTTAACCCTCTGACCTCACCGACCGGGAGTTGCACGGCCCCGGCACAGCACTGCAACACGGTTGCACCAGCAGCCTAAGTGATTGATTGTTTTATATAAAAGTTCAATAAGGAATGATGCCGCACATTAAGCGAATGTCCATGAAATTGCTGCATCATTTTTGAGCGGCCGACGGTGCTCACCGGGCCTTGCTGGGGGCCGGCCAAATGCCTGACGTCACACGACCTCAACATCACACAACCATGCGCGCAAAAGTCTCCGGCCTGTCGCTTGCGGCAAAACTCTATTCGATCTTCGGCCTGTTCGCGGTGTTGACGGCGGCGATTACGGCGCTGTCCGACTACAACTCCCGCCGCGGCACCGCGCTCACCGCGGCGATCGAGACGGCCAACAAGGCCGCCCTCAATGTCGAGCGGGTGAACGGGCTGGTCTATGCCGTGGTGATGGACTCCCGCGGCGTCTACATGTCGGCCGACAAGGACGCCGCGAAGAAGTTCAATGAGGGCATCCTCAAGTTCAACGAGCAAATCGTGGCGGTCGTCAACCAATGGCAGGCGATCGTGCAGAGCGACGACGCCGCGCAGTTTGCGACCTTCAAGAAGCGCATCGATCAGTTCGTCGAATTCCGCAAAGAACTGGTGCGGCGCGCCGTCGAGATCAACCCTGCGGCGGGCCGCGAATGGGGCGACAATGAGGCCAACCGTTCGGTTCGTTCGGCGCTGAACAAGGATCTGGAGACGCTATCCAAGGTCTATGCCGAGCGCGCGAAAGACATTGCGGAGCAGACCGAAACCACCCGCCAATTGTCCCTCGTGCTGACCGGTCTTGGCGGCGTGGCGCTCGCGCTGGTTCTGATAGGGGTGATCCTGATCGCACGGTCGATCGCGCGGCCGCTCTCGGTCATCACCGCTGTGATCAAGCAGGTCGCCGAGGGCGCTGACAATGTCCGCGTTCCCCACACCGATCGCGGCGACGAGGTCGGTGCGCTGGCGCGCGCCATCGAGATCTTCCGGCAGGCGATGGACCACAACAAGAACCTCAATTCGCAGGTCGTCAGGGAGTCGCAAATCCGCGAGGCACGTGGCCGCCACATCGAGATATCAGTCGAGGCCTTTCGCGGAGCGATCGGGACCGTGCTGCGCGCGGTGAAGGAGAACGCTACGGCGATGCGCGGCAGCGCACAGACCATCACCCGCGTGACGTCGAAGGCCAGCAATGAGGCGAGCGCAGCCGCGGGCGCGACCGAGCAGGCCTCCAGCAACGTGTCGACGGTGGCCGGTGCCGCCGAGGAGCTGTCGGCTTCCGTCGAGGAGATCGGGCGCCAGGTCCGCCAGTCAGCGGCCGCCGTGGAACAGACCGGATTGCGCACCGAGAAATCGATCGCCGAAATCGAAAGCCTCGCCGCGGCGACGCAGCGGATCGATGGCGTTTTGAACCTGATTCAGGCGATTGCCGAGCAGACCAATTTGCTGGCGTTGAACGCGACCATCGAGGCGGCCCGCGCCGGCGATGCCGGGCGCGGCTTTGCCGTGGTTGCGCACGAGGTCAAGGCGCTGGCCGGCCAGACCGCGAAGGCGACCGAGGAGATCAGCCAGAACGTCAGCCTGATCCAGTCCTCGACCAGAAACGCCGTCGACGCGGTGCGCGAGATCGGTCACGCCGTCGGCGAGATCAACGCGATCACGACCAACATCGCCCATGCCATCGGCCAGCAGGATGCCGCCACGCGCGAGATCTCATCCAACGCGCAGGGCGCCGCGCAAGGCAATGCCACGCTGGTGCACAACATCGGCTCGCTGCGCGATGCGATCGGCCAGACCTCGACGGTCGCAGCCTCCGTGCTCACAGCCTCCGACGACCTCAACGCCACTGCCGAGACGCTGTCACGCGAGGTCGAAACGTTTTTCGATAATCTGCGCGCCGGGCCGGCGGATCACGAGAAGGCCGCCTGAACGAGCAGAACGGAACGCGGCTTCGATCGGCTGCTGCGGCGTCGATCTGTATTCGCGGAGAATCATGCCCCGGTGCCTCGGCCGTTTCGGCTTTGGTCCGGAGCGAACCGGGCCGAAATTCTAAATCTAAAGTCGGACTGCCCCAAATTCATCATCTTTAGGTGGTATCCTCGCCACATGGATGAACAGTGCTACCGTCTCATCGCATTGCGAAGCGCGTCGTCCGCCACGATGGCAGAACACACGGCGCGCAGCCGTGATGTCCTCGCCAAGGCGCGCGAGGTGCTCAAAGAGGCCGATGGCTCCGATACCTTTCTCGGGCGCCAGCACTACCAGATGGTTCCGCTGCCTCATGAAGACCAGCGCGACCTCCTCCCGGCGTCCCTTGTCGACTGCTCATTCGCGGGGCTCGACCACGGCGGGCTCGATGAGCCGACGCGAGACGCGCCGCCCGTTGCCCGGGCGGCGCGTCTCTCACACTCCTGAACAGTTTGACTACCGCCGCCAGACCACGGCCGGCGCGGGCCCGACCAGCGCGGGCGCAGGTCCGATGACACGCTGCCAGACGCGGCCGTCATCGAACTGGATGCGGATGCCATCGGGCGAATAGACCGCGCTCTCGTCGCGGGCATCGATCCAGATCCGGCTTTCGGGCGCCGACCAGTCGGGCCAGGCGCGATAGGACTCGCCGGTCTCGGTCACAAGATTGAAGTTGGACCCGTTCTGCGTGATGTAGGCCGGCGCACCGATCATGCCGTCGCGGCACATCTGGATGCAGCGGTAAGTCCCCGTCAGGTTGGCGGATTGCGCCGAAGCCCCCGTCGTTGCGAGCGCAGCGACGGCGGCGCCAATCACCAGCGACAAAGCTTTCATCAGATCACTCCTTCGTCTTGCCTAATTGGAACAACAGCCCTCGAAGAAGCGGCTGTCAGCCTCAAACAAGCGTGAGGAGCGGTATTAGTTTCGCTTGTTCCAACACCAATGTTTGATGGAACGCCACTCTCCCGCTGTCATCGCCCGGCTCGACCGGGCGATCCAGTATCCCAGCGGCAGCAGTACTTGACCCGATAGGCCGCGGCGTACTGGATTGCCCGCCTTCCGCGGGCAATGACGTCGGAGAAGCCGGTATCGCAAGGTTCGTCATTGCGAGCGAAGCGAAGCAATCCAGACTATCTCCGCGGCGACAGTCTGGATTGCTTCGGCGCTTTGCGCCTCGCAATGACGATTGCCTCACAGCCGCTTTCGCGGGCAATGACATCGAGGGCTTGGCTGGCATTTTCTCAACTCACCGCCGCTCGGGGTTCCCGGGCGGATCGAGGTCCGGCAGCTTGATCATGTCCTGCAGGCGGCGATTGAATTCCGCGTCCGACATCGGCGCCGGCGGCGCACGCGTTGAGTCTTCCGCCGACTGCCCCGTGTGCGTCAACTGAGGGAACAGCAGCACGACGAGCAGCAGCAGCCACTGCGCCGCCAGAAACGGCGCCAGGGCACGCAGCATGGCACGAAAGGAGACCTGTTCCTTCAGCACGCCGCGCACCATCATCAGCGCGTAGCCGAACGGCGGCAGCAGAAAACTCGACTGCAGGGTCAGCAGCACCAGCACCGCGACCCAGCGCGCATCGCCGACCCGAATCAGCAGCGGCGGGATCACGATCGGCACGATCACAAAGATGATCTCGAAGGCATCGAGCACGAAGGCCGAGATCGCGATGACGGCGAGCACGGTCGCGACCGCCGTGATCTCGCCACCCGGGATCGAGGACACAAGCCGGCCGACGAGGTCGGCGGTGCCGAGCAGTCGCAAAATCATCGTGAACGTGGTGGCCGCGAGCAGCAGCGAGAACAGCGCGCCGGTCAGCGCAATCGCATCGCCCAGCATCTTGCCGAGTTCTGCGCGCGGCAGGCGCCCGGTGACGAGCCCGGCGACAAGCAGTGCGAACGCACCCATCGCGGCGGCTTCCACCGCGTAGAAATAGCCTGATGTGACCCCGCCCAGCAGCACGATCAGAAAGGCGAGCGCCAGTGCTGCGAGCAGGCCTTGCGCCGGCGCCAGAGGTTCGCGCGCCGGCAATTTGTCCGCGGTTCGCGCCGCGAAGAAGGACAGGCCCAGGCAGAGCGCGAGAAAGATCGCGCCCGGCAGCAGCGCGGCATGAAAAATGTCCTGGGTGTTGACGACGCGATCGCTCCGGCCGGTCGCAGTCACCGCCATCGTATGGGCCGACAGCATGGCGTCGCTGAGCAGGATCAGCACCAGTGATGGCGGCACCAGCACGCCGAGCGTGCTGGCGACCGCGACGGTCGCGTGACGATTGGCGGCCGGAATGCCTTCCGCGGCAAGCCGCGGCGAGACC
>NZ_JAFATE010000428.1 GCF_019244115.1 Bradyrhizobium sp.
ACCTGTTCGAGCGGCTTGCCGTCAATGCAGCGCTGTTCCCGCGCGGGATCGATGTCATTCTGGTGCATGACGACGTCGTCGTCGCGATCCCACGCACGACACGGCTGATCGAAGGAAGGCTGAGCCATGTATGTCGCCGTCAAGGGAGGCGAGCGCGCCATCGACAATGCCCATCGCCTGCTGGCGCACGAACGGCGCGGCGATCGTGAGGTCCCGGAGCTTTTGCTCGCGCAGATTTCCGAGCAGCTCGCGCTCGGCGTCGACCGCGTCATGAGCGAGGGCTCGTTGTACGACCGGGAGCTTGCGGCGCTCGCGATCAAGCAGGCGCGCGGCGATCTGATTGAGGCCATCTTCCTGGTCCGCGCCTTCCGCGCCACGCTGCCGCGTTTTGGCGCGACCGAGCCGCTCGATACCGGAGCTATGCAGGTGCGCAGGCGCGTTTCTTCGACCTTCAAGGACGTTCCCGGCGGACAGGTTTTGGGGCCGACCTTCGACTACACCCATCGCCTGTTGGATCCGCAGCTTGCGGAGGGTTTTGTGCCGGAGCAGCCGGCCACGGCCGAGGCCGCATCCGCGCCGATGCCGCGTGTCACGGACATCCTCGGCCGCGATGGGCTGATCGAGCCATCTCCGCAAGGTCCGATCGACGCACCGGTTGGCGATCTCACCCGTGAGCCTCTGAGCTTCCCTGCGGACCGGGATCTGAGGCTGCAGAATCTGGCGCGCGCCGATGAAGGCTTTCTGCTGGCGCTCGGCTATTCGACGCAGCGCGGCTATGGCCGCAATCACCCGTTCGCCGGAGAGATCCGCTTCGGCGAGGTCGAGGTGGAGTTCTTCGCCGAGGAGGTGGGCTTTGCAGTGCCGCTCGGTCCGATCGCGCTGACCGAATGTCAGATGGTCAACCAGTTCAAGGGTTCGGCCACCGAGGCGCCATGTTTCACTCGCGGCTATGGGCTGGCCTTCGGCCAGAGCGAGCGCAAGACCATGTCGATGGCGCTGGTCGATCGCAGCCTGCGCGCCCGCGAACTTGGGGAAGAGGTTGTCGCGCCTGCCCAAGACGAAGAGTTCGTGATGTCGCATTCTGACAATGTGCAGGCGACCGGATTTGTCGAGCACCTGAAGCTGCCGCATTATGTCGACTTCCAGTCCGAGCTCGGACTGCTGCGCAAGCTGCGCCAGGAGTTTGCCGACACCTCCAACGAGACGCAGTTGAAGGAGGCCGCCGAATGAATGCGCCCGCCTACAATTTTGCCTATCTGGACGAGCAGACCAAGCGGATGATCCGTCGCGCCATTCTGAAGGCGATCGCGATCCCCGGCTATCAGGTGCCGTTCGCGAGCCGTGAGATGCCGATGCCTTACGGCTGGGGCACCGGCGGCGTGCAGGTGACCGCTGCGATCCTGGGTCCCAGCGACGTGCTCAAGGTGATCGATCAGGGCTCCGACGACACCACCAACGCGATCTCGATCCGAAAATTCTTTGCCAAGACCGCAGGGGTTGCGACCACCACCAGCACGGCGGACGCGACCGTGATCCAGACACGCCACCGCATTCCCGAGGCGTCATTGCAGAGCGGCCAGGTGCTGGTCTATCAGGTGCCGATCCCGGAGCCGCTGCGCTTCCTGGAGCCGCGCGAGACCGAGACGCGCCGCATGCACGCGCTCGGTGAATATGGGCTGATGCATGTCAAACTCTACGAGGATATCGCCCGCTTCGGCCATATCGCGACCGCCTACGCCTATCCGGTGAAGGTGAACGCCCGCTACGTGATGGATCCGTCGCCGACGCCAAAATTCGACAATCCTAAGATGGACAATTCACCGGCCTTGCAGCTGTTCGGCGCCGGCCGCGAAAAACGCATTTACGCAATCCCGCCCTATACGCAGGTGGTGTCGCTGGATTTTGAGGACCATCCGTTCACGCGCTACCGTTTTGACGCGCCATGCGCGCTGTGCGGCGCCGAGGATGCTTATCTCGACGAGATCGTCACTGACGATCAGGGCAGCCGCATGTTCGTCTGCTCCGACACCGATTATTGCGAGAACCGTCAGGCGGCCGGTCATCGCGGCAGCGAGAGCGCGGCGCCGCACAAGGAGCGCGCCCATGACTGACGCGCATGGCACTGATGAGGCGCTGCTGGTGGCAGAGGGCCTGGGCAAGAGCTATGGCCGGCTGACGGCGTGCCAGGACATTTCGTTCTCGCTCTATCCCGGGGAGGTGCTGGCGATCGTCGGCGAATCCGGTTCCGGCAAAACGACACTGCTCCAGCTGCTGTCGGCGCAGCTTGCGCCGACATCCGGCCGCGTCTCCTATCGCATGCGCGATGGTGTGCTGCGCGATCTGGCCAGCCTCGGCGAAGCCGAGCGGCGCTTTTTGTTCCGCACCGACTGGGGCTATGTGCACCAGGATCCGGCGCAGGGTCTGCGCATGGCGGTCTCGGCCGGTGCCAACGTCGGCGAGCGTCTGATGGCGGTCGGCTGGAAGCATTACGGCCGCATCAGGCAGACGGCATCATCCTGGCTCGAACGGGTCGAGATCGACACCGCACGGATCGATGATGCGCCACGCACCTATTCCGGCGGGATGCGGCAACGCCTGCAGATCGCGCGCAACCTTGTCACCGAGCCGCGTCTGGTCTTCATGGACGAGCCGACCGGCGGTCTCGACGTCTCGGTGCAGGCGCGTTTGCTGGACCTGATGCGCAATCTCGTCAGCGAGCTTGGGCTTGCGGCGATCGTTGTGACCCATGACCTCGCGGTTGCGCGGCTGTTGTCGCATCGCGTGATGGTGATGAAGGGCGGCCGGGTGATCGAGACGGGCCTGACCGATCAGGTGCTGGACGATCCGCACGAGCCCTACACGCAATTGCTCGTTTCCTCGATACTGCCGCCGTGAGAGCCGCATCCATGACCACCATGATCGACATCATCGACGCGCAAAAAAGCTTTACCATGCATCTGCAGGGCGGTGTGAGGCTGCCGGTGGTGCGCGGCGTCTGCTTTCAGGTCAACGCGGGCGAGTGCGTCGTGCTGTCAGGGCCATCCGGCGCGGGCAAGTCGTCGATCCTGAAGATGATCTTTGGCAACTATCGCTGCGATGGCGGCAGCATCTTCGTGCGCCACGAAGGCGTCCCGCAAAATATCGCAACGTCCGAGCCGCGGCAGATCCTGAGCATCCGTCGCAGCACGATCGGCTATGTCAGCCAGTTTCTCCGCGCGGTGCCGCGCGTCCCCACCATCGACGTCGTCGCCGAGCCGCTGGTCGCGACGGGGATCGGACGGGATGCGGCGCGTGAGCGGGCAGGGCGCTTGCTGAGCTGCCTCAACATCCCCGAGCGGCTGTGGCGGCTTCCGCCATCGACCTTCTCGGGCGGCGAACAGCAGCGCGTCAACATTGCGCGCGGCTTCATCTCCGATTTGCCCGTGCTCCTGCTTGATGAGCCGACCGCGTCCCTCGACGCCGCCAACCGGGATGTCGTGATCCGCCTTATCGACGAGAAGAAGCGCGCCGGCGTTGCCATGGTCGCGATCGTCCATGATGACGAGGTCCGTCACATGATCGCCGACCGGGTGGTCGACGTGACAACCTTCGCAGCCGCGGCCTAGGGAAAGGCAGCTTGCAATGACCTCGACCAAATCCGAAACCGTGATCGCAAATGCGCGGATTGCACTCGCCGATCGGATCATCGATCGCGGCTGGCTCGCCATCGCGGGCGGACGCATTGCGGATTTCGGGGAGGGTGACGCGCGTTTTGCCGGCGACGATGCGCAAGGCGACCTCGTCATGCCCGGAATGATCGAACTGCATACCGATCATCTCGAGTCGCATTACGTGCCGCGGCCGAAAGTGTTCTGGAATCCGATCGCGGCCGTGGTCTCCTATGATGGACAACTCGCGACCTCAGGCATCACGACCGTGCTGGATTCGCTGCGGGTCTGGCGCGAGGACGGCGCCGAGGACGTCGATGGCCGGGCAGGGGTGCTGGCAACGGCCATCACCTCCGCACGCGAAGCCGATCTGCTGCGCGCCGACCACTTCCTGCATCTGCGCTGCGAACTTCCAATGCCGGACGTGGTCGAGGAAGCCATGGAACTGGTTGAGCGGCCCGATGTGCGGCTGATGTCATTGATGGACCACACGCCGGGGCAACGCCAGTTTCGCGACGAGGTCAAGCTACGCGACTATTATCGCGGCAAGGCCGGCGGCATGACCGACGCGGAACTCGACGTCCTGTTCGGGCGGCGCGTGGAATATCAGAAGGCCTACGCAGCGGACAACATGCGACGGATCGTGACCCTGGCGCGTCAGCATGCCATTCCGCTTGCGAGCCACGACGACACGACCGCGGAAAATGTCACCGACGCCATTCGCGACTGCGTGTCGGTTGCGGAATTCCCGACCACGCTGGAAGCTGCGCAGGGGCTCCACGAGGCCGGCATCAGTATTTTGATGGGGGCGCCGAACGTGGTGCGCGGCGGTTCGCATTCCGGCAACATCGCGGCTATCGACCTTGCCCGGAAGGGCCTGTTGGACATTCTGTCGTCCGACTACGTTCCGTCGAGCCTGCTGATGGCTGCGTTGCAGTTGCCGCAACAGGCTCCCAACATCGACCTTGCGTCGGCGATTCGGACCGTGACCAAGACGCCCGCCGAGGCCGTCGGCCTTGCCGACCGCGGCGAAATCGCGATCGGCAAGCGCGCCGATCTGATCCGCGTCCACATTGCCCACAGCGTGCCTGTGGTGCGCAGCGTCTGGCGCGAGGGGCGTCGCGTGGCGTGAGTGAGCTACCCACCATCGTCTCGCATCGCTCGGCCCGGATCGGGCCTGGCCGGCTCGTGCTGGTGGTCGGCCCGAGCGGAGCCGGCAAGGATACCTTGCTGAACCTTGCGCGCCGCGCTTGCGCCGGCAATACCAGCATCGTGTTCCCGCGACGGCTGGTGACGCGGGAGGCGTCCGCTTTCGAAGACAATTTACAGGTCGACGATGAAGCCTTCGAACGGCTGCTTGCCGAGGGTGCGTTGGCGGTTCACTGGGGCGCGCACGGTCATCGCTATGCCCTGCCGCGCAGCGTCGAGGATGAGGTCCGCGCGGGCCACACGGTGGTCGCCAACGTTTCGCGCACGGTGGTCGATCCATTGCGCCAGAGCTATGCTGATGTCGTGGTGGTCGCGATATCCGCGCCGCCCGAGGTCCTTGCGGAGCGTGTTGCCTTGCGGCGGCGCGGCAGCGATGGTGCGATCGAACTGAGGCTCGCACGTAGCGTTGACGATGACAGGGTCCCACCGGATGTCACGATCGTCAATATCGGCGATCCGGCCGCTCATGCCGATCGGCTGGTGCAGGCGATCGCGGGCGTGCCAACGCGTGAACCGGAACCGAAACCGCGATGAACGACGAAAGGAAGACCGTGCCGATCATCGAAACTGTCGAACAACTCGAGGCGATCTACGGCCACCCCAACGAGGCCTCGACCGTCAAGGTCGCCGACCGCGTGACGCCGCTCTATCGCGTCTTGATAGAGACGTCGCCATTCGTGGCCCTGGCGACATCGGGGCCGGAGGGCCTCGACTGTTCGCCGCGCGGCGACCTGCCCGGATTTGTCCGCATCCATGACGACAGGACACTGATGATGCCGGATCGGCGCGGCAACAACCGAATCGATTCGCTGCGCAACATCGTGCGCGATCCTCGCGTCGCGCTGCTGTTCCTGATTCCGGGTTCGGGCAGCACCTTACGGATCAACGGCAATGCGAAAGTGTCGACCGACGTGGATCTCCTGGCGTCGTTCGCCGTCGAGGACAAGGCGCCGCGCAGCGTCATCGTCATGTCGGTGCACGAGATCTACTTCCAGTGCGCACGTGCCATTGTCCGTTCCGACCTCTGGAATCCCGACAAGCGCGTGGATGCGAAAATCCTTCCGACGCCCGGTCAAATTCTCGCCGACATGAGTGAGCGCCGGGTCGGAGGCGAGGAGTATGATCGCGCCTGGCCGGAGCGGGCGCGGAAATCGCTGTGGTGAGTGCACGCGCGAATGCGTTCAGGCCACCAGATCCAGCAGACTAGACGAACCTCTGATCAGCACCTTTCGTCCCAATGGCGTCAGCACGGGCGCACCGTCAATCTCGTCGGCCAATTGTAGCTGAAGCAGTTGCTGAACGGCTGGAACGCGCAGGCTGCGACGTTCGGACACGGGCCTGCGAATCGTCTTCAGTGCCTCCCACTGATCGGGTGTGAGATCGTAGTCAAGTTCTGCCGCCATGCCGCCTCGAGACGTCTGATTCGCTTGATCTTGCCGGGTTATTACGCAACGAGCGTGAACTGCATGCGACCATAATGAGTCTGCTTTTCGACCTCGCGAATGCGTTATTGCGAGCACTAATACCGGGAACAGTTACGCGATTGTCATATCTCCATGGTCAAAGAGGTTCCTCGTTCCGAATCGACCGTCGTGGTCGCCGGATCATTCATTGGGATGGACAGGCGCCTGAGACTCACTGCTCTGCGAAAGCTGCTTGGTCGCGGCGCCCGATGGAAGGGCCTGGGCGGTGTCTTTGTCAGCGTGGCGATCGCGACGGGCGCGCTGCTTGCGCTGCGGCACGCGCTGCGAAACGTCGATTACGACCAGGTCTTCTCGGTGATCCGTGAAACCGATTTCAGCGTAATCGCGCTCGCCCTGACGCTGGTGACGGCATCCTACGGCAGCATCACGCTCTATGACTGGCTCGCGCTCCACACCATGGGACGCAAGGACGTTCCCTACCGGATCGCGGCGCTCGCGAGCTTCACGAGCTATCCCATCGCTCATGGCATCGGCGCGGTCGCGCTGATCTCGCCGGTGATCCGCTATCGCATCTATGCCGGCAATGGACTCGGCCCGATCGGCATCGCAAATATCTGCTTTCTTACCGGCCTTACCTTCTGGCTGGGCAACATGACGGCGCTCGGCTTCTGCCTGCTCTATGAGCCGACGGCTATCGGCGTCATTGATCATCTGTCGTCCGGCATCAACCGGCTGGTGGCGCTGACATTGTTGTGCTGCGTCGGCGCGTTTCTCGCCTGGAGCTGGTTTCATCCGCGAAGCGTCGGCAGGAAGCCATGGCTGGTCAAGCTGCCGTCCGGTCCCCTGGTGCTGCTGCAGATCGTGATCGGGCTTCTCGACCTCACGGCGGCCGCGCTCGCCATGTACATTCTGGTCCCGCCGGGTCTGGACATCGGGGTTTTCCGGCTGATCGCCGTTTTCATCGCGGCAACCCTGCTCGGTTTCGCAAGCCACGCGCCGGCCGGGCTCGGCGTGTTCGATGCGACGATTCTGATCGGGCTCGGCAGCGAGGACCGGGAAGCTTTGCTGGCCGCGCTGTTGATGTTCCGGTTTCTCTATCATCTCGTGCCGCTGACGATCGCGCTGGCTCTGTTCGGCGGCTTCGAAGCCTGGCGATATTTACGCGCAACGACCGGCGCGGTTGCCTGGGTCTCAGACCGGCGAATTGAGTTTCAACCCGATCATGCCGGCGATGATCAGGGTCAGGCAGAGGATTCGAACAGGGTCGGTCGGCTCACTGTACAGGAGCATGCCGACGAGGATGCTGCCGACCGCGCCAATGCCGGTCCACACCGCGTAAGCCGTACCAAACGGCAGTGACCGCAGCGCGATGGCCATCAGAGCGAAACTGAAGCCGATCGCGACCACGGTGGCGAGCGTCGGCCAGAATCGCGTCAGTCCGTCCGAATGCTTCAGGCCAAGCGCCCACGCAACCTCAAGGAGGCCCGCCACGAGCAGCGCTATCCAGCCCGTCACGGCAACGAGCTTTCGAGAAAATGCGCCGCCATTCGTCCGCCTCTCAATGAGTGAGCGTTTCCTCCTTGCAATGTTCGCGCGACACGCATGTGACACCGCGCCGGGCGGCTGTCGACGATCGTCGAGCCGTTGTCGCAATACCGCGGTGCGCCGGCGATATCGTGATCAGATGGCTGATTCGCGCCGCGTGTGCCGAGGATTTGCTCGCCGGCACGATGACCGGTTCGCCTTTTGCGATGCGACGTCAGCTGGTACTTGAGCGCGAAATGCCGCAGCGCAGTACACAACAGAAGAGGAAAACCCCTCCCGACTCTGCTAAGCTTCACCTGCGAATTTGCTTCACACAGCGGAGTGGAGGCATGGACAAGCTCGTTGAGATTCGCAGTCAGGAATTTCTATGCCGGGAGCGCGCTGCGTTTGACTCCGAGCGAAGGGCATTTTGGCTGGCGCAAGTCGAGGAGTGGGAGCAGCGCGCTCTGGACGAGATCGCGTTTCACTTCCAGGAATGCAATGTAGGTCGCGAAGACGGCCATTCAATCAGGCAACAGGCGCTCTGAATTTCACTTCAACATGACGCAGGAACCTCCGCCCCATCCCCGTGCCGGGCGACGGTTCTGCAGCCAAGTCAGTCGAGCATGCGAATTTCAACAGATCCGGTCACTGCGCGCCCGTCTTCAATGCCGCGGCTTTCTCAACGTCTGCCTCAGTTCGGCACCGCAATCGAAACATTCATAGACGAACTCGATTTCGGAGGCGTTCCAATGCGGCTCGATCTGCCGCACATACATGGGCAGCATTCCCATGCAGCTCGGACAGATTTCGGGCGCCATCTTGGCGTGATGCTGGATGTCATGGTGCTGAATGAAGGCTGGCATGTCGGCTCTCCCTCGGGCAGCGAAAAGCACGATGAATCACAACCACCGGATTAGACTAGCCGACGGTGCTCGCTTCCGTGATTAACTCTTGCGAACGTACAGGGAACAATGGGGACATTCCTCGCCGAGTGTGACAATCGTGTCACATCGGTCGCATGCCGGCGAGCGATTGCCGCTCCGAACCGTTGATACTTTGACGGTCAATCTGAACGGCCGAAGAGGGGCCTGCAATGAAAGTCTTCATCGTTCTCGCACATCCGGAGTACCAAAGCTTCAACGGCGCGATGTATCGCCTGGCAGTCGAGACGCTCACAGCCAGAGGCCACGAAGTCCGGACCTCGGATCTCTACGCGATGCAGTTCAACCCGGTCTCCAGCAGACTAAATTTCATCAGCGTCAAGGACCCGGACTATTTCAAGCCGCAGATCGAGGAGAGGTACGCGACCGAGACCTACGGCTTTGCCGACGACGTTGAGATCGAGATCCAGAAGCTGGAATGGTGTGACCTGATGATCTGGCAGTTTCCGCTCTGGTGGTTCGGCCTTCCCGGCATCCTCAAAGGCTGGGTCGATCGCGTGTTCGCGATGGGACGCACCTATGGCGGGGAACGGCTCTATACCAACGGCGTTTTCAAGGGCAAGCGGGCCATGCTGTCGCTCACGACCGGCGGGCCGCCACCCGCCTATGTGAAGGGCGCTTTCAACGGGGATATTTTCGCGATCCTGCGGCCGGTCCAGCGCGGAATGCTGCAGTTCGTGGGTTTCGACGTGCTTGCGCCACAAATCGCTTACGGGCCGGTGCGACTGGAACAGGGCCAGCGGACAGAGCTTCTCGCCGCCTATGCCGAGCGGCTGAAATCGATCGAAAGCGAACAACCCTTCGAGGTCGGAATTTACTGAGCGTGACACGCAGGCGGGCGCGTTTCTTACCGGTTTATGCTACGATCTGTTGCGGAAAACGGCCGGGACAGAATGACAAGGTCGGGAGTGATCGCAGGCGTGTTGGCTGCGCTGGTCCTTGGCGGCGCGGCGGCTGTCTTTGCGGTCGTGTGGCGGCCGGCCATCGATGCCATTGATCCGGCGCAACGGACGTTTGCGAATGATCTGGTCAAGCGCGGCCGCACGCTCGCTGTGATCGGGAATTGCAGCAATTGTCACACCGCGCCCGGGGCTAAGGATTTCGCCGGTGCCGTAGCGGTGCCGACGCCGTTCGGAACGGTGTTCTCGTCCAACATCACGCCGGATGCCGACACTGGAATCGGCAGGTGGTCGGAAGCTGCGTTTCGCCGCGCCATGCGCGATGGCGTCGATCGCGAGGGCCGGCATCTCTATCCGACCTTTCCCTACGATCATTTCACCAATGTCAGCGATGAGGACGATCGGGCCCTTTACGCCTACCTGATGACGCGCGAGCCCGTGCGTTCGGCCGCGCCGGCGAACCGGCTGTCATTTCCATTCGATCAACGGCCTTTGATCGCCGGTTGGAAACTGCTGCGAAGCGCAACCTACCATCCGGACTCCTCGAAGGGCGCGGAATGGAACCGCGGCGCCTATCTGGTCGAGGGTCTGGCGCATTGCGGTGCCTGCCACACGCCGCGTAACGCGCTCGGCGGCGAACGTGCCAGCGCTTCGTTCTCGGGCGGCGATGTGGACAACTGGCAGGCTTATGCGATCAACGCCCATTCGCCTTCACCAGTGCCGTGGGATGCGGATGCGTTGTTCGGCTATCTGCGCAACGGTTGGCATCCTGATCACGGCACGGCGCGCGGGCCGATGGCGCAGGTGGTGGCCAATCTGTCGTCGGTTGATCCTGACGATGTGCGTGCGATCGCCACCTATATGGCCGGTGTGTTCGGACAGCCGTCGCCCGATCACCGCCGTGGCGCCGAGACCGTGCTGGCGGAGCTCAAGGCGATGGCAGGCCGGGCATCGGAAACCAATGCGGCCGGTGCTGCGATCTACGCTGCGACCTGTGCAAGCTGTCACGAAAGCGGCCGGGCGCTGCCCTATGGCGGCATCAATCTCGCGCTGAGCACCGCAGTCTGCGGTTCTGATCCGCGCAACCTTGCCAACATCGTGCTGGCTGGCATCTCGCCTCGCGAAGGCGAACGCAGCCCGATCATGCCCGGATTTGCCAGCAGCATGACTGACGGCCAGATCGTGGCCGTCCTGATCTATCTGCGCAGCCGCTTCAGCAACCAGCCGGCATGGACCGGCGTTGATCAGGTCGTGGCGGAGGCAAGGCGCACGCAGGTGGCGGCGCTCCGGACGGCCGCAGCGTCGCGCCAGCCACCTGCCGATTTAGCCCAGCGAGACAAGCCATGATCACATTGAAAGTGAACGGTCGCGATCACCGGGTCGACGCGGAGCCGGACACGCCGCTGCTTTATGTGCTCCGCGATCATCTTGCGCTCAACGCCGCGAAATTCGGCTGCGGGCTTGGCCAATGCGGTGCCTGCACGGTCATCGTCGACGGCAAGGCGGTGCTCTCCTGCGTGACGCCGCTGGTGCTGCTCGAAGGCAAGCAGGTGACCACGCTCGAGGGCCTCGGCACGACAGCCGATCCGGCACCTATCCAGCGGGCGTTTTTGGACGAGCAGGCCGCACAATGCGGCTACTGCATTGCCGGAATGATGATGCGGGCGCAAGCGTTGCTCATGAGGAATGCGAGCCCGAGCGATGACGAGATCCGCGGCGAGCTCGAGCCGCATCTGTGCCGGTGCGGAACGCATATGCGCATCCTGCGCGCCATCCGTCGCGCCGCGGGATTGATGAATCGAGCTGAATTGGCCCCTGAATCCGGAGCTGATCGATGAGCACCCTTGTCTTGGATCGCCGTCGCGTGTTGGCCGGCTCGGGTGCGCTGGTCGTCAGCTTCTCGCTTGGGAGCGCCTTCGCGCAGGATCAGGCTGTGGCTGTACCGAGCCCACCCGGTAGCCTAAAGACGTCGCCTTATCTGGACTCGTGGATTCGGATAGACGCCGACGGCAGCATCACGGTGTTCACCGGCAAGGCCGAACTCGGCCAGGGTTTCAAGACTGCGTTCCAGCAGGTCGCGGCCGAGGAGCTCGATGTCGCCTTTGCATCCCTGAAGGTCGTCACCGCCGATACGGCCTTGACCGCCAATGAAGGCTATACCGCGGGCAGCCATTCCATGCAGGATAGCGGCACGGCAATCCAGAATGCGGCCGCGCAGGCGCGCGAACTCCTGGTCGCGGAGGCCGCGCGACGCTTTGATCTGCCAACCGGTCAGTTGCGCACCGAAAATAGTCAGGTGCTGGCGCCGGACGGCCGGCGGGCCGGATATGGCGAGCTGGTTGCGGGCGATATCCTTCATGTCCAGGCGCAGGCCACGTCCTCCCTGAAGGATCCCGCGACATTCAAGGTCATGGGCCAGTCGTTTCAGCGCGTCGATATTCCGGCCAAGGTCACGGGCGGCGCAGCCTATGTCCAGGACATCCGCCTGCCCGGCATGGTCCACGCACGGATCGTGCGGCCGCCGAGCTATGGCGCGGAGCTCGTCGAATGCGATAGCTCGGCAGTCGAAAAGATGCCAGGCGTCGTCGGCGTCGTCAGGGACGGCAATTTCCTCGCCGTCGTGGCCGAGAAGGAATACCAGTCGGTGAAGGCGATGCAGGCGCTGTCGGCGGCAGCCAAATGGAAGGAAACGGCACGCCTGCCTGATCAGGACGATCTGCTCAAGGTGATCACCGGCCTGCCGTCGCAGGACAGCGTGATTTTCGAGCGCAACGACCCGTCGGCCGTCGGCCAGAGCACGCTCGAAGCCACCTATGTCAGGCCATATCAATCACACGGATCAATCGGCCCGTCCTGCGCGGTCGCGCAGCTCAATGGCGACGCATTGACCGTGTGGACCCACACGCAGGGCGTATATCCGGATCGCCAGGCGATTGCCGAGATGCTGCACATGCCGCCGGCAAAGGTCCGCTGCATTCATGTCGAGGGCTCGGGCTGCTACGGTCATAACGGCGCTGACGATGCGGCGGCGGATGCGGCGCTGATTGCGCGCGCCCTGCCGGGACGGCCGGTGCGGGTGCAGTGGATGCGCGAGCAGGAGCATGCCTGGGAGCCGTTCGGTCCGGCCATGGTCACGCGGCTGAAGGCCTCGATCGACCGCGAGGGAAAGATCGTCGACTGGAACCTTGAGGTGTGGAGCAACACTCATTCGATGCGCCCGGGAGGCGCCGGATGCATGCTGGCCGCGCAGCACATGGCGCAGCCGTTCAAGGTGCCGGCACCAAAACCCCTTCCGCTGCCGGAAGGAGGCGGCGATCGCAACGCGATCCCGATCTACACCTTTCCCAATGCCCATGTGGTGCATCACTTCATTGCCGAGATGCCGTTGCGGATCTCGGCGATGCGGGCGCTCGGCGCCTATCACAATGTGTTTTCGATCGAAAGTTTCATGGAC